>NZ_JBMDXE010000270.1:0-2601 GCF_048594845.1 Rhodopseudomonas sp. | reverse complement strand
CCCGGACGCGCCGCGGCACGTAGTGCCGCTGCGCAGATCGGGGGCCCGCTTCAGGGGCTCCATTCAACCGGGGTCCTGCGTCTGCGGCGCACCGCTGCGCGCTGCACCGCGCGCGGGACACCACCGCAGCCCCCTTTGCATGACCGCTTGCATCCGCCTATGGTCGCGCACGGCGTTCGCGCCACAACGATAACCCGCCGGGAGGAATTTTCGTGATCTATGTCGTCGCCACACTCACCGTGAAGCCCGAGATGCGGGCCGAGCTGATCGCTGCCGCCAAGGAATGCATCGCCGGCACGCGCCAGGAGCCCGGCAATGTCGCCTACGATCTGCACGAGAGCGTCACCGATCCGACCCAGATGGTGTTCGTCGAGCAGTGGGAAAACGCCGAGGCGCTCGGCCCCCACAGCAAGACCGAGCACTTCAAGGCGTTCGGCCGTGCCGCGGCGAAGTGCCTGGCAGCGCCCCCGAAGATCGAGATCATCACGCCCGCCAAGGTGGATGTGAAGTAAGCGCAGCGCCGGCAACAAGAAGGGATAATCCCCATGATCTATGTCGTCGCAACGACGCAGGTGAAGCCGGAGGCGCGGGACGCCTTCATCGCCGGGGCCAAGGCTTGCATTGCCGAGACCCGCAAGGAGAAGGGCTGCATCTCCTACGAGAACCACATCTCGATCAACGATCCGAACACGTTCGTCGTTGTCGAGCGTTGGGAGAGTCGCGAAGATCTCAACGCGCATGCCCGCGCGCCGCACATGAAGGTGTGGCGTGAGCTGTCGACGCCGCTGAAGGCGTCGCCGACGGTGATCGAGATCATCAGTGAAGGCAAGGTCGAGACGTTCTGAGCCTCTGCCGCTAGTTGGGCATAAAGGCGAGGGCGGTCCGGCGCGATCCGGATTTCCCTCGCCCGGGAAATGCTCTAGAGCTTTGGGCTCGCCTGATTGATCCCAATGCGATGAGCCCCGCATGATCCGAGCCAGCAAAGTCTACGGACAGTATCATTTCAAGGAGCCGGCGGCCGACACCGTCGTGCTGGCGTTCGACGATCGGCATCGTCGACGGATGACGATGACCGGGACGCGCGGCCTCGACTTCCTGCTCGACCTCGAACACGCAGTCGCGCTGCGCGGCGGCGATGCATTGGTGCTGGATGATGGCCGGCTGATCGAAGTGGTGGCCGCGCCGGAGCCGCTGCTCGAGATTCGCGGTCGCGATCCGCTGCATCTGGTGCGGCTGGCCTGGCATCTCGGCAATCGGCATTTGCCAACGCAGATCATGGCCAAGGCGCTCCGCATCCGTCGCGATCATGTCATCGCCGACATGGTGAAGGGTCTTGGTGGCAAGGCCGTCGAGATCGAGGCGCCGTTCGATCCGGAAGGTGGTGCCTACGCGCCGGCCCACGACAGCGGCGCGCACGGCCATGCCGGCCACGGCCATCACGATCACCACGGCCATGATCATCATGGTCATGATCATCATGGCCACGGGCATGCGCATCAGGGCCATGATCACGCCCATGGGCACGATCACGATCATCACGTGCACGACGAGCACTGCGGCCATGATCACGGCCACGGCCATTCCCACAAGCATGACCACTGAGCCGGCCGCCTCGACGATCGAGCCGCTGTCGGCACAACAAGGCGCCGCGCTCTACCGGCTGATGACATGGCTGTCGCCGGCTTTTCCGGTCGGTGCGTTCTCCTATTCGAGCGGCATCGAATGGGCCGTGGAGGCGGGCGACGTCACCGACGCCACAAGCCTGCGCGACTGGCTTGCCGCGATGCTGGAACACGGCGCCGGCTTCTGCGACGGCGTGTTCCTCGCCCACGCCTACCGAGCCGCTGCGGCGGATGACCAGCAGGCTTTGCGCAGCGTCGCCGAACTGGCCGTCGCCTTTGTGCCGTCGGCCGAGCGACACCTCGAAACCACCGCTCAAGGTCGTGCCTTCATCGAGATCGTTCGCAATGCCTGGGCGAGCGACGGCTTTGAGCGGGCGGTTGCGGCGTGCGATGGCGCAGTGGCCTATCCGGTGGCGGTTGGCCTCGTCAGCGCGGTCCACGGCGTACCGCTTCCCGCCACGCTGCATGCATTCCTGCACGCGGTGGTGTCGAACTGGATCTCCGCCGGCGCCAGGCTGGTGCCGCTCGGCCAGACCGACAGCCAGCGGGTGCTCGCCGCACTCGAGCCCGTAGTGATCAGCACCGGCGAGCGTGCGCTCGCTGCGACGCTCGACGACCTCGGCAGCGCCACCTTCCGCGCCGATCTCGCCAGCCTGCGCCACGAGACGCAGTACACGCGGCTGTTCAGGTCGTAGTGGTCACACCCGGAGCGTAACCGGATCACGCACGTTGCAACCGGGGCCCCGGGTCTGCGAAGCGGCACCGCGTGCCGCATCGCGCCCGGGACAGGCCGCATCAATAGTTCGGCTCAGCCCACCATCCGGTCGCGGCCCTGCCAGAATTGGGCGCGCAGGACTTTCTTGTCGATCTTGCCGACGCCGGTCATCGGCATTTCGCTGACGAACTTGACCTGCTTGGGCGCGTGGGCCGAGCCCTTGCGGGTCTTCACCAGCTCGATGAGTTCGCGCTCGTCCGGCTC
>NZ_JBMDXE010000027.1:0-7756 GCF_048594845.1 Rhodopseudomonas sp. | reverse complement strand
TCATCCGACTTCGCTGCGCGAAGCCACCCTCTCCCACAAGGGGAGAGGGTTTGGCGCCTAGCTCACGATCTCCATCCCGCCATCGCGGAAGACATAGACCGACCCCTGAAGGATCAGACCTTCCAGCGCCGTCGTCGAGGTTTTGACGCCGCAGGCGACCATCAGCATGCGGCAGGTGCCGACATGGCCGACCGCGACGGTGTCGGCGGTCACCGAGGACAGCCAATCGGCGATGAACGGATACCGATCGGCGTAGCTCTCCCCGCGGAGCGGCGCGACGTTCCAGCGGTCGGCATGGCGCGCGGCGTAAACCTCCGCGTCCGAGGCCTGCATCTGCTCGACCGTGAAGCCTTCCCAGGCCCCGTAGGTGATTTCGCGCAGCCGCTCGTCGGTCGCATATCCCTGCGCCGGCAGGCCGAGGGCGCTGCGGACCAGTTCCATGGTGACGCGGGCGCGGCCGAGCGGGCTCGCCACATAGGACAGCACCGCTGCGTCGCGCCTCTCGCGCGTCAGCACGTTGCCGAGCAGCCGCCCCGCAGCACTCGCCTGCCCTCGCCCCTTGTCGTTGAGCGGGATGTCCTGCGTCCCCTGATAGCGCCCGGTGGCGTTCCAGTCGGTCTCGCCGTGGCGGATGAAGTAGATGGTGGGCATGATCAGCCTATGCGGAAGCCGTCACCCTGAGGTGCGAGCGCAGCGAGCCTCGAAGGGCGACGGCGGGCGGGGCCGCATCCTTCGAGGCGCGTCCCGAGGACGCGCGCCTCAGGATGACGACGCAGTACCTGTTAGTCCTTGCCGCCGAGCGAGATGTCCGGGGCGTCGGGGTTTTTCATACCGACGACGTGATAGCCGGCATCGACGTGATGGACCTCGCCGGTGACGCCGCGCGACAGGTCGGACAGGAAGTACAACGCGCTGTCGCCGACCTCCTCGATCGACACCGTGCGACGCAGCGGCGCGTTATATTCGTTCCATTTCAGGATGTAGCGGAAGTCGCCGATGCCCGATGCGGCCAGCGTCTTGATCGGGCCTGCCGAGATAGCATTCACGCGAATCGCCTTTTCGCCGAGGTCGGCGGCGAGGTAGCGCACGCTGGCCTCCAACGCCGCTTTGGCGACACCCATCACATTGTAATGCGGCATCCACTTCTCGGCGCCGTAATAGGTCAGCGTGATAATCGAGCCGCCGTCGGTCATCAGCTTCTCGGCGCGTTGCGCGATCGCGGTCAGCGAGTAGCATGAGATCAGCATCGACTTGGAGAAATTGGCCTCCGAGGTGTCGATATAGCGACCATCGAGTTCGTCCTTGTCGGCGAACGCGATGGCGTGGACGACGAAGTCGATCTTGCCCCACTTCTCCTTCAGCACGTCGAACACCGCATCGATCGTCGCCGCGTCGGTGACATCGCAATGGCCGAGCACCAGACCGCCGAGTTCGGCGGCAAGCGGCTCGACGCGCTTCTTCAGCGCATCGCCCTGATAGGTCAGCGCGACTTCGGCGCCCTGCTCGCGGCAGGCCTTGGCGATGCCATAGGCGATCGAACGGTTATTGGCCACGCCGAGGATGACACCCCGCTTGCCCTGCATCAGGCCCGAACCAGTCGCCATGTCACTTCCTCTCGACTTGAATGGAAGCCCCGACCTACACCACCGCCCCGGCCGGGTACAGCCCGAATGTTCGCAAGCAAATTCAGCCATTTGACGCAATTCGACGCGCCGGAATAGGCGGCCTCGCGCGGTGTTATGATGGTCGGACCGGCGTGCAGAACCAAGCCGGGGCGGAGCGGCCACGGGCGAGCGATGAACGACTTCCGAGACGGCGTCGAAGCGATGATCCCGGCCCTGCGGCGCTACGCCCGGGCGCTGGCGCGCGACACCGATATCGCCGACGATTTGGTGCAGGACACGCTGGTCCGGGCGCTGCGCTCCGAGAAGCTATTTCTCGGCGGCGATCTGCGCAGCTGGCTCTACACCATCCTGACCAACCTCAATCGCAACCGCCGGCGCACGCTGGCGCGGCGTCCGACCTTGATGCCACTGACCGACACCAGCGCCGATGCCAGCGGCACCGAGGCCGAGGGCGACGACATCGCCCGTGCGCTGGCGACGCTGGTCGAGGAGCAGCGGGCCGCGCTGCTGCTGGTGGTGCTGGAAGGGCTGAGCTATCGCGAGGTCGCGGAGATCCAGGGCGTGCCGATCGGCACCGTAATGTCCCGCTTGGCCCGCGCCCGCGCCCATATCCGCGCCAGCCTCGACGGCGAGCGGCCGATGCTGAAACGGGTGAAGTGATGATGATGGGACAACTACGCGTCGCGGCCGTCATCCTGAGGTGCTCGCCGCTCGCGGCGAGCCTCGAAGGATGCGCCACGTCTTCTTGGTCCATCTTTCGAGGCCGTCGCTGCGCGACGGCACCTCAGGATGACGCTGATCATGTTTTAACGCTTAAGAGTTGCGACCATGACTGAGCCCCAGATCCCCGTCACCGAGGACGAGCTGCACGCGTATGTGGACGGCGAGTTGCCGGCCGAGCGGCGTGGCGATGTCGAGGCGTGGCTGGCGGCCCATCCGGCGGATGCCGAGCGGGTGCGATCATGGCAGGCGATGGCCGAGGCGTTGCACGCGCGCTACGACCGCGTGCTCGACGAGCCGGTGCCGGCGCGGCTGCAACTCGACCGGCTCAGCGCGGCGCCGCCACGGCGCTGGCTCGCCGGCGCGATCGCCGCGACGCTGGCGGCCTTCATCATCGGCGGCGGCACGGGCTGGCTCGCGCGCGGCGCTGCCACGACTCCGAGCACCTTCCGCAGCTTCACGGTCGATGCGCTCGATGCCCATCGGCTGTATGTCGTCGAGGTGCGTCACCCGGTCGAGGTCGAGGCCTCGGAGCGCGCGCATCTGCAGCAATGGCTGTCGAAGCGCGTCGGCTACACGGTGACGGCGCCGGAGCTGGAGGCCAGTGGCCTGAAGCTCGTCGGCGGCCGGCTGCTGCCCGGGCCCGACGCGCCGGCCGCGTTCCTGATGTACGAAAGCGCCAATGGCGAACGCTTCACGCTGTACACGTCGCGCGCCAACACCGATGCGGCGCAGATGCGCTACGCCAGCGATGCGCGCGACGGCGCATTGTTCTGGGCTGATCGCGGCGTCGGCTATGTGCTGGCCGGGCCGACCGACAAGGATCGGCTGAGCCAGGTGGCCAGGCAGGTTTATGCTCAGGCGGAGAAGGCGGGCGGTTAGTTAACGATTAGTTCGGCTGGCCGACGCCGTCCAAATTTCGACATTGATAATCGCGGATTCCAACATCGCCGCGCCTCACTGTCGTCCGACCGAATCACGATGCTTTGACTGCGTCCGATCCGCCGATCGACGCAGGCGGCCTTGGCCGGGGTTGCGCTGATCCCCCGACCGAGGTCGCCCCTTCAGCCCTCCTTACCCATTGTGTCGCAAGGCTGAGACTTCCCCTGGATACCTCTTTGGTATTTTATCACCGCCATAGTGGTGAAGAGGTACCAGTATGCAGGCCCAGTCTATCGAAACGTCCGCCGGGCGGATCGCCTACCGCCAATCCGCCGGCAGCGGACCGACGGTCGTGATCGTCCACGGCAATTCGGCCTCGTCGCGCGCGTTCGCGCGGCAGTTGAACGGCGCGCTCGGCGCCAAGTATCGGCTGCTGGTGCCGGACCTGCCGGGGCATGGCGAGTCGGCGGACGCTGCTGATCCGGCGGCGACTTATACGATGCCGGGCTACGCGGCGATGCTGCGGGAGTTGGCGGCTCAGCTCGGCGCGCTCGATGCGGTGTTCGTCGGCTGGAGTCTTGGTGGACACATCGTGCTGGAGGCTGCGCCGGATCTGCCGCAGGCCAAGGGTTTTGCGATCTTCGGCACACCGCCGATCGCCTTTCCACCCGCGATGGAGCAGGCTTTTCTCGCAACCCCCGCGATGGCCTACACGTTTCAGCCGGAGCTGAACGAGGAGCAGGCGCGCGCTTACGTCGCCGCAGCGTTTCGGCCGGGCGTCGCCGAGCTGCCGCCGGAAATGGTCGCGGATGTGCTGCGGACCGATGGCCGCGCGCGCGGCCAGCTCGCCGCCAGCATCGGACCGGACGGCTATCGGGACGAAATCGAGCTTGTGGCAAACCTGAGGCAGCCGCTTGCGGTGCTGCACGGCGCCGAAGAGCAGCTCGTCAACGGTACCTACTTCCAGACACTGACGATGCCGACGCTCTGGCGCGGCCAGGTTCAGGTGATCGAAGGCGCCGGCCACCTGCCGCAATGGGAGCAGGCCGACCGCTTCAACGCGCTGCTCGATGCGTTCGTGGCGGAGGTCAATGCTTAGGTAAGACAAGAGCCCCGACCGTCCGTCATTGCGAGAGAAGCGAAGCAATCCAGCTCAGTGCACTGTGCTGGATTGCTTCGTCGCTTCGATCCTCGCAATGACGAAGAGGATCACCCCAGATCGCTGCGCGGATGATATGGGTGGCTGTCCCGCCACTTGGTCATCAGCGCTTCGAGTTCGGCGTCGTGGCCGTCGGGCAGGACGATGCGGGTGATGACGAAGAGGTCGCCCGCGGCGCCGGCCTTCGGCAGGCCTTTGCCCTTGAGCCGGAAGATGCGGCCGCTCGAGGTGTTCTTCGGGATCGACAACTCGATCGCGCCGGTCAGCGTCGGGGCGCGGACCTTGGCGCCGAGCACGGCTTCGTACAGCGTGATCGGCAGTTCGAGGCGCAGGTCGTTGCCGTCGACCTTGAAGTACGGGTGCGGCGCGTAGTTGACGGTGATCAGCAGGTCGCCCGGGCGATGGCCGGGCGCACTTTCGCCCTGCCCCTTCAACCGGATCTGCTGCCCCGGACCGACGCCGGCCGGAATCTTGACGTTGAGTTCCTTGCCGGACGGCAGCCGGACGCGTTTCTCGGAGCCTTTCGCGGCCTCTTCGAGCGTCACCGTCATCGTCACGCTCTGGTCGAGGTCGGCGGCGAAGCCGCCGCTGTCGAAGTCGAAACCCGCGCCGCCGCCACGCGCGCCGCCGCGCATGCCGGCTGCGCCGCCGAACATCGAATTCAGGATGTCCTCGAAGCCGGCACCGCCGCCGCCGCCGCCGAAACCTCCGGCGCCGCTGCGGAAATTATACTGCTCGAAACCGCCGCCCGGGCCGCCGGCACGACCACCGCGCGCGCCGCCGCCCGGAAAGCCCTGGAATCGCGGCTTGCCTTCGGCGTCGATCTCGCCACGGTCGAATTGCTTGCGCTTGGCCTCGTCGCCGAGAATCTCGTTGGCGGAGTTGACCTCGGCGAAACGGGCGGCGGCCTTCGGGTCGTTCTTGTTCGCGTCGGGGTGATGCTTCTTGGCCAGCTTGCGATAGGCGCTTTTGATCGCCGCAGCGCTGGCGTCCCGCTGCACCCCCAGGACCTCATAGGGGTCGCGCATCCGTCACGTCTCCTTCAGAAATCAGGAATCGAACCATGGGCAGAACGCCCAGTCGAGTTTCATCTGGGGTGTTTGTGTCTGTTTTGCAACTGCTTTGGGCCGCTTTCGCGGGCCCCGTCAGCTGCGGCGCCAGGGCTTGAGCGAGCGGATTTCCCAATGTCCCTGTGCCGAGCGGCAGGCGGCGCCCTGCATCCAGCTCTCGGACCCTTCCTTCACGTAACTGGCGAGGAAGTCGCGGCAGGAGCGGCCGTCGGTCGTATAGGCGGTCGCGAGCGGCGTCACGGACCCGCGCGCACCGGTGGCGGGATTCTCCCACGGCTGACTCGAATCCTTGCCACCCTTCGTCAGAACGTCCGACGCGGCGATGCGCGCAAGCGCCAGGTCCGCCTCGCTGGGACCATCGGCCGAGGATTGCGCCAACGCGCCAATCGATCCCGTGAGGTCGGTGCCGTCCATTTGGGCAAAGGCCGACTCCTTGCCGCCGACGCTGCAGCCGCCGAGCCCCACCCCCATTAGAATGACTATCAGTCCGGCGGACCGGCCGATCGTCGATAGGACAACGCACCGCCGTGCCCTATATAGGTCTGGCCTATACAGAGCCGCCGTCGCGTTCGGGAGCGCGGTGAAGCACAAGTCGGATCCCCTCGCATGAGCGATACCTCCATCAAACACCACAGTGAGTTAACGTCCGGTGATTTCACCGCGGCGGAGAATCCGTTTGGCCTGTTCGCCGAATGGCTTGCGGAAGCGACCGCCTCCGAGCCGAACGATCCGAACGCGATGGCGCTGGCCACGGTCGATCCCGACGGGCTGCCGGACGTCCGCATGGTGCTGATGAAGGGCTACGATAACGATGGCTTCGTGTTCTACAGCCACATCGCCAGCCAGAAGGGCCGCGAACTCGCCGCCAATCCCAAGGCGGCGCTGCTGTTCCACTGGAAGTCGCTGCGCCGGCAGGTCCGCATCCGCGGCACGGTGGCGCCGGTGACCGAGGCGGAGGCCGACGCCTATTTCGCCACGCGGCCGAAGCAGGCGCAGATCGGCGCCTGGGCCAGCAAGCAGTCGCAGCCGCTGGAGAGCCGTTTCGCCTTCGAACAAGCGATCGCCAAGGTCGCAGCGCGGCATCTGGTCGGCGAAGTTCCGCGACCGCGGGGCTGGAGCGGCTGGCGGATCACGCCGTCGCGGATCGAATTCTGGCACGACCGCCCGTTCCGCCTGCACGACCGCATCGAATTCGGCCGGGACAATCCGGCGGCCCCCTGGACCAAGACAAGGCTGTATCCATGAGTCTCGATATCCCGAAGCGCGCGCCTGAAGGCAATGCGCAGCGCCGGACCATGATTCTGACCGGCGCCAGCCGCGGCATCGGCCACGCTACGGCGATCCGGTTTTCGAGCGCCGGCTGGCGGGTGATCACCTGCTCGCGGCATCCGTTTCCGGAAGAGTGCCCGTGGGGCGCCGGGCCCGAGGATCATATCCAGATGAATCTCGGCGACCGCGCCGACACGCTGCGCGGCATCGACGAGATCCGCGAGCGGCTCGACGGCGCGCTGGTGCATGCGCTGGTAAACAACGCGGCGATCTCGCCGAAGGCTGCGGGCGGCAAGCGGCTCGGCTCGATCGACACCGAGATGGACACATGGGAGCACGTCTTCCACGTCAACTTCTTCGCGCCGATCATGATGGCGCGCGGACTGATCGAAGAGCTCAAGGCGGCGAAGGGCTCGGTGGTGAATGTCACCTCGATTGCCGGCTCGCGCGTGCATCCGTTCGCCGGCGCCGCCTATGCGACGTCGAAGGCCGCGCTCGCGGCGCTGACCCGCGAGATGGCGTCGGACTTCGGCCCGATCGGCGTGCGCGTCAACTCGATCGCACCCGGTGAGATCGACACGTCGATCCTGTCGCCCGGCACCGAGAAGATCGTCCAGGAAGACATCCCGATGCGCCGCCTCGGCACACCGGACGAAGTCGCCAAGATCATCTACGTGCTGTGCACCGAAACCTCGTCCTACGTGAACGGCGCCGAGATTCACATCAACGGCGGCCAGCACGTTTAGTCTGCCGAGTCCAAAGCCGTCATCCTGCGGGGCGCGCGTAGCGCGCCTCGAAGGATGCGGCCACCGGGCGTGCGGCCCATCCTTCGAGGCCCGCAGCGCCGCGCAGTGCGCGGCTCAGCGGGCACCTCAGGATGACGTCGGGAATGGATTGGCAGCTCTGATCCCTCGGGCAACACAACTAATGAGATCACCACACGTCGTGGCCCGCACCAGGCCCGGGCCGCCGGGGGGGGGTGGTCCAGACACCCCGCCAAAAACCAAAACGCCGGGTCTTGTTGTATAAAA
>NZ_JBMDXE010000269.1:0-7575 GCF_048594845.1 Rhodopseudomonas sp. | reverse complement strand
TTGGCCGAGAGCATAGGGGTTATGGATTCCGGGCTCGCGCTGCGCGCGCCCCGGAATGACGAACGAGAGTTTGACTAACAATCAACACCACCCACAACAACCAAGAAAAGGAAACGCCTATGCTCGAAGTGTTCTTCGACTGCTCCAGTCCATGGACCTATCTCGCCTTTCACAACATCCAGCCGCTGGCGAAGGAGATGGGGGAGGAGATTGTCTGGAAGCCGATTTTGGTCGGGGGCATCTTCAATTCGGTCAATCCGAGCGTGTACGAGTCGCGGAAGACGCCGGTGCCGCTGAAGGCGCGCTACATGAAGAAGGACCTGATGGATTGGGCGCGCTCGTCCAACCTCGCCATCAAGATGCCGCCGAGCGTGTTTCCCGTGAACAGCGTCAAGGCGATGCGTGGCTGCCTGTGGCTATTGCGCGACAAGCCGGCCGCGATGGTGCCGTTTGCCACCGCGGTGTTTGAAGCCTATTGGGGCGACGATCAGGACATCTCCAAGGACGAGGTGCTGACGGCGATCTGCAATAAATGCGGTCTCGATCCGCAGGCGTTCTTCGCCGGCATCGCCGAGCCGGCGATCAAGGATCAGCTCAAGGACAACACCGACGAAGTGATCGCGCGCGGTGGCTTCGGCTCGCCGACGATCTTCGTCGACAAAACCGACATGTATTTCGGAAATGATCGCCTGCCGCTCATCCGCGAGGCGCTGGTCCGCAGCAAAGCGGGTGCCGCCTGATGCCGAAGGTTGTGGTGTGCCGCGAACTCGGACCGCCCGAGGCCCTGCGGCTTGAAGAGGTCGAGCGCAAAGCGTTGAAGCCGGGCGAAGTGCGGGTCGCGATCCGTGCCGCCGGTATCAACTTCCCCGATATCCTGATGTGCGCCGGCGAGTATCAGCTCAAGCCGGAGTTGCCGTTCATCCCCGGCATGGAAGCGGCCGGCGACGTGATCGAGTTGGGCGAGGGCGTCAGCAGCGCCAAGCTCGGCGACCGCGTCATCGTCAAGCTGCGGTTCGGCGCCTACGCCGAGGAGGTGGTGACAGCCGCGTCGCAACTGACGCCGGCGCCGTCGACCTTCGACTACGCGGAAGCCGCGACGTATCTCGCCGGCCACGGCACTGCGTGGCACGGTCTGGTCGAGCGCGGAAATCTAAAGAAGGGAGAGGTGCTGCTGGTGCACGGCGCCGGCGGCGGCGTCGGCCTCGCCGCGGTCGAAGTCGGCAAATATCTTGGCGCGACGGTCATCGCCGCGGCCTCGAGCGAGGAGAAGCTCGAAGTCGCCCGCGCCCGCGGTGCCGACCACGGCGTGCTGTATGGCGCGGAGCCGTTCAAGGATGCGGTGAAGCGGATCACCGGCGGCCGCGGCGCCGACTTGGTGTTCGATCCGGTCGGCGGCGAGATTTTCGAGGACAGCGTGCGCTGTATCAACTGGGGCGCACGGCTCTTGGTGATCGGCTTCACCGGTGGCATCGGGTTGGCACGCACCAATCTGATCCTGATGAAGGGCGCCAGCGTGGTCGGCGTCCGCGCCGGCGAGGCGGTGCGGCGCGATCCTGCGCTCGGCGAGCAGCGCATGGTCACGCTGCTTGATCTCGCCGAAAAGGGCGTGCTGCGGCCGAATATCTCGCACCGCGTGCCGCTCACCGAATGGGCCCGCGGCATGCGGCTGCTGATCGACCGCAAAGCGATCGGCCGGGTCGCCCTGATCCCGTAAGCCGGAACTTTCAAGCCCGCGCCGGCGAAGATTTCGCTTGGCGCGGGTTCGTCAAATGTGGAATGTGCGCCGCAAAACAACGAGGATCGAATGGCCGCTGAAGTCGAACGCGACGCGTATCTCAAGATGGTCGGCAGCGAGATCGGCGTGTCGGAATGGCACGTGCTGGATCAGAAGCGGATCGACACTTTCGCCGACTGCACCGAGGACTGGCAGTTCATCCATGTCGATCCGGAGCGCGCCGCGCGCGAGACGCCGTTCGGCTCGACCATCGCGCACGGCTTCCTGACGCTGTCGATGCTCAGCGTGTTCAGCTACGAGGCGATGCCGAAGATCAAGGGCGTCACCATGGGCGTCAATTACGGCTTCGACCGCCTGCGCTTCATCTCGCCGGTGAAGGCGGGCATGCGCGTGCGCGGCCGATTCATGCTGGCGGAAGCGACCTGGCGCAAGCCGGGCGAATTGCTGTCGCGCACCAGCGTCAATGTCGAGATCGAAGGCGAGAAGCGCTCGGCGCTGGTCGCCGATTGGCTCGGCCTGATCTACTTCGAACAATAATCCGGGAAGCAAACACATGGCTATCAGGTTCGACGGACGCGTCGCTATCGTCACCGGCGCGGGCAATGGTCTGGGACGCGCGCACGCGCTCGGCCTCGCGGCGCTCGGCGCCAAGGTTGTGGTCAACGATTTCGGCGGCGCGCGCGACGGCACCGGCGGCTCGATGACCGCGGCCGAGACCGTGGTCGAGGAGATCAAGAAGGCCGGCGGCACCGCGATGGCCGACGGCGCCGACGTCTCGAACTACGAGCAGGTGCAGGCGATGGTCGCCAAGGCGACCAAGGAGTGGGGCAGCGTCGATCTCTTGGTCGCCAACGCCGGCATCCTTCGCGACAAGTCATTCGCCAAGATGGAGCTGAGCGACTTCCAGAAGGTGATCGACGTGCATCTCGCCGGCACGTTCTACTGCTGCAAGGCGGTGTGGGACGGCATGAAGGAGCGTAACTACGGCCGTATCGTGCTGACCACCTCGTCGTCCGGCATGTTCGGCAATTTCGGCCAGGCCAACTACGGCGCCGCGAAGGCCGGCATCGTCGGCCTGATGAACGTGCTGGCGCAAGAAGGCCGCAAGACCGACATCCGCGTCAACACCATCTCGCCGACCGCTGCGACCCGCATGACCGAAGAGCTGCTGCCGCCGCAGGCGCTGCAGTTGATGAAGCCGGAGGCGATCACGCCCGCGGTTCTGTTCCTGCTCAGCGAGAACGCGCCGACCCGCACCACGCTCGGCGCCGGTGCCGGCTCGTTCGCGCAGATCAAGATCATCGAGACCGAAGGCATCAACCTGCCGGAAAACGAGTGGACCCCCGACGGGATCGCGGCGCACTTCGCCGAGATCACCGACGACTCCAAGGCCCAGGCGCTGGAGGGCGCCTTCCAGCAGACGCAGAAGTACGTGGCGCAAGCGGCGGCGCGGCTTGGGATTAAAATGTAAACTTGAGTCATTCCGGGGCGCTCGCAATTGCGGGCGACCCCGGACTCTCTGACTCGCAGAACTTGTCGAGGTTCCGGGTTCGCTCGCTACGCGAGCGCCCCGGAACGACGTGCTTGGGGCTTAGAATTAACCGGGGCTTCGGGTTACGGGGCTTGCCGTTTGAGACCCTCAACGAATCCTAGCGCGCGGGAAAGCGGGATCCCATCCGCGAGTCATTCCGGGGCGCCCGTAGGGCGAACCCGGAATCTCTGCGCCTGCCCCACGTGGTGTATAAGCGCCGAATGATTTGCAGCGCAGGCCATCGTGGCTGACTTTATCGACATCGACGCCGCCGTGATCGGTGCCGGCCCGGCCGGGCTGATGGCGGCCGAGCAGCTCGCCCGCGCCGGCGCGCGGGTCGTCGTGTTCGACGGCATGGCGGCGCCGGCGCGGAAGTTTCTGCTCGCCGGGCGCGGCGGACTTAACCTCACGCACAGCGAGCCACTGCCGGAGTTTCTTGCGCGCTACGGCGCCGCGCAATCACGGCTTGCGCCCGCGATCGAAGCCTTTCCGCCCGACGCGCTGCGACGCTGGGCCGACGACCTCGGCCAGCCGACCTTCGTCGGCTCGAGCGGCCGGGTGTTTCCGACCGCGATGAAAGCCTCGCCGCTGCTGCGCGGCTGGCTGCGCCGGCTCGACCAGCAGGGCGTGCAACTGCGGTTGCGGCATCGCTGGACCGGCTGGGACGAGCAAGGCCGCCTGCGCTTCGATACTGCGACCGGCGTCGCCGTCGTCGCGGCGCGCGCGACCGTGCTGGCGCTCGGTGGCGCGAGCTGGCCGCGGCTCGGCTCGGACGGCGGCTGGGTGCCGCTGCTTGCCGCGAAGGGCATCGCCGTCGCGCCGCTGCGGCCGGCGAATTGCGGCTTCACGGTCGGCTGGTCGGCGCTGTTCGCCGACAAGTATCAAGGGACGCCGTTGAAGAACATCGCGCTGACGTTCGGTGAGCACAACGTGCGCGGCGAGGCGGTGATCACGCGCGACGGCATCGAAGGCGGGGCGATCTACGCACTGTCGGCGCCGCTGCGCGATGCGATCCTGACCACCGGCGAAGCGCGGCTGCTGATCGCGTTGCGGCCGGATCTCGGCGTCGACGACCTCGCATCGCGACTCGCCAAGCCCAAGGGCAAGCAGTCGCTGTCGACATATCTGCGCAAGGCCGCGGGGCTGTCGCCGGGTGGCATTGGTCTGTTGTACGAAGCCGCACTGGCGGACGGCGTTCCGCTCGCAGCGATGTCGCCGGAGGCACTCGCCGCGCTGATCAACGCCGTGCCGGTGCGGCTCAGCGCCGTCGCGCCGATCGCCCGCGCGATCTCCAGTGCCGGCGGCATCACGCTGGATGAGATCGACGACGCCTACATGCTGCGAAAAGTGCCAGGCGTATTCGCCGCCGGCGAAATGCTCGACTGGGAAGCGCCGACCGGCGGATATCTGCTGACAGCGTGTTTGGCGATTGGCTGCGCTGCGGGGCAGGGCGCGGCGAAGTATCTGGGACGCTAACTCTCCGTCATTGCGAGGAGCACCCGGATCGGCGCTTTGCGCCGTCCGACTGCAGGCTCCGCGACGAAGCAATCCAGCGCAGTACACCGGACTGGATTGCTTCGCTTCGCTCGCAATGACGAACGATGGGTCGGCATCCTCTCCACGAGTCATTCCGGGGCGCGCGTAGCGCGAGCCCGGAATCCATAACCCCTGGCTTACGAGATGGTCTAGGCGTCGGCCGTCGTACCTTCACCGCGAGTCCAGGGGATATGGATTCCGGGCTCGCGCAGCTTCGCCGCGCGCCCCGGAATGACGAACGCGAAGGTGATCTCGCCTTCGAGCTGTTACTCCAGCTTCCCCCGCGCCGCCACCGGCAGCAGGCCAAGAATCTCCTCGCCGCGCACCATCACCACCTCGTCGACCATGTTGACGACGACGCAGACGTGGTTCGGGACAATCCGCACGACGTCGCCGATATTCGGACGCGAGTTGCTGCGCGACAAATCGAGGAAGCCGTGTTCTTCGGCGAACTTGGCGATGCGGGCTTCGGGGTGGTCGAGGATCAGGCCGTAGCCGTCGAGGCCGCCGCCGGGGTCGGAGGTCAGGGTCTTGGAGCCGGCGTCCAAAATGCCGCGCTCCGGGCCGGCGCGGCTGACGACGGTGGAATATACGTTCAGCGCGCAGTCGTCCCAGCTTGCGACGCCGGCGGCGACCTGCATGCGGTCGTTGTAGATGTAGGTGCCGGGGCGATGCTCGGTGGCGCCTTTGAGCTGGCCGAGGTTTTTGAGGTTCGGCGAGCCGCCGGTCGACACCATCGCGGCGTCGAGGCCGTGGGCGCGCACACCGGCCAGCGCCTCGTCAAAGAAACGCTGCGCGCGCGGCCAGCCGTCTTCGGTCGGGTACAGCATGAAGCCCTTGAACACTAGGCCTTCCGAGGCGGCAATGGCGCGCGCCAGCGCGATCGCTTCGCCCGGTGTTTCGACGCCCGCGCGCTGGCGGCCGGTGTCGCATTCGACCACGACGCCGAGCGGCCGGCCCGCGCGCGCGGCGGCCGCGGGCAGGCCGGCGATCACCACATCGTTGTCGGCCGCGACCGTCATCGTGGCGCGTTCGTGCAGCGCGCCGAGCCGCGCCATCTTCTCCTCGCCGAGCAGATTGTAGCTGATCAGGATGTCGTCGATGCCGGCCTCGGCCATCACCTCGGCCTCGCCGAGCTTCTGGCAGGTGATGCCGCGGGCGCCGGCGTCGATCTGCATCTTCGCCAGCAGTGGCGATTTGTGCGTCTTGATATGCGGCCGGTTGGTGACGCCGACCGCATCACACATCGCCTGCACCCGCGCGATATTACGCTCGACCCGGTCCATGTCGATCACCAGCGCCGGCGTGCCGACCTCACGGGCGATCTTGGCGGCGAGGGAGGTGGTCATCGGTGGGCTCCGGTTTGCGGCAGGACGTCGCGACTTGTTACCGGGTCAAGCCCGGCCATGACAGCTTACTACTGGGATGGGCCGCTATTCAAAACGCGCTTATGCGCTTTCGATCTCTTCGCGCAGCATCTCCAGCTCCAGCCAGCGATGTTCGGCCGCCTGATGCTCGTCGTGGGCCTTGGCCATTGCGGCGGAGAGCTTGTCGAATTTGGCGCGGTCCTTGGCGTAGAGCTGCGGGTCGTCGAGTTCGGCCTGCAGTTTGGCGATCTCGGCTTCGAGCTTGGCGATGGTCTTGGGCAGCGTTTCCAGCGCGTGCTTGTCGTTGAAGCTCATCTTGCGCTTCGGCGCCGGCGCGGACGCCTTCGTGGCGGATTCACTCGATGCAGCCTTCGCGGTGGTCTCTGCCGACGCCTTCGCCGGCTGCCGCGTCAGGTCGGCGCCGCGCTGGACCAGCATGTCGGAGTAGCCGCCGGCATATTCGATCCACTTGCCGTCGCCCTCGGGCGCGATCACCGAGGTGACGACGCGGTCCAGGAAGTCGCGGTCGTGGCTGATCAGCAGCACCGTGCCCTCGTAATCGCCGAGCATCTCTTCGAGCACGTCGAGCGTCTCGAGGTCGAGATCGTTGGTCGGTTCGTCGAGCACCAGAACGTTCGACGGCTTGGCCAGCGCTCGCGCCAGCATCAGCCGGCCGCGCTCGCCGCCGGACAGCGCTTCGAGCGGGGTGCGGGCCTGCTCCTGCTTGAACAAAAAGTCCTTCATGTAGCCGATGACGTGGCGCGGCTTGCCGCCGACCATGACCTGATCGCCGCGGCCGCCGGTCAGCGCTTCGGCCAGCGACGTTCGGGCATCGAGGCTGTCGCGATGCTGATCGAGCGTCGCGACTTCGAGATTGGTGCCGAGCCGGATGCTGCCGCTATCGGGCGGTTCGGCGCCGGTCAGCACGCTGATCAGCGTGGTCTTGCCGGCGCCGTTTGGGCCGACGATGCCGATACGGTCGCCGCGATTGATGCGGATCGAGAAATTCTCGACGATGGTGCGCTCGCCCCAGGCCTTGCTGATGCCCTTGGCTTCGATCACCAGCTTGCCGGATTTGTCGGCCTCCGCCGCGGCGAGATTCGCGCTGCCGGTGGGCCCGCGATAATCGCGGCGCTGCGCGCGCAGCTCGTGCAGGCCGGCGAGGCGCTTGACGTTGCGCTTGCGACGTCCGGAGACGCCGTAGCGCAGCCAGTGCTCCTCCATCACGATCTTGCGGTCGAGCTTGTGCTGATCGCGCTCTTCCTCGGCCAGCACCTCGTCGCGCCAGCTTTCGAATTGCGAGAAGCCGCGGTCGATCTGGCGGATCACGCCGCGGTCGAGCCAGGCGGTCGAGCGCGACAGATTGCCGAGGAAGCGGCGGTCGTGGCTGATCATCACGATCGCGC
>NZ_JBMDXE010000268.1:0-3162 GCF_048594845.1 Rhodopseudomonas sp. | reverse complement strand
AATTTCAGCACGCTCTGGCCAAGCACCGAGGCGATGTTGACGATGTTGCCGCCCTGCTGGCGCGCGATCATCCGCCGCGCCACTTCGGTGGCGAGGAAATACGCGCCCTTGAGGTTGGCGCCGATCACCTTGTCCCAGTCGGCTTCGCTGGTGTCGACCGCCAGCTTCTCGGTGGCGACGCCGGCGTTGTTGATCAGCACGGTGATCGGGCCGAGCGCCGCTTCGGCCTGATCGAGCGCGGCGGACATCGAGGCGAGATCGGTGACGTCCATCTGCACCGCGACGGCGCGCCCCCCCTTGTCCTTGATCTCCTGTTCGAGCGCTTTCAGCTTGTCGGTCTGCCGTGCGGCGAGCACGACCGCGGCGCCGCGCTCGGCGAGCACGCGGGCGAATTGCCGCCCGAGCCCCTGCGAGGCGCCGGTGACCAGAATGACTTCGTTGCTGACGTCGAACAGTTGATCCATGCCGCGTTTCCTGGTGATGCGTTATGCGTTGCCCTCCCCTTACCATGCCGGAGCGGGATGGCTAGAGTGCCGGCCTCACCGACATCGCCGACCATCCGGGAGTGAAACGTGGATCTGGGAATCAAGGGCCGCCGCGCGCTGGTGTGCGCATCGAGCAAGGGACTGGGACGCGCCTGCGCCGAGGCGCTCGCCGCCGAGGGCGTGCATGTGACGATGACGGCGCGCGGCGCCGAAGCGCTGGCCGCGGCCGCCGCCGCGCTGCGCAAGGCCTATCCGGATGTCGAGATCCTCGAGGTCGCCGGCGACATCACCACGCCTGAAGGCCGCGAGGCTGCGCTGAAAGCCTGCCCGGAGCCCGACATCCTCATCAACAATGCCGGCGGCCCGCCGCCCGGCAATTTCCGCAACTGGACCCGCGACGACTGGATCAAGGCGCTCGACGCCAACATGCTGACGCCGATCGAGCTGATCAAGGCGACCGTCGACAAGATGATCGAGCGCAAGTTCGGCCGCATCGTCAACATCACCTCGGCCGCCGTGAAGGCGCCGATCGACGTGCTCGGTCTGTCCAATGGCGCACGCACCGGCCTCACCGGCTTCGTCGCCGGCCTGTCGCGCAAGACGGTGCGGCACAATGTGACGATCAATGCGCTGTTGCCGGGCCCGTTCGACACCGACCGTCTGCGCGGCGTGGCCGCGGGTCAGGCCAAGGCGTCCGGCACCACGCCCGAACAGATCCTGCAGGCGCGGATGAACGAGAACCCCGCCGGGCGGTTCGGCGCCCCGGAGGAATTCGGCCTCGCCTGCGCGTTCCTGTGCGGCGCGCGGTCGGGCTACATCACCGGGCAGAACATCCTGCTCGACGGCGGCGCTTTCCCCGGCACGCTGTAACTGCGTCCGCCCGTGACGCTACGCCCTCGGCGCCGTCATCACGATGCGCACGAGGTCGGTGGCGTTGCGGGCGCCCAGCTTCTTCATGATATTGGCGCGGTGATATTCGATGGTGCGCGGGCTGATGCCGAGCTGGCGCCCCGCCTCCTTGTTGGTGTTGCCTGAAGCAAACAGCTCCAGCACCTCGCGCTCGCGCAGCGTCAGCGGCTCCTTGCCGGGGAAGTTATAGGACGGCGCCTTCGCCACCTTGCCGGGCTCCCGGCGGCGCTCGAACGCTTCGATCGCCTCCTCGACCCGGGTGACGATCTCCTTGCCGCGGAACGGCTTCTCGATGAAGTCGAGCGCGCCATTCTTGATGGCGTTGACCGCCATCGCGATATCGCCTTTTCCCGAGATCATGAAGATCGGCGCCGGATAATCCTCGGCGTGCAGCTCGGCCAGGATATCAAGTCCGGACCGGCCGGGAATATGAACATCCAGCAGAATACAGGCCGGGCTGCGACTGCGGGCGACGGACAACAGCGACTCGCCATCGGCAAAGCAGATCACTTCGTAGCCTGCGGCTGACAACACGATCGAGAGCGTTTCGCGGACGGCCGGATCGTCGTCGACAACGAAGACCTCCCCCCCAGACGGCTTCTCATTCATCGATCGACCTCCAAAACAGCTTTGAAACGAACGCAATTAACGCAACGGCCTCGTAGTACTCCGAGGAATCAACTTAACGCGCAGACAGAACTAAATCGTTACAATGAAATACGAAAACCAGAGAATGGCGGTGTCATCTGCTTCCGCCGCAGTTGAGCGGAGCGATCTCCCGTGAAAAACATCACTTCAAGATTCACGGTGCCGGACGCTTCCGTCCGCCGTCCGAGTGTCACGCTAATTGTTCGTCAGCGACATATTCATGAATGAGAACCTGTTGTTCGCATAGCACCATGAAGCAGATTCGAGCAAGCGCAGCAGCACTCAGGCTGACGGGGCGAGTGGACAACCCGCTCGGCTTGCTGCGCTGCATTGTGCTGTTCGTGCTGCTTGCGCCGCTGACGGTCGGCCCCGCCTTCGCAGCCTATCCGGCGCGGACCATCACCGTGATCGTGCCGTTTGCCACGGGCGGACCGACCGACACGGTTGCGCGGATCATCGGCGGCCATCTGTCGAAGACGCTGGGGCAGCAGGTGATCATCGAGAACGTGGTCGGAGCCGGCGGAACCACCGCCGCGATCCGGGCGATGCGGGCGCCGGCCGATGGCTACACGCTGATCATGGGTCAGATGGGAACGCATGGCAGCGCGCCTGCGGTCTATCCGCACCTGGCCTACGATCCGGCAAAAGACTTCGCGCCGATCGGCCTCGTTCTCGAAATTCCGACGGTGGTCATCGTCCGCAATGAGTTGCCGGTGCATACCCTCGCCGAGTTGATCGCTTATCTGCGTCAGCATCCCGACACCACGATGGGGCATGCCGGCGCCGGTTCCACTTCGCACGCGGCCTGCACACTGCTGGAAGCGACCGGCAATGTTCATTCGACCGCCAAGCCATTCCAGGGCACCGGCCCAGCTCTTCACGCGCTGCTCGAAGGCCGCGTCGACTACATGTGCGATCAGATCGTCAATTCGATCGATCGTGTCCGGGCGGGCGAGGTCCGCGCGCTTGTCATCGCCGCCGATCGGCGAAGCCCGTCGCTGCCCGACGTACCCACCGCTGCCGAGGCCGGCATGCCGGCCTTCGATATCTCGGCGTGGCATGCGCTGTTCGCGCCGAAGACCACGCCACCCGAACTGATCGAGCGGCTCAACGCCGCCCT
>NZ_JBMDXE010000267.1:0-15132 GCF_048594845.1 Rhodopseudomonas sp. | reverse complement strand
ACGCTCGCCAATGAAGGGCTGGTGCATCATGCCGAACACCGGCGTGCCCTTGTGCAACAGCGCGATCAGCGTGCCCCAGACAGGAAAGCCGGCGATGAAGGATTTGGTGCCGTCGATCGGATCGAGCACCCAGACGTAGTCGGCATCCTCGCGTTCGTTGCCGAACTCTTCGCCGATGATGCCATGTTGGGGGAAGCTCGCCTTGATCAGGCGGCGCATCACCGCTTCGCCGGCGCGGTCGGCTTCGGTCACCGGATCGAAGTCGCGGCCGGGCTGCTTGTTGTCGATCGTCAGCGAGGTGCGGAAGAACGGCAGGATGGTGTCGCCTGACGAGGTCGCGAGGCGTCCGATAAAGGCAGCGAAGTCGATGACCGTCACGGGGGGATCCTTGTCAGTCCGGGGTTACAACTGCACGACCCTAGGCTTGCCTGAAACCCAGCCCGTTCGCCTCACTTATTCTACGGAGCGGCACGGGGTCCAGTGGGTGAACCAATCACCGAAGCCTGCATTCACATTTTTCGGATGGTTGTTGCGTTCAGTTCGCTTTTTGTCGCAGCTGACCTCCCGGCAACAGGTGCAACCGGCGCAAAGATGTCGCAGCCGGGCTGAGACAATCGATTTTATCTCATTGATTTGGCTCAAATAAACGGATGCGCGCGACACGCGCCGCCGGTAACCTGACCTGCGTTTTTTGCATAGAAAAACGCTCAAAAACACTTGCGCTTTGTGCGGCGCGGCCGCATATTGTTGCGGTGCGGTAGCGCCTCGCGCTATCGCTGCCCTCCTTGGGCGTTTCCTCCCTAGACTTGGGCCGCTTGCCATCGCAAGCGGCCCTTTTTTCTGTCAGCAGTTGTTTACGGTACGATGTCGGACGAAGTCCGGCGAACCAATCAGTAGAACAGGTGCTTCGTCTACTCGGCCGCGGCCTGGAAGGGGCCGAGATCGCTGAGTGGGATCGACGCCAGCGCGTCGGCCAGCACGGTGAAATCCTCCGCGACCGTCCGGAACCGCTCGCTACGTTCGCGCAGCCGCTCGTCCATATAGATCGCCCGATTGAGCTCGACTTGAACCGTGTGCAGCCCGCTCGACGGATTGCCGTAGTGCTCGGTGATGAAGCCGCCGGCATATGGCTTGTTGCGGCCCACCGAATAGCCACGTGCCGCCATCGTTTCCTCGACCACGCCGGGAATCAGCGCCGCGCAGCTGGTGCCGTAGCGATCGCCGATCACCACGTCCGGACGCCGCGGTTCGTCCCGTGCGACACCGACCGACGGCATCGAATGGCAGTCGACCAGAATCACGGTGCCCCAGGTCTGGTGCGCCTTGTTGATGAGCCGCCGCAGCGCGCGATGATACGGCTTGTAAAGCGTCTCGATCCGGGCGAGCGCGTCGTCGACGGCGATCCGCTCGCGATAGATTTCCTGGCCGTCGCCGACCACGCGCGGGATCGTGCCGAGGCCGCCGGCGACCCGCATCGAGCGGGTGTTGGCGAAGCTTGGCAGCCGGCCGACGAACATCCGCGGATCGAGTTCGTAGGGCTCGCGATTGACGTCGATATAGGAGCGCGGGAAGTGCGCCCGGACGACCGGGAAGCCGCGATGGGACAGGTGATCGATCAACTCGTCCATGAACGAGTCTTCGGAGCGCTGCAGCGCCTCGAGATCGATTCGCGACGCGTTGAGAAACGCGTTCGGGTAGACCGAGCCCGAATGCGGCGAATTGAAAATGATCGGCGCGCGCCAAACCTCGGGCTCGGCAATCTCGAACGGGGGCGAGAAGTCTCCGTCGAATTCGGTCATCGTCGTCCGCCCGTCAAATCCGATGGTCTCCACGCGTGTATCGCCGGTCCCGTTAAATCCGACATTGTGGGAAATCGGATCGACCTGCCAAGCAAAATCATTCCAGATTGCAACCTAACCAAGGCATCTCACGAAAGTGCCTCGGTCTGTTATTTGCGGCATGATCCAGCAGAGGATCGACGCCTGCGAATGCTCCGGGGCAAGAATTTCACCCGAAATTTACCAAACGCCGGTCTAAGTGAATCAACATTTTCACGACCGGATGCGAAGTCCTGCAATGATGCACAAGATCCTCCTCGCCGAAGACGACAACGACATGCGCCGGTTCCTGGTCAAGGCCTTGGAAAACGCCGGGTTCCAGGTTTCCTCGTTCGACAATGGCATGTCGGCTTACCAGCGGCTGCGCGAGGAGCCGTTCGAGATGCTGCTCACCGATATCGTAATGCCCGAGATGGACGGCATCGAGCTGGCGCGTCGTGCTTCGGAGCTCGATCCGGACATCAAGATCATGTTCATCACCGGCTTTGCGGCGGTTGCGCTGAATTCCGATTCGGAAGCACCGAAGAACGCCAAGGTGCTGTCCAAGCCCGTGCACCTGCGCGAATTGGTCAGCGAAGTGAACAAGATGCTCGCCGCCTGAAATTGGCGTCGAAATCCTGCTTTGGTGTCCTTGCCTGACCGGCCCGGAGCCGATATAGGGACGCCACCCGTGAAGACGATCTGAGGGCGCGTAGCTCAGCGGGAGAGCACCTCGTTGACATCGAGGGGGTCACAGGTTCGATCCCTGTCGCGCCCACCATCCCCCAGATCCCATCCAACCCCGATCCCAGGTTCCCTTTCGACGCATTGCGGTTTGTTTTGTGCGTTGGCGTTCCGTCGGAACGAAGCGCCCTGCGACGAATTGGCTCAGCATCGCCATTCGACGCAAGGGAGCGACCCGATGATCAAGCAGATTGCCGTCACCGCCGCCGCACTGGCGGCTCTATCCACCGCTGCGATTGCGCCGGCCAGCGCCGACGAAGTCGGCATCGGTGTGGGTCCGGTGGGTGTGACGGTCGGCAGCCCAGGCCCGTACTACGACCGCGACGACCACTATGTGGTTCGCGAACGCCGAGTCTATCGCGAGCGCGAGCCCGACGAGACCGTGGTAGTTCGCCGGCAGTATCGCGAAGAGCCGCGCCGTCGCGTGATCATCGAGCACGACGACGACTAAACCATCGATCCCAACGACGAACGGCCTCCTTCGCGGAGGCCGTTTTTGTTGGCTGATATCGAGGCAGCCGAGCGCCCCTCAAGCCGAACCAGGCTTCGATTATTTGCCGTGATCGGCACCGTAGCGCAGGCCGTCGATCAGCAATGCGACCATGCGGCTAGTATGCTCCGGATCGTTGCCGGGACCAGATGTGCAGAGCTGAGCGACCGCCTTCAGCAGATCGAACGGCTCCACATCGCGCCGTACCTCGCCGGCCGCGACCGCCGTGTCCAGCAGTGACTGCAGCGCTGGACGAAGCCGCTCTTCGAAATAGGCCGGCAGGCTGTCATAGGCCGGATTGCCGGAATAAAGCGCCGCCGCCAGGCCACGCTTGGTGGCGATAAAGTCGACGTAGCGCTGCATCCAGCGCGACAACGCCTCGACCGGCGGATACTCCGCGGCGAGTGTCGCGGCCGCGTCCGCGCAGGCATCCACGCCGTTGCGAAACACCGCGACGATCAGGTCCGAGCGCTGCGGGAAATGCCGATACAGTGTGCCCACGCCGACGCCCGCCTTTTCGGCGATTTCACGCACCGGGGCATCCACCCCTGAAACGGCGAACACCGCCAGTGCCGCGTCGAGCAAGGTCTGGAGATTGCGCTGAGCGTCCGCGCGGACCCGACGCGGCTGACCGGCGGCGGCCGGCGCGGCGCGTTTTCGGGGCGGCTTTTCGGACACAAGAATACCTCTTGATAAACGGAACAATGTTCCGTATAAAGGAGTTGCTGGTTCGTTATCTCATATCGAACCCCGCCGGGCTACGCGGCACCGGCCACACAACCAGCGTCAGAACTAACGAGCCACTCAGCGGTTAGCGATTTTTCCGTCCCGTACAACGTACGCGCGCGGACACGACCGCTTGCGTCTTTGCTCCAGTCCCGTCCCGAAGGAGGTCTTATGACCGCTGATCGACCAGCCGCGTCTTCCGCGGCGATCCGTATCAATGGAGTCGACTATCCGATCCCCGCCGATCCGCGGGTCTCGCTGCTCGACCTGCTACGCGAGACACTCAATCTTCACGGCACCAAGAAGGGCTGCAACCAGGGTGCCTGCGGCGCCTGCACGGTGCTGGTGGACGGCGAGCGCATCGTGTCCTGCCTGTCGCTGGCGGTGCAGCACGCCGGCCGCAGCGTCACCACCATCGAAGGCTTGGCCAACGAACACGGCCTGCATCCGTTGCAACAGGCCTTTATCGAGCACGACGGCTTCCAGTGCGGCTACTGCACGCCCGGCCAGATCTGCTCGGCCGTCGGCATGGCCAACGAACTCAAGCGTGGCGTGCCAAGCCACGTGACCCGTGATCTGGCCGACGACCATGTCGCGCCGACGCACGACGAAATCCGCGAGCGCATGAGCGGCAATCTCTGCCGATGCGGCGCGCACAACGGCATCATCGCGGCGATCCGCGACACCTATGCGGAGGCCGCAGAATGACACCCTTCGATTACTCTCGAGCCGGCGACGTCGCCGAAGCCGTGCGGCTCGGCGCCGCGGCGCAGTCCAAGTTTCTCGGCGGCGGCACCAACCTGGTCGACCTGATGCGCGAGACGCTCGAGCGGCCGAGCGCACTGGTCGATATCACCGGCCTGCCGGCCGGCATCACCGAGCGCGACGACGGCGGCCTGCTAATCGGAGCGGCGGTTCGCAACACCGCGCTCGCCGAACATCGCGCCGTGCGGACGCGCTATCCGTTGCTGTCGCGCGCCATCCTGGCGGGCGCCTCGGCGCAGATCCGCAACATGGCGACTGTCGGCGGCAATCTGCTGCAGCGGACGCGTTGTACTTACTTCTACGACGATGCCGGCTCGCGCTGTAACAAGCGCAGCCCGGGACAGGGCTGCGACGCGATCGACGGCTTTAACCGCAACCACGCGATCCTCGGCGCATCCACAGCATGCGTTGCGACGCATCCGTCCGACATGTGCGTGGCGCTCGTCGCGCTCGATGCGATGGTGCATCTCGAAGGGGCCGGCGGCAAGCGGACCTTGCCGTTCGGCGAGGTCCATCGCCTGCCGGGAGATCGTCCAGATCAGGAGACGGGGCTGCAGCCCGGCGAACTGATCACCGCAATCGAACTGCCGGCACAGCCGATCGCCGCGCGCTCGACCTATCGCAAGGTCCGCGATCGTTCGAGCTACGCGTTCGCGCTGGTGTCGGTCGCCGCTGCGCTCGAGCTCGAGGGCGGCAGGGTCAAGGATGTGCGGCTCGCACTCGGCGGCGTTGCTCACAAGCCGTGGCGCGCGCTCAAGGCCGAGCAGGTGCTACGCGGCGGGGAAGCCACGGTGGAGGCGTTCCGCGCCGCTGCCGATGCCGAACTCGCCGACGCCGTGCCGCTGCGCGACAACGCTTTCAAGATCGAACTGGCCAAACGCACGATCACTGCCGTGCTCGGCGAACTCGCAGGAGATGCCCGATGAGCATCGTCAACGAAGCCAAACAAGCCGTGCGCGGCGCCGTTCAGGATCTGATGGAGAAGGCCGTCGCACTCGCTCCCGATAATTGGATGCCGGGCGGCGATCCAGATCCGTTGATCCGCACCAAGCACGGGTCAATCGGCGCCTCGGTGCCGCGGGTCGACGGTCCGCTGAAGGTCCGCGGCGCCGCGCCGTTCGCGGCGGAGTTCACGCTCGACGGCATGCTGTATGCGGCGCTGATGTTCAGCGCCGTGCCGAAGGGCCGGATCGCCTCGCTCGACACCGCCGCGGCCGAGACCGCGCCCGGCGTCGCGCTGGTGATGACCCATCGCAATGCGCCGCGGATGAAGCCGATGCCGCTGTTCATGACCGCCGAGAAGGCCGGCGGCGGCGACAATCTGCCGATCATGCAGGACGACCGCATCCACTGGAACGGCCAGCCGATCGCCGTGGTGCTGGCGGAGACGCAGGAGCAGGCCGATCACGCCGTCTCGCTGATCCGCGCGAGCTACGAGACCGAGGCGGCGGTGACCAGCTTTGCCACGGCGAAGGCCAAGGGCACCGAGCCGGGCCTGTTCATGGGCCAGCCGCTCAAGGCCGAGAAGGGCAAGGCCGAGCCGGCGCTCGCCGCCGCACCGGTGCGGGTCGACTGCCGCTACACCACGCCGCGGCACAATCACAACGCGATCGAGCCGCACGCCGCCACGGTGACGTGGCTGGGCGACAAACTCATCGTGCACGACGCCTCGCAGGCAGTGCAGCACACCGCCTGGTCGCTCGGCGATATCTTCGGCATCGCCGAAGAGCAGGTGCACGTCACCTCGCCCTTCGTCGGCGGCGGATTCGGCGGCAAGTGTCTGTGGCAGCATCAGGTGCTCGGCGCCGCGGCGTCGAAACTCGCCGGGCGGCCGGTGCGCATCGCGCTGTCGCGCGAGGGCGTGTACCGGCTGATCGGCGGCCGCACGCTCACCGAGCAGCGCTTCGCGATCGGCGCGGAGCCGGACGGACGCTTCGTGTCGCTGATCCACACCGGCACGGTCGCGACGGCCAAGCAGAACGCGTTTCCCGAGCCGTTTATCCTGCCGACGATGAGCAGTTATGGTTCGCCGAACATCAAGCTCGACGTCGAGGTGGCCGATCTCGACATGCTGGCCAACACCTTCATGCGGGCGCCGGGTGAAGCGGTTGGCAGCTTCGCGATGGAGTCGGCGATCGACGAGATGGCGGTGGCGCTCGGGATGGATCCGGTCGAACTCCGCATCCTCAATCAGCCGGAAGAAGACCCTTTGAAGGGCACGCCGTTCTCGTCGCGGCATATCATCGACGCCTGGCGCGCCGGCGCCGAGCGCTTCGGCTGGTCGAAGCGCAACCCGACCGCCGCCAGCGTGCGCGATGGCGAGTGGCTGGTCGGGATGGGGTGCGCCACCGCGACCTATCCGTATCACCGCATGCCGGGCGGTGCGGCGCGGATCACCCTCACGCGCGACGGCGGGGCGAAGGTCGAGATCGCCGCGCACGAGATGGGCATGGGCACCGCGACGGCGCACACTCAGGTCGTCGCTGATCGACTTAGTCTGTCGCGTGATCAGGTGACGTTCGCCTATGGCGACTCGCTGTTCCCCGGCGTCGTGCTCGCTGGCGGCTCGCAGCAGACTGCCTCGATCGGCGCCTCGGTGATCGCTGCACATCGCGTGTTGATGAGCGAGTTGCTCAAGCTCGCCGGCAACGACTCGCCGCTGGCGGGTCTCAGTGCGGATGAAGTCGGCACGCTGAACGGCGGCCTCGCCAAGCTCGACGATCCGTCGCGCCACGAGAGCTACGTCTCGATCCTCACCCGGGCGGGGCGCGATCAGGTGTCGGCGGACGGCAGCGCCGCGGCGCCGCTCGAGACGATGCACTGGTCGATGCATTCGTTCGGAGCGCTGTTCTGCGAAGTCGGCGTCAACAGCGTCACCGGCGAAACGCGCGTGCGTCGGTTCCTCGGCTCGTATGATTGCGGCCGGATCCTCAATCCGAAGACCGCGGCAAGCCAGTTCCGCGGCGGCATCATCATGGGCCTCGGCCTGGCGCTGATGGAGGAGACGCAATTCGACGAGCGTAACGGCCGGGTGATGAATCCGAGTCTCGCCGAGTATCACGTGCCGGTGCATCTCGACGTGCCGGAGATCGACGTGATCTGGACCGATATTCCCGATCCGCGTGCTCCGATGGGCGCCCGCGGCATCGGCGAAATCGGCATCACCGGCGTCGGCGCCGCGGTCGCCAATGCGGTGTTCAACGCTACCGGCAAGCGCATTCGCGACCTGCCGATTACGCTCGACAAGCTGATGTGAACGGGGGCAGCCCGGGAGCTGCTAACCGCCCGCTAACCATCGCGACGTGCGACGGCCTCCTTGAGACGGGAGGCCGTGGCCGTTTCGGCAACCGGATTCATCGCGGCGAAACTTCTCCCCGCCATCTTGCTGTACTACCGAACCAGCCATGCGCCACGGGGACGATATGACGGGATCGACCGGCTTCGCGCTGGAACTGCGCGGCCTAACAAAAAGCTATGATCGCCCCGCCGTTGATAAGCTCGATCTCACCGTACGGCGCGGTGAGTTCTACGCGCTGCTCGGCCCCAACGGTGCCGGCAAGACCACGACGCTGCGGATGGTCGCCGGGCTGCTGCAGCCGGACGCCGGATCGATCCGCGTGCTCGGCATCGATGCGCTGGCCGATCCGATCGTCGCCAAGCAGGTCACCGCCTGGGTGTCGGACGAGCCGATGATCTACGACAAGCTGACGCCGCTGGAATATCTCGCCTTCGTTGCCGGTCTGTGGGGCTGCGATGCCGATCGTGCCGAGGCCAAGTCGATCCGATTGCTGGAGCAACTCGACCTGACGGCGCACCAGCATCAGCGCTGCGAGGGCTTCTCGAAGGGCATGCGGCAGAAAGTGGCGCTGGCCGGCGCGCTGGTTCACGAACCACAACTGATCATTCTCGACGAGCCGCTCACCGGGCTCGACGCCGTGTCGGCGCGCCGCGTCAAGGAGATCCTGCAGGCGCGGGTGCAGGCCGGCTGCACCGTGATCATGACGACCCACATCCTCGAAGTCGCCGAGCGCATGGCCGACCGGATCGGCGTGATCGTCGCCGGGCGGCTGGTGGCGGAAGGCACGCTCGGCGAACTGCGCAGCCGGATCGGCCACGGCGATTCCAGCCTCGAAGACATGTTCGTCGCGCTGGTCGGCGGCGAGGCCGTGCCGGCATGACCACGGCGACGCTGGCCAGCTTCGCGCGGCACGATCTGCGCCTCGCCTGGCGCGACTTCCTCGGCATGCTGACAGCCGGTCGACGCGGCCGGGCTCGCAATATCGTGTTGGCGCTCATTGTGATTGCGGCGCTGCTACATCTGCCAGCGTGGGGTCTTGTCGGCCGCTATGCCGGACTCACTCAGGACGCGGACCAGACCAGCCGGCTGGTGATCGCCGTGACGCTGGCGCTGAGCTGGCTGCTGATGCTGTCGCAGGCGATCGAGTCGGTGACGCGGGTGTTCTACAGCCGCGCCGATCTCGATCTCATCATGTCGTCGCCGGTGCCGCTGGCGCGCGTGTTCTCCGTGCGCATGGCGGCGATCGCGCTGACCGTCACGGTGATGGCGCTGCTGTTCGCCGCGCCGGTGATCGACGTGCTGGCGCTTGGCGGAGGCGCGCATTGGCTGACGGCGTTCGGTGTCGTCGCGGCGATCGGGATCTCCGCCTCGGCGGCGGCGATCGCGGTGGCGCTCCTGCTGTTTCAACTGATCGGGCCGAAGCGGACGCGGCTGGCGGCGCAGATCGTCTCGGTGGTGATCGGCGCCGGCTTCGTCATCGGCCTGCAGATTGCCGCGATCCTCTCGACCGGAACGTTGTCGCGATTTTCGCTGCTGACCTCTGATGTCGCGGCGAGATGGGCGCCGGACGCGGCCAGCGTGCTGTGGTGGCCGGCGCGCGCCGTTCTGGGCGACACGCAGGCGCTGGCTGCACTGCTCAGTGTCAGCCTTGTCCTGCTCGGGCTGGTGATGATCTGGGTGACGCCGCGGCTCGGCTCCGTGGTGATTGCGGCGGCGGGCGCGAATACGACCGTTGCACGACAACGCGCCGCTCGCTTCCGCCGCGGCTCGCGGCAGCAGGCGTTGCGGCTGAAGGAGTTCATGCTGCTCCGGCGCGACCCTTGGCTGGTGTCGCAATCGCTGATGCAACTGCTCTATCTGGTACCGCCGGCGCTGCTGCTGTGGCGGAGCTTCTCGGACAAATCGACCGCCGTCGTGCTTGCCGCGCCGGTGATCGTGATGGCGGCCGGCCAGCTCGCGGGCGGGTTGGCCTGGCTGACGATCTCGGGCGAGGACGCACCCGACCTGATCGACACCGCGCCGCTGCCGCCGTCCGCGGTCACGCGAGCGCGTATCGAAGTGGTGTTGATGGGAATTGGGATCGTGGTCGCGCCGCTTATCGTGCCGCTCGCGGTTCTGTCGCCGCTGCTGGCTCTGGTCACCGGCGTCGGCTGCGGATTGGCGGCGGCTTCGGCGACAGCGATTCAGTTGTGGTTCAGGGTCCAGGCGCGGCGCAGCCAGTTTCGGCGGCGTCAGACGTCGTCGCGGCTCGCGACCTTCGCCGAGGCGTTCTCGTCGATCGGCTGGGCGGCCACAGCGGTTTTGGCACTCACCGAGCCGTCGTTCGCGCTGGTGTCGGCGGCCTTCACGCTCGGCATCCTGCTGATCACCTGGCGTTTCAGTCCGCGTCGGGCGGCATAGCGCCGGTGCAACTGCGGCACTGGCGGCGTCCGTAAGTGGCAACGCTGAGGCTCTTACACATCAGCCGCTTGGCCATCACTTGCAGCGGGCTGCGGGCGAGTTGAAGCATGAAATACATTTCGAGCATGGTCGTTCTCCGGCGGGCTTTGCGCAGATAGAGCGCCGCGCCGCGCGCGAGTAGGGCTGGCGCCGGAACACCAGCCATGCAAGATCAATGCATCTGCATTAATCTGGGATTGGGTGCCGTCCGGCACAAGCCGGTGCGGCGATTCGCACCGGCGATGGGGCGGTGGGCGCCGCGCTCGGCGACGCCCGCATTGGCGGATCAGCCGTGCAGCTTGATCGCGGTCTCGGCAACCGCCTTGCCTTGATAGCGGGCGCCGGCGAGTTCGGTGGCGCTGGGCTGACGCGAGCCGTCGCCGCCGGTGATCGTTGTGGCGCCGTAGGGCGCGCCGCCGGTCACCTCGTCGAGACGCATCTGATCACCGAAGCCGTAATTGAGGCCGACCACCACCATGCCGAAATGCAGCAGGTTGGTCATGATCGAGAATAGCGTGGTCTCCTGGCCGCCGTGCTGGGTCGCGGTCGAGGTGAAGGCGCCGCCGACCTTGCCGTTCAGGGCGCCCTTCGCCCACAGCCCGCCGGCCTGATCCAGGAAGTTGGCCATCTGCGACGCCATCCGGCCGAACCGGGTGCCGGTGCCGACGATGATCGCGTCGTAATTAGCAAGGTCGTCGATCGTGGCGACCGGCGCGGCCTGGTCGAGCTTGTAGTACGAGGCCTTGGCGACATCCGGCGGCACCAGCTCGGGCACGCGCTTGATGTCGACCTGAGCACCCGCCTCGCGCGCGCCCTCGGCGACCGCATTCGCCATCGTCTCGATGTGGCCGTATGCCGAGTAGTAAAGAACCAGAACATTCGCCATGGGAGTCTCCTTTGAGTGGGATTGGGGTGGTGAGTGATCAGTGGTGTTGAGTTATTAGTAAGTCGTCATGGCCGGGCTTGACCCGCCTGCGGGGCCGAAGCCCCTTCGGCGCGGCGTAGGCCCGGCCATCCATCCTCTTCGTCAGGACTCTCTCGCGAAGAAGGATGGATGCGCGGGTCAAGCCCGCGCATGACGGCGGTGCGAGAGGCGGCGCCGTGCCAACGCTCGGCGCCCCGTTGTGTTCGCCGCTGCAGCGTTACGCCGCGTCGACCAGAACCACCTCGGCGTCTTCGAGGGCCGTGATGGTGACCTTGGCCTCATCGCGGATCGCGGCGCCGTCGCGGGCGTCGACCTTGACGCCGTTGACCTCGACGCTGCCGACCGCGGGCACCAGATAGAGGTGCCGGGCCTTGCCGGCCTCGTATTCGGCGCTCTCGCCGGCCTTCAGAGTGGTGGCGAGCACCCGCGCATCGGCCCGGATCGGCAGGGCGTCGGTGTCACCCTTCACGCCGGACGCGATGGTGACGAGCTTGCCGGAGCGGTCCGACTTGGGGAACGGCTTGGAGCCCCAGGTGGGCTGGCCGCCGGCCTGCGTCGGCTCGATCCAGATCTGGAAGATCCGGGTGGTTTCCGGCTCCAGATTGTATTCCGAGTGACGCACGCCTGATCCCGCACTCATCACCTGCACGTCGCCGGCCTCGGTGCGGCCCTTGTTGCCGAGCGAGTCCTCGTGGGTGATGGCGCCATCGCGCACATAGGTGATGATCTCCATGTCGCGATGCGGATGCGGCGGGAAGCCGGTGTTCGGCGCGATTTCATCGTCGTTCCAGACCCGCAGGGCGCCGTGGCCCATGTTGTTGGGGTCGTAATAGCTGGCGAACGAGAAGTGGTGCTTGGCCTTGAGCCAGCCGTGATCGGCGCCGCCGAGCTTGGTGAAGGGACGAAGTTCAATCATGGGAATTCTCCCTGGTTTGGCGCCGCCTCGGCGCCGGTGAAGTGATTGGTGTCTGGATAAGCTCTGGCTTGCGTTTCAGAAATAGAAATGATTGAAACTCATTGTTTCCGAAATTGACCCAATGGGCTGCCGATGACCAAGCTGCCGGACTTCGAAGGGCTGGCGATCTTCGCCAAGGTGGTGGAGCTGCGTTCGTTCGCGGCGGCGGCGGCCGAGCTGACGATGTCCAAGGCGACCGTCTCCAAGGCGGTGACGCGGCTGGAGGCGCGGCTCGGCGCGCGGCTGTTCAACCGCACCTCGCGGCGGCTGGCGCTGACCGATGCGGGGCAGCGGCTCGCCGAGCGCGCCGCGCAACTGCTGGCCGATGGCGAGGCGGCCGAGAGCGAAGCGCTGGCGCAATCCGCTGCGCCGCGCGGCCTGGTGCGGCTGGCGGTGCCGATGACCTTCGGCGTCAACGTGGTGGCGCCGCTACTGCCCGACTTCCTCACAGCCTACCCGGAAGTCTCCGTCGACCTGCATCTGTCCGACCAGATGGTCGACCTGATTGGCGAAGGCTTCGATGCCGGCGTGCGGATCGCGTCGCTGCCGGATTCCTCGCTGGTAGCGCGGCGGCTGTGCGCGATGCCGCGCTACACGGTGGCGGCCAACTCCTATCTGGAGCGGCATGGCCGCCCGACGCATCCGATGCAGCTCGCCGATCATCGCTGCCTCGGCTACGCCTATCTGTCGACGCCGAACGCCTGGCACTACAGCAACGCGCAGGGCGAACAGGCGGCGGTGCGGCCGTCAGGGCCGCTGCGGGTCAATAATGGCGAGGCGCTGCTGCCTGCGGTGATCGCCGGGCTCGGCATCGCCGATCTGCCGGAGTTCATCGTCGGCGACGCCATCGTGGCCGGTCAGGTCGAGGTCATCCTGGAAGGGTGGCAGCAGCGGGAGAGTTCGGTACATCTGGTGATGCCGCCCGGGGGGCCGCGCCCGGCGCGTGTGGAAGTGCTTGCGGCGTTTCTGGCCGACCGCCTCGCCAAACGCCGGCCGCCGCGCCGGCTCAGTTCAGATTGACGTTGAACTCGTAAGACTTGTCGGGGCCGACCAGGGTGAACTTCAACGCCGCGCCTTCGGCATGCGCGCCCTGCGGCAGACCTTCGAGCGGGAAGGTGAAGCGCTGCACGCCCTCAGGTGCGTTCGGCGCCCGCTTCGGGATCGGCAGCGCCCACTCAGGCGTCGGCCCCTCGACGAACAGGCTGACCTTGCTGGCCGGCGGGGCCACCACATCGACCCAGACTTCGGTGTCGCCGCGCATCACTACGTCGCGGATCGTGATCGGATTCGGATCGCCGACATTCGCGGGCACCGGAACGGTATCGAGGGCGGCCGCGAGCGCGCTGTCTTGGGTGCTGGCGACGCTGGTGAACGTCAGCTCCGGCGCGGCCTCGACCGGCACGCACAATTTCTCGCACACCGCGTAGCTGATCGCGGCGCGCAGCGTCACCGGCTTGTCGGCGTTCTTCGCCACGATACGCAGCGGCAGCACGACGCTCGACTTGTAGCCGAGCGAAGTACCGCCCGCGCCGTCGGCAAACGCCGTCGGCGCCGGCCACAGGATCGTCACCGCTTCGACGTTGTCGGATTTGGAGAAGTCGAACCGCGGCGGCACGCCGGAGTCGCCGGGAGAGCGCCAGTAGGTTTTCCAGCCAGGCTGCAACTGGAAAGCAATGCCACCCAGCAGCACCGCGCCGCTGCGCGATCCCGCCAGCAGCCGCACCGCGGAGTGGCTTTCGCTCACCCATGGCGATGCGTCGTCGGCTCGAACGGCGCTCATCGAAAACAACGCAAACAGCGCGGCGATCAGCGCCGGCCGAACAGGAACGAATGTGATCATGTGACGTATTTACGCACGCAATCCGCAGAGAACCACTGAATTGCCTGTGACCGAGGCGGCACTGTGCGGCGACTGGTTGATTGACAGGATTGGCACCCAATATCAGGATAATGGTGCAACGCGAGGATCCCCTGATGGCGACCAAGTCCAAAAGGCCCAAATCCGGCGAGGCCAGGCCGACGGAGCAGGGGGGCTATCTCGACGGCCAGTTGCTGATCGCAATGCCGGTGATGGAAGATGAGCGCTTCGCGCGCTCGGTGATCTACATCTGCGCGCATTCATCGGAAGGCGCCATGGGCATCATCGTCAATCGTCCGGCCGGCAGCATCGATTTTCCCGAACTGCTGGTGCAGCTCGACATCGTCGAGAAGCCCGAACAGATCAAGCTTCCGGATCATGCCGAGTCGATGAAGGTGCTGCGCGGCGGGCCGGTCGAGACCGGACGCGGCTTCGTGCTGCACTCCAGCGATTTCTTCATCAAGGATGCAACCTTGCCGATCGATGAAGGCATTTCTCTGACCGCCACCGTCGACATCCTGAAGGCGATCGCGAGCGGCTCCGGCCCGAAGCGTGCGATCCTCGCGCTCGGCTATGCGGGCTGGGCGCCTGGCCAGCTCGAGACCGAAATTCAGGACAATGGCTGGCTGCATTGCGACGCCGACGCCGATCTGGTGTTCGGCAACGACATCGAAGAGAAGTACACTCGCGCCTTGCACAAGCTCGGCATCGAGCCGGGGATGTTGTCGGCCGAAGCGGGCCACGCGTAGTTAGTCTCGAAGCTCGCGCTCACACACACATCCGTCATCGCCCGCGAAAGCGGGCGATCCAGTATTACAGAGCGCTCGTTATTCAGCGCAAGCGCGCCGCAGTACTGGATCCTCAGCTTTCGCGGAGGATGACGGTTGTGGGTGGTGGGAGGCGGAAGCTTAACCTAGCAAACGTCCGTCATGCGCGGGCTTGACCCGCGCATCCATCTTCTTCGAAAAATGCTTGTTACGAAGAACGATGGATTGCCGGGTCAAGCCCGGCAATGACCCCCTACTAACTGCGGAGCGCCGCTATCAGCTCGCCGCTTCCAGCCGCTCTTCCGTCAGCAGCCGCATCGCGGCTTCGGCGTCCATCGGTTCGCCGAA
>NZ_JBMDXE010000266.1:0-2105 GCF_048594845.1 Rhodopseudomonas sp. | reverse complement strand
GGTGCCATCCTGGAACTGGATGGTGGTGTCGACCGGGATGTCGCTCTTGCCGGCATAGATGCCGTCGATGATGTCGGCGTATTTGTCGTTGATCACGCTGCGGCGGACCTTGCGGGTGCGGGTCAGTTCGCCGTCGTCGGCGTCGAGCTCCTTGTAGAGCAGCAGGAAGCGGGCGATTCGCTGCGCCGGCGGCAGGGTGGCGTTGACAGTCTCGACCTCGCGCCGCAGCAGCTCGTACACTTCGGGACGGGAGGCGAGGTCCGAATAGGTGGTGAAGGCGATTCGCTTCTTCTCCGCCCATTTCGAGATGATCGAGTAGCGGATGCAGATCATCGCCGCCAGCATGTCGCGGCCGGCGCCGAGGATCACCGCTTCGGCCACGTAGGGCGAGAACTTCAGCTTGTTCTCGATGTATTGCGGCGAGAACCGCTCGCCGTGTGACAGCTCGGCGAGATCCTTGATGCGGTCGATGATGACGAGCTGGCCGGCGGCATTGAAATAGCCGGCGTCGCCGGACTGCATCCAGCCGTCCTTCATGTCGGCGGCGGAGGCTTCCTCGTTCTTGTAGTAGCCGAGATACATATTGGGGTGGCGGACCACGATCTCGCCGATGCCCTGGACGTCGGGGTTCTCGACCTTGATCTCGATCTCGGCCCCCATCGGCACGCCGGTGGTGTCGGGATCGACGGCGTCCGGCTGGTGCAGCGTGTAGGCGCCGAGCAGTTCGGTCTGACCGTACAGCGTACGGAGCGGCACGCCCATGGCGCGGAAGAACCGGAAGGTGTCCGGCCCGAGCGCGGCGCCGCCGGTCGCGGCGGAGCGCAGCCGGGTGAAGCCGAGCCGGTCGCGCAACGCGCGGAACAGAACGGCGTCGGCGAAGGCCGAGTGCTTGCCCTGCTCGAGCGCGGCGAGGCCCGCCTTCATGCCGGTGTCGTAGAGTTTCTGTTTCAGCGGGGAGGCGTCCATCACCCGCGCCCGCACGTCCGCCGCGATGCCTTCCCACACCCGCGGCGCGAACAGCACGAAGGTTGGCGCGATCTCGCGAAAATCGTTCATCATCGTGTCGGGCTCTTCGACGAAGTTGACCTTCATCCGGCACAGCAGCCCTTTGCCGAGCGCGTAGACCTGCTCCATGATCCACGGCAGCGGCAGCACCGAGACGTATTCGTCATCCGGCCCCTTGGGGTCGAAGCTGAGATACGTCGCGCAGTGTTTCAACACACGGCCGGCCGCCAGCATCGCCAGCTTGGGATGCGATGTGGTGCCGGAGGTGGTGCACAAGATCGCGACGTCTTCGCCCCTTGTTGCATCGACCAGTTGATCGTACAGGCCCGGCTCACGCCCGGCGCGGGCGCGGCCCATCGCGGCCAGCGTGTCGGCCGGCAGCAGCCGCGGGTCGTCGTATTTACGCATGCCGCGCGGGTCGGAATAGACGATGTGCTGCAGGTTCGGCACGCGCTCGGCCAGCGCGAGCAGCTTGTCGACCTGCTCCTCGTCCTCGGCGAACACCAGCCGCGCCTCGCCGTAAGTCAGCAGATACGCGGCTTCCTCATCGAGTACGTCGCGGTACAAGCCGAGGCTCATCGCGCCGATCGCATGGCTGGCGATCTCGGCCGAGACCCAGTCGGGCCGGTTGTCACCGATGATGCCGATGACGTCGCCCTTGCCCAGCCCAAGCTCGACCATGCCTAGCGCGAAATCATGCACGCGGGCCTGATAGTCGGACCAGCTGAATTCGCGCCACAGCCCGAGATCCTTTTCGCGCAATGCGATGGCGTCGCCGAATTCACGAGCGTTGAGGCGGAGCAGTTTCGGAAACGTGTCGGCTGCCGCGGCGCGGCCGGCGTAATCCATCATGCCACGCGCTCCGCGGCCGGATGATCTGGCACGTCGTCCGGATCGGTCAATACCTCATCCTCTTCGCCGAGATAGGCGCGCTTGACGTGCGGATCGGCCAGCACCGTGGCCGGATCGCCCTCGGCGATCTTGCGGCCGAAATCCAGCACCACGACGCGGTTGGAGATGTCCATCACCACGCCCATGTCGTGTTCGATCATCACCACCGTCATGCCGAACTCTTCGTTGAGGTCGACGATGTAGCGGGC
>NZ_JBMDXE010000265.1:0-14366 GCF_048594845.1 Rhodopseudomonas sp. | reverse complement strand
TTGGCCTGCGGCGGATCCCACAGATAACCTTCGAGATACACGATCGCGGCCGCGGCGATCTGCGCCTCGTCGAGATCGGCCGGCACCAGATCCTGCGCGGCACCGAGATACGTGTTCATGGTGCGCTCGCCGTCCGGCGTCACCAAAATGTAGGAGCAGCCGGTTGCAGGTCCATCGGCGGCCGGCTTGGTGTCGAACGCGACGCCGGCGGCGCGGATGTCGTGGGCGTAGAGCTTGCCGATCTGGTCGTCCTTGATCTTGCCCACATAGGCGGTCTTGGCGCCGAACGAGGCCAGCCCGACGATGGTGTTGGCGGCCGAGCCGCCGGAGATTTCGGTCGCCATCCCCATGTCGGCGTAGATCGCCGCCGCCTGCGCCTGATCGATCAGCGCCATGCCGCCCTTGGCCATGCCGTGGCGGACCAGGAAGTCGTCCTCGGTGCGCACCAGCACGTCGAACAGCGCGTTGCCGATGGCGAGGACGTCGTATTTGGCTGGGGTCATCGAAATGGGTCCGTGGCGGCGAGGGAAAAATCCGCGGGTTTGCGGGACAAAACCGGTGCATCGCCGGCTGCGCGGAGGCGCGCCGACCTATCACGTTCCGCGGCGACGCGGCAAGCGCGCGAGCTTTCGAGATCGTCATGCGCGGGCTTGACCCGCCTGCGGAGCCGAAGCCCCTTCGGCGCGGCGAAGGCCCGCGCATCCATCTTCTTCGCAAGAAGCTCTTTCAAGAGGGATGGATGGTCGGGGCAAGTCCGGCCATGACGGTGGGAGGAGCGTCGCTGGCCTCGCCCGGCCCGATCTCGCCGACCGCCTTTACCAATCAACCGCTAAACCCAGCACGGCAAAGCCCTCCCGGGCCCCGATCAGGCTATAAGGCCTCATGATCCGTCCGCTGCTCACCGTCTCCGCCGGTACGCTGTCGTCCCGCTTGCTGGGATTCGTTCGCGATGCGCTGGTCGCCGCACTGCTCGGGGCCGGGGCGGTGGCGGATGCGTTTCTGCTGGCGTTTCAGCTCGTCAACGTGACGAGGCGGCTGCTGACCGAGGGCGCGCTCAATGCGGCGCTGGTCCCGGCCTGGCTGCGGGTGCGCGAGTACAATGGGCCGGTCGCGGCCGCCGCCTTCGCCGGGCGACTGCTCGGCACGGTCGCGCTGGCGACGCTGGCGCTGGCGCTGCTGGTCGGCGTGTTCATGCCGTTGCTGATCGCGCTCTTGGCGCCGGGCTTCGTCGGACATCCGGTGCTCGGCATGGCGGTCCGCGATGCGCGGCTGATGCTGCCCTATCTGGCGTTCGCCGGCCCGGTCGCGGTGATGATGGGGCTGTTCAATGCAGAAGGGAAGGTCGGGCTGACGGCGTTCTCGCCGCTACTGTTCAACGCGGCGCTGATCGCCGTCACCGCGGTGCTGCTGTTCGCCAGCGATGACGACGTCGTGGCGGCGTGGGTATTGTCCGGCACCGTCGGCATCGCCGGCCTGCTGCAACTCTCGATCCTGGTGTTCAACAGCCGCGGCGAGAAGCTCGCCACGCCGCTGCGGGTGTCGTTCGACACCGCGATGCGAGCGTTCTTCGCCAAGGCGATCCCCGGCATGATCGCCAATTCCGGGCCGCAGCTGCTGATCGTGATCGGCGCCATCGTGGCGTCGTCGACGCCATCGGCGGTGTCGTGGCTGTATTTCGCCAACCGGCTGATCGAGTTGCCGCTCGGCATCGTCAGCGTGGCGATGGGCGCCGTGCTGGTGCCGGAATTGTCGCGCGCGGTGCGCGGTGACGATCATGCGGCGCAGTCCGAGGCCGCCTCGCGCGGGCTCGAACTCGCGGTCGGAGTCGCGCTGCCGGCGACGCTCGGGCTGATCGTGCTGCGCGAGCCGATCGTCCGGCTACTGTTCGAGCACGGCGCGTTCAGCGCCGAGGATACCGCCGCGACCGCGTTGGCGCTCGGCCTGCTGGCGCTCGGTCTTCCCGCCCAGGTGCTGGCCAAAACCTGGTCGGCGGCGTTCTACGCCCGCGAGGACACAAGGACGCCGTTGATCGCCACGCTGGCGGCGCTGGCGGTGGCGATGGTTTCGGCGCTGCTGCTGGGGCGGCTGTTCGGCGCCGCCGGCGTGGCGCTGGCGGTCGCGCTCGGCGGCTGGAGCAATGCCGCCTTTTTGCTGTGGCGGGGACTGCGCCGTTTCGGCGTCACCATCGACGCCGCGGCGCGCCGGCGCATCGTGCTGATCGCAATTGCGGCGAGTGCGATGGGCGCGCTCCTGATGTTGAAGGCGCAGTTTGCGTTGCCTTGGGCGACGGCGGCCGGCACGCTCGCCCAGGCGGCCGGGCTCGCCGTCCTGATCGCCGGCGGGCTGATCGTCTATGGCGGGCTGCTGGTGCTGTTCGGCGTGGTGCGGCCGGCCGCGCTCGGAACGGCGCTGCGGCCGCCGCGCGGCTTGCGCGGCTAGCCGCCGCGTGCCAATGGACGGCGCCGCGCCGCAGCCACCGGGCGCGCGCCGACCGATCACGCGCAGGAACTGACCATGACCACACAACGGGTATTTTCCGGCATCCAGCCCACCGGAAATCTGCATCTCGGCAATTATCTCGGCGCGATCGTCAACTTCGTGAAGATGCAGGAGACGCATAATTGTCTCTACTGCGTGGTCGATCTGCACGCCATCACGGTGCCGGTGGCGGTGTGGGGCGGTCCGGACGAACTGCGCAAGAACATCCGCGAAGTCACCGCGGCGTTCATCGCGGCCGGCATCGATCCGAAGAAGCAGATCATCTTCAACCAGAGCCAGGTCGCGGAACATTCCGAACTGGCCTGGGTGCTGAACTGCATCGCGCGGCTTGGCTGGCTCAACCGCATGACCCAGTTCAAGGAAAAGGCCGGCAAGGATCGCGAGAACGTTTCGGTCGGTCTCTACGACTATCCGGTGCTGATGGCCGCTGACATTCTGGTGTATCGCGCCACGCATGTGCCGGTTGGCGAAGACCAGAAGCAGCATGTCGAACTCACGCGCGACATCGCCCAGAAGTTCAACAACGACTTTGCGGCCTCGATCGCCGCGCAGGGCTTTGGCGACGCGTACTTCCCGCTGCCCGAGCCGGTGATCACCGGCCCGGCGACGCGGGTGATGAGCCTGCGCGACGGTACCAAGAAGATGTCGAAGTCCGACCCGTCGGACTACTCGCGCATCAACCTCACCGACGATGCCGACGCCATCGCGCAGAAGATCCGCAAGGCCAAGACCGATCCGGAGCCGCTGCCGACCGAAGAGAAGGGTCTGGAGCCGCGTCCCGAGGCCGACAATCTGGTCGGGATCTACGCGGCGCTGTCGGGTAAGCCGAAAGCCGCCGTTCTCGGCGAATTCGGCGGCGCGCAGTTCTCGGCGTTCAAGTCGAGCCTGGTGGATCTCGCGGTCGAGAAGCTGTCGCCGATCGCCGGCGAGATGAAGCGGCTGTCCGCCGACCACGCCTATGTCGACAGCGTTCTCGCCGACGGCAGCGACCGCGCCCGCGCGATCGCGGCCGAGACCATGGTGGCGGTGAAGGACATCATGGGCATGGTGCGGAAGAAGGGCTGAGATTTCGGCTCGGCTGTCACGGCGTCATCCTGAGGTGCGCACGCGTAGCGTGCGCCTCGAAGGATGAGCCACGAGCGCCGGTCCGCGCAGCCGCATCCTTCGAGGCTCGCTTCGCTCGCGCCTCAGGATGACGACGCCAGGGCAAGTGGCTTAGGGGCAGGCCGGCCCGAGCCGAAGCTTGTCCTGCCCGCCGCCATCATGGCAGCATCGCAGCGTGGCGCGGGCGCTAGTGGAACTCCGGGGGCACCAATGAGCAGCCAGCGACGCAGCTACGAATCCGGCCACAAGCCGAAATGCCTGGTCATCGTCGACGATACCGCCGAATGGGATCGCGCGGTGTATTACGCCAGCCGCTGGGCGGTGCGGGCCGGTGGTGCGGTGGTGATGCTGCGCGTCATCGAAATCCTCGACCAGAATCAGCAATGGCTCGGCGTCGCCGACGTGATGCGGGCCGAGGCGATCGAGACCGCCGAACTGGCGCTCGATCGCGCGGCCGGCCGCGCCAACGGCGTCTCCGGCATCACGCCCGAGCGGGTGATCCGCGAGGGCGACACCATCGCCCAGGTCCGCGCGGTGATCGACGAGGATTCCGACATCGTCATGCTGATCCTGGCGGCCAGCGACGGGCCGGAGGGGCCGGGGCCGATCGTCACCGCGATGGTGCGCCATCTCGGCAGCTTTCCCGTTCCGGTGGTGATGGTCGCCTCCAGCCTGACCGACGACGACATCGACGCGCTGGCCTGAGCTGGCGCTAAAAGCTCAACTGTTTCAGTCGGCTTGACCCCTCCGGAACAGCCCTCGGGTTGAACCGTGCGTTCGGGGTGGCTATCTGCTAGGAATTCGAACGTGTCCGGGTGAAGCGGCGTCCGCCTCGCCGATGACCCGATCCAGCCTTTCCCACGTGCCGGCCTTGAACCGGCGACGACGGAGACTTCCATGTTCATCCAGACCGAACCGACGCCCAATCCCGCGACCCTGAAGTTCATCCCGGGCCGCACCGTGCTCGACAGCGGCACGATGGAATTCACCGATCGCAGCCAGGCGGCGCGCTCGCCGCTGGACGAGCGGCTGTTCGGCGTCGAGGGTGTCAGCGGCGTGTTCTACGGCAGCGACTTCGTCACCGTCACCAAGGACGGCGGCGACTGGCAGCATCTCAAGCCGGCGATCCTCGGCGCCATCATGGAGCACTACATGTCGGGCGCCCCGATCCTGGCCGATGGCCAGTCGGATGGCGACGCGGGCGAGGATGACGAGTTCTTCGCCGAGGACGATGCCGAGACGGTCGAGATCATCAAGGATCTGATCGAAACCCGGGTCCGCCCAGCGGTCGCCAATGACGGCGGCGACATCACCTTCCGCGGCTTCAAGGACGGCATCGTCTATCTGGCCATGAAGGGCGCCTGCTCGGGCTGCCCGTCCTCGACTGCGACCCTGCAGCACGGCATCCAGAACCTGCTGAAGCACTTCGTACCCGAAGTGACCGAGGTTCGCCCGGTTAGCTGACAGCCAGCTTCCCGCAGGTTTTCCGCCTAAAGGCAAATGCATGGTGCGCCGCTCCATGCATCGTCGGCTTGCGGCCGGCTGTCAGCGATTCTTGTCGATCGTGTCCGGCAGGCACATGACGTGCACGTCGCAAAGCTGATATGCTGAGCGAATGTTGATCCTCGCTATCGATACGGCGCTCGAAGCCTGCTCGGCCGCGGTTCTGGATACCGACGCCAACCGGCTGCTCGCATCCGAATCCGAGCCGATGCAGCGCGGCCATGCGGAGGCGCTGGTGCCGATGCTCGGCCGCGTCATGCAGGCGTCGGGAATCGGCTTCGCTGATCTCGACCGCATCGCTGTCACCACCGGGCCTGGTAGTTTCACCGGGCTGCGTGTCGGCCTGTCGGCGGCGCGCGGCATCGCACTGGCGGCCGACAAACCGGTGGTGGGATTGACCACGCTTTCCGCCTATGCGGCGCCGCTGGTAAGCGAGCGCGACGACACGCCGATCCTGTCGGCGATCGATGCGCGGCATGATCACGTCTACTACCAACTCGTCAGCGGCAATGGTACGCGCCTGGTCCGGCCGCGCGTCGGGCCGATTGCCGAAGCGCTGGAAGCTGCTCGCCAGGGGGCGCCGCGGCTGGTGGGCAACGCGGCGCATCTGCTCGCCGCGCGCTGGCCGGCGCTGACGCCGCCGGCGCCGCTGATCGATCAGCAGCCTGCGCCGGATATTTTCTGGGTCGCCTGGCTCGGTGCGGCGGCGAACCCGGTGGCCGCGCCGGCGCGGCCGTTCTATCTGCGGGCGCCCGACGCCAAGCCCCAGACCGACGCACTGGCGCGCGCCGCGCAGCCTGCCGCCTGACGCGGCGCCGATGTTGATTCCGACGATGATGACTTCATGATGATGACTTGGCTCGCCGAATTCTGGGGCTACGCCGACGCGGTGGTCGAGCCTGCAACGCTGCGCGATGCCGGTAAGCTGGCGCAACTGCACGGCGCGTCGTTTCACAGCGGCTGGAGCGAAGAGGAATTCGCCGACCTTTTGAGCCAGCGCAATACCTTGATCCACCGCTTGCGTATGGGTCGTAAGATCATTGGTTTCATCGCGTCCCGATTCGGAGCGGACGAAGCCGAGATCCTGTCGATCGCGGTGGCTTCCGGCTACCGCGGACGCGGACTGTCGCGAGAGTTGTTACTGACGCATCTCGGCCACCTCGCCGGCCGTGGTGTCGCCAAAGTCTTTCTTGAAGTCGAGGAGAACAATCAGCCGGCGCGTCGTCTGTATCAGCGTGCTGGTTTCACCATCGTCGGTCGCCGCGAGCGCTACTATCGGCAGCCGGATGGAGAACAATTGAACGCATTGATAATGCGTCGCGACTTGTCCTAATTTCCGCGCGGTGGCACAAACCCCATCGCTGAGCCCATTCAAACACTGCGTTGACGCCGATGTCCGATGTGAAGGCCACTGAAATCGAAGCCCGCTGCGCTGCCACCGGTATGCGCATGACGGAACAGCGTCGCGTGATTGCGCGGGTTCTTGCCGAGTCTGTCGATCACCCCGACGTCGAAGAACTCTACACCCGCTGCGTTGCGGTCGACGACAAGATCTCGATCTCCACCGTGTACCGCACGGTGAAGCTGTTCGAGGACGCGGGGATCATCGAGCGGCACGACTTCCGTGAAGGCCGTGCCCGCTACGAGCAGATGCGCGACAGCCATCATGATCACCTGATCAATCTGCGCGACGGCAAGGTGATCGAATTCACCAACGAAGAGATCGAGAAGCTGCAGGCCGAGATCGCCCGCAAGCTCGGCTACAAGCTGGTCGATCACCGCCTCGAGCTGTATTGCGTCCCGCTCGACGACGACAAGGCCTGAGCCGAGCAGGGCGCGCGACGCGTTGTCACCGCCGCCCTAAGTCGGCTAATTTACCTCTCGTCTCGTCAGGGCCGGGCTTGTCCCGGCCATCCACGTTTTCGGCGTGGGTTTGTGAGCAAGACGGAGATGCCTGGGGCCGGCCCGGGCATGACGGGTGGTGAAACAGTGGCTCAAATCCAGAAGCCGATTTTCGGAGCGGCGTTGACCCGTCGCTTAGTTCGATCCCAGCATCATGTGAGCGGCGCGTCCGCATGACCTGCGATCTGGTGATCTTCGACTGCGACGGCGTGCTGGTCGACAGCGAAGTGATTTCCTGCCGGGTGCATGCCGAGACGCTGACGCGGCACGGCTATCCGATCACTACCGAACAGGTTGCCGAGCGCTTCCTCGGCCGCTCCGGCCGCGAAGCGCGGCGCGAGATCGAGGCCGAACTCGGTCGTGCGTTCGACGACGATCTCGAAGCGCAGCTCGTCGCCGACGTGCTGCGCAGCTTTGCCGAGGATTTGGCGCCGATCCCGTTCATCGGCGAGGCGCTCGACGCGATCGCGCAGCCGGTCTGCGTCGCCTCCAGCGGCACGCTGGAGCGCATCGGCTTCGCGCTGACCCGCACGGGGCTTCATGCCCGGTTCGCGCCCTATCTGTTCTCCGCCGAGCAAGTCCAGAACGGCAAGCCGGCGCCCGATTTGTTTCTGTATGCGGCGGAGCGGATGGGGGTTGCGCCGGAGCGCTGCGTCGTCGTCGAGGACAGCGTCCCGGGGATCACCGGCGCCCGGGCGGCCGGGATGCGGGTGCTGGGTTTTGTCGGCGGCAGCCACTGCGTGCCCGGTATGGCCGAAAAACTGCGCGCCGCCGGTGCCGCCACGACCTTCGCGGACATGCGTCAACTTCCTGAAACTATTTGAGAAAAGACCCCCGCTGGACTCGACCAAGCGGGCGCCGGCTGGATTTCGCCCGGTTTCGCCTGTAAGGCAGGGCAGCTTTCCCTCTCACACCACGAATGTCATGGCCCCGCCGCGCAAGCTGCACATCAAGTCATATGGCTGTCAGATGAATGTCTACGATGCCCAGCGCATGGTGGACGTGCTGACGCCTGAAGGCTTCGTCGAGACAGCGAGTGTGGACGACGCCGATTTGGTGATCCTCAACACCTGCCACATTCGCGAGAAGGCTTCGGAAAAGGTCTATTCCGAACTCGGGCGGCTGCGGCTGGCGCGCGACGCGGCGGCGCAGGCCGGCCGTACCATGCAGATCGCTGTCGCGGGCTGCGTCGCACAGGCGGAGGGGGAGGAGATCGTCCGCCGCGCCCCGGTGGTCGACGTCGTGGTCGGGCCGCAGAGCTATCACCATCTGCCGCAGCTGCTGGCCCGCGCGAACGCGCAGGGCCGCGCGCTCGAGACCGAGTTTCCGGTCGAGGACAAGTTCGGCTTCCTGCCGCAGCCGGCGCCCGCCACGATTCGCGCCCGCGGCATCTCGGCCTTCGTCACCGTGCAGGAAGGCTGCGACAAGTTTTGCACCTTCTGCGTGGTGCCCTATACGCGCGGCGCCGAGGTGTCGCGGCCGGTGGCGGCGATCCTGGCCGATGTCGAGCGGCTCGCCGACAACGGCGTTCGCGAGATCACGCTGATCGGCCAGAACGTCAACGCCTATCATGGCGACGGCCCGGACGGCCGCGCTTGGACGCTCGGCCGGCTGCTGCAGCGGCTCGCCGCGGTGCCCGGCATCGTCCGGCTGCGCTATTCCACCAGTCATCCGAACGACGTCGACGACGATCTGATCGCCGCGCATCGCGATCTCGCGGCGCTGATGCCTTTCGTGCATCTGCCGGTGCAGTCCGGGTCCGACCGGATCCTCGCGGCGATGAACCGCAAGCACTCGGCGGCGGATTATCGACGCGTGATCGACCGGTTCCGGGCGGTGCAGCCGCAGATCGCGTTCTCGTCGGATTTTATCGTGGGGTTCCCGGGCGAGAGCGATGTGGATTTCGCCGCGACTCTCGCGCTGGTCACACAAATCGGGTACGCTGGCGCCTATTCGTTCAAGTATTCGCCGCGGCCCGGCACGCCCGCGGCGGACATGCAGGAGATGGTGCCCGCAGCGGTGTTGGACGAGCGTTTGGAGCGGCTCCAGCAATTGATCGACGCTCAGCAGTCGGCCTTCAACAAGGCGGCGATCGGCCAGACCGTGGACGTGCTGTTCGAGCGCGCCGGCCGCAAGCCCGGCCAGATCGTCGGCCGCACCGCTTATCTGCAGCCGGCCCATGTGTTTCCCCCGCCCGGCATGGAGTCCGACGCGCTCGTCGGACAGGTGCTGCCGGTCCGGATCGATAGTCTCGAGCGCTACAGCCTGCTCGGCGAACTGGCGGCCACGCCGCCGCAGCATGCTCGTCCTCTGGCCGCCACTGGAGCCTGAGCCCCTTGGCAAAAAGCGTATCGGATTCGTCCTCGCTGATTTCCCGCCGCAAGCTCGATCGCGAACCTTTGTCCCCACCCGAGACCCAAGTCGTCGTCGCCTTCGACGACAATCGCGCCGCTTCCGCGCTGGTCGGCCCCTATGGGCAGAACCTCGCCCGGATCGAGCGCCGGCTCGCCGTCGAGGTCGACTCGCGGGGCAACCACATCACCATCTCGGGCTCGCGCGAAGGCTGCGACTCGGCGCGGCGCGTGCTCGAGGCGTTGTATGCGCAGGCGATGTCCGGTGGTGATCTCAGCCAGGGCGATGTGGACGGTGCAATCCGCGCGGTGATCGCGCAGGGCTCACTATTCGAGTTCGACAGCAAGCCAGCCTCGGGCGCGTTCGAGGCGGTCAATCTGCGCAAGCGCCTGGTGCGGGCGCGCACAGCCGCGCAGGACTCCTACATCCGTGCGCTGAAGCGCCATGAACTGGTGTTCGGCATCGGCCCGGCCGGTACCGGCAAGACCTGGCTCGCGGTCGCGCACGCTGCGCAGCTGTTCGAGCGCAAGGAAGTCGACAAGATCATCCTGACCCGCCCCGCCGTTGAAGCCGGCGAGCGGCTCGGCTTCCTGCCGGGCGATCTGCGCGAAAAGGTCGATCCGTATTTGCGACCGATCTACGACGCGCTGTACGACCTGATGGATGCGCGGATCGTCGAGCGGGCGATGCAGTCGGGCGAGATCGAGATCGCGCCGCTGGCGTTCATGCGCGGCCGCACGCTGACCAACGCGGCGATCATTCTGGATGAGGCGCAGAACACCACCTCGATGCAGATGAAAATGTTTCTCACTCGCCTTGGTGAGAACTCGCGGATGATCGTCACCGGGGATCCCAGCCAGGTCGATTTGCCCAACGGTGCCACTTCGGGCCTGTCCGAAGCGGTGAAGTTGTTGTCCGGCGTCGAGGGCATTGCCCAGGTGAATTTCACTGCCGAGGACGTCATTCGTCACGAACTGGTGGCGCGCATCGTCGCCGCCTATGAGGGAGCCCCGCCGAAGCCGGCGCGCGGCGAAAACTGATGTCACAATCCGAGACCGGGAGCCGTGCCGATTGCGTCGGGACGGCTCCAAGCGATATTTTGACCCCAATGAGTAGTTCCACCGTCCCTGCGACCGAAGTCGTGATCGCCGCCGAATGCTGGCAGGCCGAAGCCGCCGCCGAGGCCGTCGTGCTGCGCGCGATCGAAGCCGCGGCCCAGGCCGTCGATGAAGACACCGGCGGCGCCGAACTCGCCGTGATGCTGACCGACGACGACGGCATCCAGGCGCTCAACGCGTCCTATCGCGGCTTCGACAAGCCCACCAACGTGCTGTCGTTTCCGGCCCCGGAGGCGGACTATCAGGACGACGACGGCGCGCCGCGGCTGCTCGGTGATATCGCGATCGCGTACCAGACCGTCCGCCGCGAAGCCGACGACGAGGGCAAGCCGTTCGATCATCACCTCAGCCATCTGGCGGTTCACGGCTTCCTGCATCTGGTCGGCTACGATCACGAGACCGACGCCGAGGCCGAGACGATGGAAAGCGCCGAGCGCCGCATTCTCGCAGGACTCGGCATTCCGGATCCCTATGCTGACCAGGATCGGATGAGCTGACATGCCGGACGGCGACAGTACGCGGACCAACGCGCAGCTATCGGAGCAAGACTTAGCACGCGGGCAGCAATTGCCTACGGTGGTGCACCAGGGCGAAGTGTTGCGGCCGACCGGTGCCGCCTGGCTGATCCGGGCGATCCGTTCGCTGTTCGGCTGGAAGCCCGGCTCGGTCCGCGACGATCTGCAGGTCGTGCTCGATACCAGCCCGCCCGACGACACCGGGTTCTCGACGCTCGAGCGCACCATGCTGCGCAACATCCTCGGGCTGCACGAGCGCCGCATCGCCGACGTCATGGTCCATCGCGCCGATATCGTCGCGATCAAGCAGGACATTCCGCTCGGCGAACTGATGAGCCTGTTTCAGGGTGCGGCGCACTCGCGTCTCGTCGTCTACAACGAGACGCTCGACGATCCGGTCGGGCTCGTTCACATCCGCGACCTCGTCGCATTCATGACGGCGAGCGCCAAGGTCAAGCCGGACGTGGTCGCCAAGCGCAAGAAGCCGCTGCCCGCCGGTCTCGATCTCAAGGCGATCGATCTGAAGATGCCGCTGACCGAAACCGGCATCATCCGCAAGCTGCTCTACGTGCCGCCGTCGATGCGGGCGATCGACCTGCTGGCGCAGATGCAAGCGGCGCGCACGCATCTGGCGCTGGTGGTCGATGAATATGGCGGCACCGATGGCCTGGTGTCGATCGAGGACATCGTCGAGCAGATCGTCGGCGAGATCGACGACGAGCACGACAGTGCGGTGCCGCCCTCGATCGTCAAGCAGGCCGATGGCTCGTACATCGCCGACGCCCGCACCAGCCTGGAAGACGCCCGCGCCATGATCGGCGACAGCTTCGTGCCCGGCGAGGCCGGCGAGGATGTCGAGACTCTCGGCGGCTACCTGGTCAATCATGTCGGCCGACTGCCGGTGCGTGGCGAAGTGATTTCCGGTCCGGGCAATTACGAGATCGAAGTGCTCGACGCCGATCCGCGCCGCGTCAAGCGGCTGCGTATCGGCATCCGCAAGGAGCGCCCCGCGCCGCGGCCGCGCGAAACGCGGCGCCGTGGCGCGGCGTCCGATACGCCAGCTCCGCCGACGTCCGACTCCACCAACCCGAATGCTTCGCCATCCGGCGAATGAGCGAGCACATCCCCATATGCCAAAGCTGCTGAGCCGGGCCGCCTCCAGCGTCATCCTCGCATGGGGGTGGAAGCGCGCAGCAATCGCAGTCCTGGCCGGTGCGCTGTCGTCATTGGCGATGGAGCCGTTCAACGCCTGGCCGATCCTGTTCATCACCTTTCCGGTGGCGGTGTGGCTGATCGACGGTGCGGGCGCCGGCAAGCGGCGCGGCGTCCCGGCCGCGATGATGGCCGGCTGGTGGTTCGGCTTCGGTTATTTCGTCCCGGGCCTGTACTGGATCGGCTACGCCTTCCTGGTCGACGCCGACACCTTCGCGTGGCTGCTGCCTTTCGCGATCTGCGGCCTGCCCGCCTATCTGGCGCTGTTCACCGCGCTCAGCTTCGGATTGGCGCGGCTGCTGTGGGATCGCGGGGCGCTGCGCATTCTGTCGCTCGCCGGCGCGCTCACCATTGCGGAGTGGCTGCGCGGTCATATCCTCACCGGGTTCCCTTGGAACGCGTTCGGCTATGCACTGACCGAGCCGCTGGCGCTGGCGCAGACTCTGTCGCTGATCGGCATCTGGGGAATGACTTTCATTGCGGTCGCGGTGGTCGCCAGTCCGGCCGTGCTGTTCGACGATATCGCCGATACGCGGCGGCGCTGGGTCGCTCCGACTGCTGCGCTCGGTGTGCTGATCGCCATGGCGGTGTTTGGCATCATCAGGCTGCAACTCACTCCCACGCGGCTTGTCGAGAATGTCCGGCTGCGGATCATGCAGCCCAACCTGCAACAGGATCAGCGCTTCAACTACGCCGCCAAAGCCGAGGTGATGCAGAAATACCTCACTTTGTCGGACCGCTCGACCGGCCCGAACGCCACTGGTGTACGCGACGCCTCACTGCTGATTTGGCCGGAGTCGGCGTTTCCGTTCTTCCTGGCGCGCGAGCCCGATGCGCTGGCGCAGATTGCCGAACTGTTGCCCAAAGGCACCATTCTGCTGACCGGCGCGGTCCGGCCGCCCGAGATGCCGCCGGGCCGCAGGATCACGCGCGCTTACAATTCGATCTATTCTATCGATCACGACGGCACGTTGCTGTCAGTCTACGATAAGTTGCATCTGGTACCATTCGGCGAATATCTGCCGTACCAGGACATGATGGAGAAGATCGGCTTCGTGCAGCTCACCAAGGTGCAGGGTGGCTTTCTCACCGGCACCACGCGTCACAATATGGAGCTGCCGAACGCACCTCCGCTGCTGCCGCTGATTTGTTACGAGGCGATCTTTCCTGATGAGATCAACATCCGCGGCACGCGTCCGGGATGGATGCTCAATCTCACCAATGACGGCTGGTTCGGTAATTCGACCGGTCCCTATCAGCATCTGCAGCAGGCGCGGATGCGCGCGGTCGAGCAGGGCTTGCCGTTGGTGCGCGCAGCAAACACGGGCATTTCTGCAGTCATCGATCCGGTCGGACGAATCGTCGGACGACTCGGACTCGGCGTCGAAGGTGTGCTCGACGCGACACTGCCGGCGAAGATTCCGCCGACGATCTATGCGCGCGTCGGCGAGCTTCCGGCGGCCGTTCTGGTTGCACTTTCGATGATGCTTGTACTATTACGCAGACGAACACCAACTAGGTGATAGTACGCAACGCGACGGCGCAACCAGAGATTAAGTTAGAGAAAATCCGCACGTCTATTATTGCATTTCTCTATCGGTGTATATTAACGCCGGCACCTCAAGACATTTGACGTCTCCAATATTTCAGGCGTATTCCAATCCGCATTCGCCTTCCATTTGCGTATGCACATGCCTTGAGGAGTAACTGAGATGTCGACCAAAGCGCCCAATCCTGTTGACAAGTATGTCGGCAGCCGTGTGCGCATGCGGCGCATCATGCTCGGGATGAGCCAAGAAAAGCTCGGCGAAGCACTAGGACTGACCTTCCAGCAAGTTCAGAAATACGAGAAGGGCACCAATCGCGTCGGTGCCAGCCGCATTCAGCAGATCTCGGAAGTGCTGCAGGTGCCGGTGTCTTTTCTGTTCGAGGGTGGCCCGAGCGGCGGTCTTGCCAATGGCAATGGCTTCAGCGAAGCGCCGTCCCCGTCTTATGTGTCGGACTTTCTTGCAACATCTGAGGGCCTGGCGCTGACTCGCGCATTCACCAAGATCACCGATGCCAAGCTTCGGCGCAGCATTGTCGATGTGGTCGAACAGATCGCTGCACGCGAACCGAACGAACCTCGCTGAGTTCGTCGCTTCGCCCACGCCGCGGCCCG
>NZ_JBMDXE010000264.1:0-46711 GCF_048594845.1 Rhodopseudomonas sp. | reverse complement strand
GGCAACTTCAGGCTGACGGTTTCAAGACCTCCATCGACTTCGCGGGTCACGTTTATCGTGTCGCCAGAGACCTCCACCTTGTTCGCAAAGGTTCCCTGGCCCCAGCCGAGCAGCGCAGCGAGCATCTGGCCGGTCTGGTTGCTGTCGTCGTCGATTGCCTGCTTGCCGAGAATGATCAGTCCCGGCTGCTCTTCGCCGGCGACGCCCTTGAGAATCTTGGCGACCGCGAGCGGCTCGACGACGCCGTCGACCTTGACCAGGATGCCGCGATCGGCGCCCATCGCCAGACCGGTACGCAGCGTTTCGGACGCCTGCGCAGGCCCGATCGAGACGACGACGACTTCGGTCGCCTTGCCGGCTTCCTTCAGCCGCAGCGCTTCCTCGACCGCGATCTCGTCGAACGGATTCATCGACATTTTGACGTTGGCGAGTTCAACGCCCGATCCGTCACTTTTGACCCTGATCTTGACGTTGTAGTCGACCACCCGCTTGACCGGCACCAGAACCTTCATCGATCCTCTTTCGTTTTCGCTGGGTTTATCTTGTCGTGGCGGCGGAACCTAAAGCCCCGGATATCGGCGGTCAACGCAGCAGAGCCAAAAACGACCCAAAGCTAGCGGTTCTGACCGGGAACCCAAAGCACGTCCCCGGCGCCGTCGTTATTGACCGCTCGGCTGGCGACGAACAGGAAGTCCGACAGCCGGTTGACGTAGTGGACGCCGGCCGGATTGACCCGTTCCTCCGGCCGCGCGGCAAGTTCCACCATCACGCGTTCTGCGCGGCGGCATATTGTCCGCGCCAGATGCAGGTACGCGGCGCCGGGCTTGCCGCCGGGAAGCACGAATGACGTCAACGGCGCGAGACGCTCGTTGAGCTGATCGATTTCGCGCTCGAGCCGTTCCACCTGCGTCTCCAGGACGCGCAGCCGCTCGGCCTTGCCGTCGCGGTCCGGGACCGCCAGATCGGCGCCGAGGTCGAACAGGTCGTTCTGGATCCGGCCCAGCATCGCGTCGATCTCGGGCTCATCCGCCATGTGAACCCGCGCGACGCCCACCGCCGCGTTGGTCTCGTCGACCGTGCCGTAGGCGGCGATGCGCAGATCGTGCTTGGGCCGGCGCTCGCCGGTGCCGAGCGCGGTCGAGCCGTCGTCGCCGGTCCTGGTGTAAATTCGATTGAGAACGACCATGGCGCAGGACCTCGGCGGCAGAACGGCTTGTTTGTCGGAAGATTGACGAGTGGCGCCCGTGGCTAGCGGCCCAGCGCCCAGATCGCAAGCATGGTCACCACGATGGCGGCGAATTGCAGCAAAACCCGCAATCGCATCAGCTTCTGGGACCTGTTGGGAGACCCGCCCCGCATCATATTGATCAGGCCGAGCAGCAGAACAAGCGCAACCGCGCAAAGCGCAATCGGCAGGAGAAGCGTGCTGAGGAAGGTGGCCATTCTGGTCTCATAGCACCGGTATTCTAGCCGCGCCACCCGCCGCCGCCGCAACGAAGTTGGTTTGAGCGGGTTAGTAGCCGATGCTAGTGTCCCGCGCCGCAACCTTCCGTCAGGTGACCTGTGAGGCAGATCCGCTACGTCTACGCGGTCGTAATGGACGCTTTTTATACGTTTCTGGCGGATGACGGGTGGGCGATCGCCAGCCACATCGCGCTGTCGTCGCTGATGGCGCTGTTTCCGTTTCTGATCGTGCTGACCTCGCTGGCCGGCTTCGTCGGGTCCAAGGACCTGGCCGATCAGGCCGCCGAACTCATGCTGGACATCTGGCCGGCCCAGGTCGCCAGCACGCTGTCGGGCGAGATCCACGACGTGCTGACCACCACGAGAGGCGGCGCACTGACAATCGGCCTGCTACTGGCGCTGTACTTCGCCTCCAACGGCGTCGAGAGCCTGCGGGTGGCGCTGAACCGCGCCTATGCGGTGATCGAGGTGCGGCCGTGGTACATGCTGCGCCTGGAGTCGATCGGCTACACGCTGGTAGCGGCATTCACCGCGCTGGCGATGGCGTTCCTGATCGTGCTCGGCCCTCTGATCCTGGCAACCGCCCGGCACTACGTGCCGCTGCTGGTCGAGGACAACCAGACGCTGCTGACCGTGGTGCGCTATGGCATCGCGATCGGGGCGCTGACCGTCGCGCTGTTCATCCTGCACGCGCGGCTCCCCGCCGGGCGCCGGACCATCAAGCAGATCGTCCCTGGCATCGTCTTCACCATGGTGGCGTCGCTGATGTCAGGGATGGGTTTCGGCCTGTATCTGGCGCGCTTCGCCAACAACTACGTGACGATGTATGCGGGTCTCGCCTCCGCCATCATCGCCTTGGTGTTTTTGTATTTTATCGCGGCGATCTTTGTTTATGGCGGCGAACTCAACGCCGCCATCATCAAGTCGCGGCTGCCGGACGGCGTGACGCTTCAAGCAGCGCAGTTGCGAGCGCACGAGGAGACACCGGCTTGAGCAGGAAGGCGTCTGCCCCGGCTTCGCGGGCCGCAGCCTCGTCCTGATCGCGACCGGACACACCGATAATCGGAATGGCGCGAAGCGGCGCGGCGAGCCCACGAATCCGGCGGATCGCCTCGGGTCCGCTGATGCCGGGCAGCACCATGTCCATCAGCACCGCGTCGAAACCGCCCTGCGCCAGCCGCTCCGGCGCCGCCTCGCCGCTGCCGATGAACTCGGTGTGATGGCCGAGTTCGGTCAGGATCGCGTTGAGCACGACACGGCCGAACGGATTGTCCTCGACGCTGAGCAGGCGTAGCGGGCGGCTCAGCTCCATGACCGAACTATGCGGTCCCGGGGTGGTCGGCTGTGGCGGCTTCGCCCGCGTCAGCTTCACGGTGAGGGTGAACACCGCGCCGCCCTTCGGCCGCGACGTCACGGCGACGTCGCCGTGCATCGCCCGTGCAATCTGCCGCACCGACGACAGCCCAAGGCCCGCGCCACCGAAGCGCGACGCGATGCTGACATTGGCCTGCGAGAACGGCCGGAACAGCCGCTTGATTTCCGCGAGCGTCAGGCCGATGCCGCTGTCGGAGACAGCGAAGCTGACCTGCGCGGCGTTCTTGCCGGCGCTGGTCGAGCTGACCTTCAGCGCGACGTCGCCCTGCTCGGTGAACTTGACGGCGTTGTCGATCAGATTTTCCAGCGCCGCCCGCAGCCGCACCGCGTCGCCGACCACGAAGGCCGGCAGCCGCGGCGAGATCGTCACTACGGCACTCAATCCCTTGGCGGCGGCGCGGCCGGCCAGCGAGTCTCCGGCGTGGCGGGCGAGGGCGCGCAGATCGAAGAAGTCGTTGCGGGCGCCGAGACTCGCGCCGCCATCCACCGCGCCTAGCCGCGCGGCGTCGACGAAAAGCGTTGCGAGCCCAGCAAGATGTTCGGCGCCGGCCTTGATGGTCTCGACCCAGCGGCGCTCGCGCTCGCCAAGGTCGGAGGTGGCGAGCAGATCGCTGACCGCGAGGATGCCGGTGAGCGGCGTGCGGACTTCATGGGCGAAGGTCGCGAGCGCGGTCTCGACCATGCCGGACGCATTCGCCCTCTTGCGCACGCGCTTGACCGGCGCCCGCTTGAGCGCCGTTCGCCCGCTCCGCAGGGCGCGCGACTTCACTGTCATAACTCCCCCACCCCAACGCCCGGCACCATGCCATGACGCCGTTAACGGAGTCATTGGGAAAACGACATTCCGCGGCGCGGACCATGTGGCAAACCTGGGGCAAGCTCAGGCGGCCGGCGCAAGCCCGACCATGTTGCGAATCTGTTGCGGTGTGACGCCAGCCGCTCGCAACTCGCGCAGCCCGGTCGCCGCGGACGACTTCGACAGCTTGCGCCCTTCGGCATCGCGCAGCAGCAAGTGGTGCCGATATACCGGAGCCGGCAATCCGAGCAGAGCCTGCAGCAGGCGGTGCACGCTGGTCGACCAGAACAGGTCGGCGCCGCGGACCACCTCGGTGATGCCCTGCAGCGCATCGTCGATCACGACCGAGAGGTGATAGCTGGTCGGCGTCTCCTTGCGAGCGATGACGACGTCGCCCCAGGCCTCGGGCCGCGCCATGACCGATCCGCCGCCCGGGCCCTCGCCCAGTTCGGACCACGTCAGGTCGCCGACGAGCGCGCGCGCGGCATTCATGTCGAGGCGCAGCGCATAGGGGGCGCCGGATTCGATCAGTTGCGTCCGTTCGGTCGCGCCCAGCTCTTTGCCGATGCCGGGATACAGCGGCGCGCCGTCGGGGTCGCGCGGCCATGGCGCAACCGCATCCTTGGCGGCAACCAGGCGGGCGATCTCGGCGCGGCTTTCGAACGCCGGATAGATCAGCCCGCGCGCGGTGAGCTGCGCGACGGCGTCCCGATAAAGGTCGAGGTGATCGGACTGCCGCCGCACCTCGGGCTCCCAGACGAGTCCGAGCCAGGCCAGATCCTCGTAGATCGCCGCCTCGTACTCCGGCCGGCAGCGTGTCGCGTCGATGTCCTCGATGCGCAACAGCAAGCGTCCGCCGCCGGCCCGCGCCAGCTCGGCATTGAGCAGCGCCGAGTAAGCGTGGCCGAGATGCAGATAACCGTTCGGGCTCGGGGCAAATCGGAAAACGGGTGGCGGCATCGAAACCCCGGCGTCATTGCCGGACTTGATCAGGCAATCCATCGCGTAGACGATCCCTCTTACGATAGCGGATGGATGCCCGGGTCAAGCCCCGGCATGACGGTCTCGGCGCATGCAGCCGCCCCGAACGACAAGGCGACGATGAGCCAATGACCATCCACCTCGACACCCAGGCCGACCTCGAAGCCGCCATCACCACGTTGGTGAAGCAGGACCCGCGGCTACGCCCGGTGCTGAAGACGGCCGGCATGCCGGCGCTGCGGCGGCGCGATCCCGGCTTCAAGGGGCTGGCGGCGATCGTCTGCGGCCAGCAATTGTCGGTGGCGAGCGCGGCGGCGATCTGGGCGCGCGTGAGCGAGGCGTATGATCCGTTCGACCACGCGGCGATCAAGCGCGCCCGCACCGACCGGCTCGGCCGGCTCGGCCTGTCTGCCGCCAAGATCAAGACGCTGAAGGCCCTCGCCCAGGAACTGCACCACGAACGCCTCAACCTCGACGTCCTCGCCAACGAAGACGCCGACGTCGCCCACACCACGCTGACCGCGCTGCACGGCATCGGGCCGTGGACCGCCGACATCTATCTGTTGTTCTGCCTCGGCCATGGCGACGCCTGGCCGGCCGGCGATCTCGCCGTGCAGGAGGCGATGCGGATCGGGCTCGGCCTGAAGGCACGGCCGACCGTCAAGCAGATGGCGCCGCTCGCCGAACCCTGGCGCCCGCTCCGCGGCGCCGCGGCGCATCTGTGGTGGGCCTATTATCACGCAGTGAAGAAGCGCGAAGGCGTGATCGGGGAGAAGACGCAATCGTCGCCGTAGCCCGCATGTAGCGCAGTGGAATGCGGGAAGTCAGCGCGTGCTGCGCTCCTGAGCCTTGCCAGAATTCGAACGACAAATCGCCACACAAACCCATAGCTTCAAACGGCGATCACAGCGTGTAGAACGCGAAACACGCCATAACCGAAGAAGAATACAGATCCGACGGCAAACGCAATGGCTATGCGGCGCGCGGCTTCTGTTTTATTTCCCGGCGACTGTCGTGGCTCTGGCCATGCCTTTGAAGATGGATCAGCAAAATTATGAAGCGACTCCGGCGAAGGCAATCGCACTTCGCCATAAGAGAAATTGAAAAAACCAGCAGCACCAGCCGACACCACCATCATGCAGCCGACAACAAAGGGCCAAAGCGCCTTCAACGTTGGGATGAATCCCACAATTTGCGACGATCCAACACCAGATGATTTTCCAACGGATGCACTCACATAGGCGAGTATTACAGCGATGGCACCAGCGTTGAGTAAAAATAGCCACTTAAGCGTTTGAAGCCCATATTCTCGGATGCCCGTTAGAGCAACTATCCTTAATTCTGCGACTTGCTTTACGTACTCTTGTTGGGATTCGAAATGGTTACGCGCCTCCTGCCGTTGCAAAGCGTTTAGGTCTGCAAGCGACTGCTTGATGAGGTCCGGCGCATCACCGCATTCGGCCTTCAATTTCTCGATAGCTGCGGAAAGCAACCCGGGTTGACTATCGCGAGACCCCGTGTCTGCGCGGTCGCTCTGACCATTCATGACACACCTAACCTACCGAAATTTCGAATCGAACAATAATACCAGTAAAGGTTGCCCGCCAAACTCTCTATCTTTCGGAGAGAAGCGTATGGCCCGAGTTGCAGCGACAGGGCCGAGGGCGATGTCGAGATAGTACGCCTACTCCTTCTCCCTTTGCTCCAATTCTTCACCACGAAGCTATAGTGGCTACAGAGCGCGACGTTCCCAAGCCTCCTCCGTGCCTGAACGCAAGCTCAAGCTGCCTTCACGATTCACAAACAACAAGGCGCACCGACGGTGTCCGCCGGTGCGCCCCTCGTTACTCGCTGGTTCCCAGGCGCCGGGGCGCCCAGGCTGAAGCGGCTCAATCAGGAGCCTACCTCAGCGGGCGTCCCCAGCGAGGTGACAGCGTTTCGAGTGAGACACTGGATCACCTCCTTTCGTTGTTTCAGGAAGCTTCAAGATAGGAATGATTCTGCGGTTTGCAAAGCCCCGACCGCGACCGATCGCACGGGTGCGGAACGGGCCTGTCGTCTCGTGGTTGTTCCCGCTCACAGGGAGACCCCAAGATGACAGTAGAAGACGAGACCGTCAGCCTCATCGGCAGCGACAAGGTGCAGGGCACTGCGGTGTACGGCCCGGATGGCGAGAAGATCGGCAGCATCGAACGGGTGATGATCGAGAAGGTCAGCGGCAAGGTGTCGTACGCCGTGCTCAGCTTCGGCGGCTTTCTCGGCATCGGCGACGATCACTATCCGCTGCCCTGGCCGTCGCTGAAGTACAATGTCGAACTCGGCGGCTACCAGACCATGATCACCAACGATCAGCTGCAGAACGCGCCGCACTATGCCCGCGACGACGAGTACGACTGGAAGGGCGCCCGCAAGGTCGACGATTATTACGGCGTTGCACTGACCTGAGACGAGCTCCGCAGGGTGGGCATAGGCGCACGGCGCCTTGCCCTCTCTGCGGCGCGGCCTTCCCGTGGGCACGCTTCGCTGTGCCCGCCCTTCCGATTTCCTCTCACCTTGCGCGCCTCCATGATCGACGATCTCTGGTACAAGAACGGCGTGATCTACTGCCTGTCGGTCGCGACCTATATGGACGCCAATGGCGATGGGGTCGGCGATTTCCGCGGTCTGCTGCGGCGGCTGGATTATCTGTCCGGCCTTGGCGTCACGGCGATCTGGCTGATGCCGTTTCAGCCCTCGCCGGGCCGGGATGACGGCTACGACATCTCGGATTACTACAGCGTCGACCCGCGCTACGGCACCCTCGGTGACTTCGTCGAATTCACCCATGGCTGCAAGCAGCGCGGCATCCGGGTGATCATCGACCTCGTGGTCAATCACACCTCCGATCAGCACCCGTGGTTCAAAGAAGCGCGTTCCGACAAGAACTCGCGATATCGCGACTGGTACGTGTGGTCCGACAAGAAGCCCCCGCACGCCGACCAAGGCATGGTGTTTCCCGGCGTGCAGAAGACCACCTGGACGCACGACAAGCAGGCCAAGGCCTGGTACTTCCACCGCTTCTACGACTTCCAGCCCGACCTCAACACCGCCAATCCGCATGTGCGGGCGGAGATCCTGAAGATCATGGGGTTCTGGATCCAGCTCGGCGTCTCCGGCTTCCGGATGGACGCGGTGCCGTTCGTCATCGCCACCAAGGGACCGAAGGTGCGCAAGCCAGTCGAGCAGTTCGACATGCTGCGGATGTTTCGGGAATTTCTGCAATGGCGCAAGGGCGACTCGATCATCCTGGCCGAGGCCAACGTCCTACCGGAGGACGACTTCGAGTATTTCGGCGACGACGGCGACCGGATGCAGATGATGTTCAACTTCCACGTCAATCAGCATCTATTCTATGCGCTCGCCTCCGCCGACACCCGGCCGCTCGCCAAGGCCATGGCCGAGACCAAGCCACGGCCGGCGACCGCGCAATGGGGCCTGTTCCTGCGCAACCACGACGAACTCGATCTCGGCCGCCTGACCAAGGCGCAGCGCAAGACGGTGTTCGACAAGTTCGGCCCCGACAAATCGATGCAGCTTTACGACCGCGGCATCCGGCGGCGGCTGGCGCCGATGCTCGGCGGCGATGCCCGGCGGCTGCGGCTCGCCTACAGCCTGATGTTCACGCTGCCCGGCACGCCCGTGCTGCGCTATGGCGACGAGATCGCGATGGGGGACGACCTGGCGTTGCCGGAGCGCGGCTGTGCCCGCACGCCGATGCAATGGTCGACCGAGCCGCATGGCGGCTTCACCAAAAGCGACCGGCCTGACGTGCCGGTGATCGACCACGGCCCCTATGGTTATCAGCACGTCAACGTCGCGCAGCAGCGCCGCGATCCGGAATCGATGCTGAACTGGACCGAGCGGATCATCCGGATGCGCAAGGAAGTCCCGGAAATCGGCTGGGGCGACTTCAAGGTGATCTCGGCGCGCAATCCCGCGGTGCTGATCGTCCGCTACGACTGGCGCGGCAATTCGGTGCTGTTCATCCACAATCTCGACGAGAAGCCGCACGAGGTGACGTTCGCGACCGGCCTGCCGGGCGAAGCCGGCACCCGGCTGATCGACCTCCTGGGGGACGACCACAGCACCGCGAACGAATCCGGGCGCCATACGGTGATGCTGGACGCCTATGGTTATCGCTGGTACCGCGCCGGCGGACTGGATTACTTGCTGAGGCGCAGCGATATCGACCAGGTCCAGGACGGCCACCCGGGCTGAGCGGCGTTGACGGACTGTTAGGACAGCGCGGCGGGCCGCTGGAATTGATTCACCTCGGTGCTGATTGCCCGGTAGTTTCTTCACCGACCTTTACAGTGCTTTAGTTCCATCCTGCCAAAACTCGGCTTCGACGCGCGCGGGGCGCGAGATCGGGGCTGCACATGCAGAGGTTGTTCGCTGATTTTCGCGCAACTGACTTGCTTCGTCGCTTTGCGGGCGACCGGTCCGGCAATATCGGGGTGATCTTCGCGATCTCGCTGCTCCCGCTGCTGGGATTTGTCGGCGCCGCGATCGACTACTCGACCGCCAACCGGATCCGCACCAAGCTCGAATCCGCCCAGGACGCGGCCGTGCTGCTGGCAGTGAGCAACGCCGAGATCAACAAATCGGCGACCGACGCGCAGTCGGATGCGATCAAGTTTTTCAACGCCACCGTCGGCGCCTACGGGCTCAGCGCGACGATCAATCTCAACGTCACCGACGGCAACGGCAAGCGAAGCGCCAGCTCGAACTTCTCGACCACGGTCACGACCAGCTTTCTCAACCTGATCGGCTTTCCGACCCTGACGGTCGGCGACAAATCGACCTCCACGGTGTCGATGCCCGTGTACCAGGACTTCTATCTGCTGCTCGACAACTCGCCCTCGATGGGCGTCGCCGCCACTACCGCCGACATCTCCACCATGGTGGCCAACACTTCGGACAAGTGCGCCTTCGCGTGCCACGACCTGTCGAATTCGAACAACTACTACAACCTCGCCAAGAAGCTCGGTGTCACCATGCGGATCGACGTGGTCCGCCAGGCGGTTCAGCAGCTGACCAGCACGGCGACCGCGATCTCGGCGGTGAGCAACCAGTTCCGCATGGCGGTGTACACCTTCGGCAGCTCCTGTTCGTCGCTGGGCCTGACGACGATTTCGAGCCTCACCTCGAGCATGTCGAGCGTGCAGTCCGCCGCCAGCGCGATCGACCTGATGACGATCCCGAAGCAGAACTACAACAACGACCAGTGCACCGACTTCGACGCCACGATGGCGGCGATGAACGGCACGATTCCGACGCCCGGCTCGGGCACTTCCGACAATCCGCAGAAATGGCTGTTCTTCGTCTCCGACGGCGTCGCCGACGCGAACTATCCGTCGACCTGCAGCCGCACGCCGCTGGGCAACGGCCGCTGCCAGGAGCCGCTGACCGTCACGCAATGCACCGCGATGAAGAACCGCGGCGTCCAGATCGCGGTGCTGTACACCACCTATTTGGCGCTGCCGACCAACCAGTGGTACATGGACTACATCGCGCCGTTCAATCCGGGCCCCTACGGCCCGTCGACCAACAGCCAGATCGCCGCCAACATGCAGAGCTGCGCGTCACCGGGCTTCTATTTCGAAGTGAGCCCGACCCAGGGCATCTCGCAGGCCATGGACGCGCTGTTCAAGAAGGCCGTGGCGAAGGCGCGGCTGAGCAGCTGATCGGCAAGCGTCAGCGCAACGCTGCGTCTCGTCACTCTTCAGCCCCACCCACCGGCATTCCGGGGCGCGCGCGCTCGCGCGCCCCGGAATGACGGAGTTGGGGCGGGCGAAATAACTTGCGACAACGGCCGCACCTCTGAGCGTCGGCACGTTTCGCTTTGGCCAACTATCGGCGGCCAATCCTCGCTACACCACCGGCTCGGGCGCCGGGCCGATAACGACGCCTTCATTGCCGCGCAGGTCGAGGGTGGCGCCGATGCGTTCGCCGGCGCGGTCCATCAGGGTCGACAGCAGCACCTCGCCGTCGAGTCCGAACGCATCCGAGGCGGCCGACACCGGTTCGTCGCCAAGATTGAGCGCGACCAGTAGCGACCGGCCGTCATGGTGCCGGCGATACAGCAGCAGTTCGCCTTCCGCCGCGAGCGGCTGATAGTCGCCCTGGGTGAGTTGCGGATGCGCGCGGCGCAGCCGCAGCAGCGCGCGATAGAGGTTGAGGATCGACTGGCCGTCGGCGCGCAGATTGGCGACGTTGTCCTGCGCGGCGTCCGCGGCCAGCGGCAGCCAGGGTTTGCCGTCGGTGAAACCGGCGTTCGGCGATGCGTCCCACTGCATCGGCGTGCGGCAGCCGTCGCGACCGACGCCGATGCCGGGCACGTTCTTCTCGAACGGGTCCTGCACGTCCTGGGGCGCGATCGGCACCTGCGGCATGCCGATCTCGTCGCCGTAATACATCGTCGGCGTGCCGCGCAGCGTCAGCAGCAGCATCGCGGCGACGCGCGCCTGCGCCTCGCCGACCCGGCTCGCCACCCGCGGCCGGTCGTGATTGCCCAGCACCCAGTTCGGCCACGCCCCGACCGGCAGCGCCCGCTCGTAGCGGTCGATCAGCACGGCGATCTCGCGGGCATTCCACGGCGTCGACAGCAGCGCGAAATTGAACGGCAGCTGCGCGCCTTTCAGCTCCTTGCCGTAATAGGCGACCAGCCGCTCGATCGGCAGATAGATCTCGCCGATCAGCAGGCGGTTCTCGAACTCCTCCAGCACCGCACGCATCTCGGCGACGACGTCGAGCGTCTCGAGCTGGTCGGTCGAATACATCGGCTGCAGCGCCGCATGCGGCGGCATGCCGGGCACGAAATCCGGATTGGGCGGATTGTCGCGAAACTGGTCGTCCTTGATCAGGTGCCAGATCACGTCGACCCGGAAGCCGTCGACGCCCTTGCGCAGCCAGAACCGCATCGCCTCGTAGATCGCGGCGCGCACCTCCGGGTTGCGCCAGTTGAGGTCGGGCTGCTGCTTCAGGAAGGCGTGATAATAATATTGGCCGGTCGTCTCATCGAACTCCCAGGCGCTGCCGCCGAATTCCGACAGCCAGTTGTTGGGCCGGCCGCCGTCCGGCGCCGGATCGCGCCACAGATACCAGTCGCGCTTCGGATTGTGGCGCGACGACCGGCTCTCGACGAACCACGGATGCTGCTCGGAGGAATGGTTCGGCACCAGGTCGAGGATCACCTTGAGGCCGCGGGCATGGGCGGTCAGCACCAGCGCGTCGAAATCCGCCATGCTCCCGAAGATCGGATCGATCCCGACGTAATCGGCCACGTCGTAGCCGAAATCGGCCATCGGCGACGGGAAGACCGGCGACAGCCACAACGCGTCGACGCCGAGGTCGGACAAATGGTCGAGCCGGTCGATGATGCCGCCGAGGTCGCCGATGCCGTCGCCGTTGCTATCCTGAAACGAGCGCGGATAGATCTGGTAAAGCACCCCGCTGGCCCACCAGGACGGACTCGACACGCTCTCCATCGGCTTTCCTTTTCTTGTTGTGCGTCACACAAAGCCCGGCTGGCCACCTTGTTCCGGCGGCGGCCGATTTCGCCTCATGGCATAGCGATGCGTCGGAGGGATGAACCCGTGTCCGGGTGACGCCGGACAGAATTGCGCGCCGCGATCGGCTAGGCGTCTTCGCGAACGACTTTCATCAGCAGAAGGACGAAGACGGTGGCGCGGATCGACTCATCCAGCATCGCGATACCGGCAAGCGAGGGCCTCGGTAATTAAATCCGGCAGGCGATTGATCCTGAGCAAGCGCATTCACACGGCGCTTACTTAGTCTTGTGCGACGCGTTGTCACCGGTACGCCAATGCCTAAATTAGCTTGCCGCAACGCGAAAATGTGCGAGATTGGGAACTGGGTCGCGGGCCGTCGAATTGTCGGTGAATACTGAGATTCCTTTGCCCACCCACCACGATCGAGGAAGGTAAGCATGACGCAGATTGTAAAAGCATATGACGACGCGAAGAAGGCTCAGGCGGCCGTCGCCGAGCTCAAGGCAGCCTCGTTCGACAATGCCGAACTGATCACCAATGGTGCGAGCGGCACGCTAGTAAGCGTCGATCCGCCGTTCGGTAAGGGCGCGCAGGCCGAAGCCATCCTCAAGCGCCACGGCCCCTCGCAGGCGACGCCGAGCTACGCCAGCGGCTCGCTGAGCTCCTCCGCCAACCTCACCGGCGCACCGCGCCTGACCGACTCGCGCACTACGCTGGGCGGCATCTTCCCCGAGCTGACCAGCTCGAACTTCTTCCTGTCGTCGATGTTCGGCCCGCTGCTCTCGGCCTCGCAGAAGCCGTTCTCGTCGCTGGCGTCGAGCCAGAAGCCGTGGTCGTCGCTGTCCTCGAATCAGAAGCCGTTCTCGCAGCTCGCTGCTAATCAGAATGGTTCGGCCAAGCTGATCAACGATCCGGCGCCGTTCTCGTCGATGCTTGGCCTGCCTGTGCTACTCGGCCGCTGAACGCGCCGCTGAAATTCCGAACTGATACCGAGCGCCGGGCCCCTGCCCGGCGCTTTCGTTTGTGCGCCACTTAACCGTGCGCCAGAAACAGCTTGCACGCCGTGCCCGGTTCCGGAATCAATTAGTTCCCGAGGGGCGAGGATGCGACTTAGTTGTAGTCAAAGCAGCGAGCGGAAGAGCCGGCGGCCAGATTTGGCAGCCGGGCGACGGGCGTCGCATCGGCGAACCCGGCCGGCCGAGGCGACCGCCGATGTTTGAGATCGTCATTCTCGGCATCATTGCGCTGGCAGCGGCGTACTGGGCGGCGATGTGGCTGATCGGGCGGCACGATGATGTGCTGTATGGCTCGTTCGTAACGCCCGCTCCGGGGATGCCTGGCAGCGATGCGCCCTTCCCGGACTTCCCCGACACCCATTCGCCGCAGCAGGCCGCGCGACCGCTACCGCCCGAACTGCCGCGGCGCCCGCGCGCAGCGCCGTCCGCCGTTCTGCGAGAAGAAGCCCTGGCAATGCCGGAATGGGACGCGCAGGGGACATCGGAGCCGCCGCCGGGAGCCGCAGCGCCGCAACGCAGTGCACCGCCCGCGCGCGCTTCAGCTCCGCAGCAGGCGGACCTGCTGGCCTCGCTCCTGGAGACGATCAAGCGCGATCTCGGCGAGGGCGCCCGGCGCTAGCGGTCTATGGTCTGCGTCTGGGATCGCTTCGGGCTGTCCGCCCGGTCGATCCAGAGACTTCGATTAGTCGAGATGCCGCGGCGGCAGCATCGCCTTGGCGTGCTGATGTTCGGCCTCGTGGTCGCTCATGATCACCACACCGAACAGGATCACAACGGTCGACAGCGCCCCGGCTGCGATCAGCAGCATGTCGAAGTTCATCATGGTTACATCCCCCTGCATGAGCTGCAGTGGCGAAAGCATCGCGCCGCTCCGCGGGGCCGGCGTTGACGCCGATCAACTCCCGGCTTGGTCTTTGGCGTGCGGCAGCGTCAGCGCGCGCGGACGTGGAGGCGCAACAGCGCGGCCACTGCGTGCAGCGTCGGCATCGGATGGCCGACCAGATCGGCCAGCTCCAGCGGCGCCTGTGCGATCGCGCCGAGTTCGGGCTCGCGGCCTTGCCGCACGTCCTGCAGCATCGAGGTCGCGAACGGGCCGGCGCCGCGCAGCACGGTGATCAGTTCGTCGATCTCCGGATCGACCGCGCGGCCGACATGGGCCGCCAGCCCGGCCACCTCGCGGGCGATATCGCTGACGATCCGGATTGCCTCGGCGTCATGACCGAGTTGCTCGAGCGTCGCGCCGGTCAGCGCGGTGACCACATTGGTGGCGGCGTTGCGGATCAGCTTGCGCCACACCGCGCGGCGAATGTCCGGCTCGACCCGGACCGCGATGCCGGCTTCGGCAAACTGCGCGGCGATCGCCGCGAGCGGCGGCGCCCCGCCGACGGCGCCCAGTTGCAGATCCTGCCGGCCGCTGACGATGACATGGCCGCTGCCCAGCATGGTAACGCGGCTATAGACCACGCAGCCGATCAGCCGCTCCGGCGCAAACAGCGGCAGCAGGCTGCCGTCGGGATCGACCGCCGCCAGCGGCCGGCCGGCGCGCGGCGCCGGCTCGCCGAGGCCGTACCACCACGGCAGGCCGTTGATGGCCGGCATCAGCAGCGCGTCGGGCCGCATCGCCGGCGCGAGCCGCGGCAGCAAGGCCGGCAATGCACCAGCCTTGACGGCAACGATCACCAGGTCGTGGGCGGACAGATCGGAGAGGTCGGCCAACGCCGGCCGGAACGCCAGGTCGCGGTCGCCATCGCGCAGCGTCAAGCCGTGAGTGGCGATGAAGGTCTGCCGCGCGCCGCGCGCCAGTACGGACACCTCATGGCCTCCGGCCGCGAGCCGCACCGCCAGCGCGGTGCCGATCGCACCGGCGCCGACCACGCAAAGCTTCAGGCGAGCGGGCGCCACCGATGCCCCGGTGACGCCCGCGCCTGGCGTGCTGTCGCTCATGGCGTTCAAAACGCTCGCGTTCGGAACGCCGGGGTCAGAACGCCGGCCCCTGCGCCTTGGTCATGCGACGCACCGCGGCGTCGAAGAACAGCCGCGCGAAGGCGCTCTCGGCGATCAGATCGCGCGAGCTGTCGACGCATTGCTGTTTGACCTGATCCGGCAGCGGCGTGTCCGGACCCGGGATGCCACCCGCGGCGCACTGGATCTCGCAGGCGCGTTGCACCGTCCACAGCAGCATGAAGGCGCGCGGAATGTCCGGCGCGCCGACCGCGACGCCGTGGTTGCGCAGGATCAGCACGTCGCCCTGGCCGAGGCTGGCAAGCATGCGCTCGCGCTCGTCGTCATACAGCGTGATGCCCTCGAAGGTGTGATAGCCGACGCGGCCGGTGAGCTGCGCGCCGTAGAAGCTGTCGTGGCTGAGACCGCCGGCCTTCTGCGCCACCGCCGACATCGGCGTGGTGTGGGCGTGCAGCACGCAGTGCAGATCCTCGCGCGCCGAATGAATCGCGCCGTGCAGCGCGAAGCCGGCCGGGTTCGGCCTGTAGTTGGAGGTGCCGATCAGCTCGCCGGAGACGTCGACGGTGAGCAGATTGTCGGGCGTCACCTCGTTGTAGTTGAGGCCGAACGGATTGACGAGGTAGCGCTTCTCGGCGCCGGGCAGCCGCACCGAGACGTGGTTGAAGATCATCTCGGTCCAGCCGAAGAAATCGATCAGCCGGTAGCACAGCGCCAGCTCGGTGCGGAGCTGGGCTTCGGTCATGTGGTCCATCTTGGCATGCGCGTTCATGAGCGATCGCTCCTGGTTGCTGCGAAACTCTGTCCCCGCCGGAGCGAACGCTTCGGCGGGCCGCGTGTCAGTGAGCGTCGGCCGCCGCGGCGGTGCGCACGCCCAGATAGGAGGCGATGACGTCCGGATTGGCCGAGATCTCGGCGGCCCGGCCATCCACCAAGACGGCGCCGGATTCCATCACCTAGGCGTAGTCGGCGATGCGCAGCGCCGCCTTGGCGTTCTGCTCGACGAGCAGACACGACATGCCGAGGTCGCGCAGGCTCGCCACCGTCCTGAGAATGTCGCGGGTGATCAGCGGCGCGAGGCCGAGACTCGGTTCGTCGAGCAGCAGCAGTTGCGGCTTCGACATCAGCGCCCGGCCCATCGCCAGCATCTGCCGTTCGCCGCCCGACAGCGTCTTGGCGGCCTGCGCCTTGCGCTCGCGCAGCCGCGGCATCAGCGCGTAGACCTCTTCGAGCCCGGCCTCGAGATCGCGGTGGCCCTGCTGATAGCGGGCGAAGCCACCGAGCCGCAGATTGTCCTCGACGCTCATCGGCCCGAACAATTCGCGCGTCTCGGGGATCAGCGTCACGCCGCGCCCGACCAGCGCCTCGACCGAGGGCTGTTCGGCGGCCGTCTCGCCGAAGAAGCTCAGCGCGCCCTTGACCGGCAGCAGGCCCATCAGGCCGCTGAGCAGTGTGGTCTTGCCGGCGCCGTTGGGGCCGATGATGGCGATGATCTGGCCGCGGCGCACGGTCAGGCTGATGCCGTGCACCACATCGACGCGGCCGTAGCCGATATTGATCTTGTCGGCCTGCAGCAGAACATCGCCGGTCGTCGCGGTCATTCGGCGCCTCCGAGATAGGCCTCGATCACGGCCGGATTGCGCTGGATCTCGCAGGGCGTGCCTTCGGCAAGCTTCTGGCCGAACTGCATGACGACGATGCGATCGGCGAGGTTCATGACGAAATCCATGTCGTGCTCGACCACGATCACCGCGATGCCTTCCGCCTTGAGCTGCTTCAGCAGCCGCGCCAGTGCCTGCTTCTCGAGATGGCGCAGGCCGGCGGCGGGTTCATCCAGCAGCAACAGACAGGGATCGGAGGCGAGCGCGCGGGCGATCTCCAGCACGCGCTGCTGGCCGAGCGACAGGCTGCCCGCGGTCTGTGTGGCGCTCCCCTCCAGCCCGACGCGGCCGAGCTGGCGCAGCGCCTCGCCGATCAGCCGCGCCTCGGTCGGCCGGTCGAGCCGCAGCGCCGCGGCGGCGAACGAGGTGTCGACGCGGGCATGGGTGCCGAGCGCGGTGTTCTCCAGCACGGTCATTTCGGGAATGATGCGGACGTGCTGGAAGGTGCGGCCCATGCCGTCCCGCGACAGCGTGCGCGGGAAGTAGCTGCTCTCGCGGCCGAGGAAGTGCACGGTGCCGCTCGACGGCCGCTGCACGCCGGAGATCAGGTCGAACAGCGTGCTCTTGCCGGCGCCGTTCGGGCCGATCAGCGCCAGGATCTCGCCGGCCCTGGCGTCGAGGCTGATGTCGCGGTTGGCGGCGATCGCGCCGAAATTCTTGGAGACGCCGCGCACCGCCAGCACGGTCTCGCCGGGCTGCGGCTTGGCGCGCGCCGGCAGCGGCGCGGTGTCGGTCGACATCGACCACGCCTTCGGCAGCCGCATCCCGGTGAGATCGAGCAGCGCCGGCCAGATGCCGCGCGGCAGCAGCTGCAACATCGCCATCGCGACGACGCCGAAGATGATCACCTGGAAATCGCCCTGCATGCCGAGCAGCAGCGGCAGATTAATCTGCAGCCACTGATTGGCCAGCACCACGATGCCCGAGCCGACCAGCGCGCCGCCGATCGAGCCGGCGCCGCCGATCACCGCCATGAACAGATATTCGATGCCCTGATTGAACGAGAACGGCGACGGATTGAGGAAGCGCTGATAGTGCGCGTAGATCCAGCCGGCCAGCGCCGCCAGCAGACAGGCGATGACGAAGGCGGCGATCTTGGCTTTCCAGGTATCGACGCCGAGGCTCTCGGCCATGATGGTGCCGGACTTCAGCGCCCGGATGGCGCGACCGGGGCGGGAGTCGAGCAGATTGGTCATCGCCAGTTGCAGCAGCAGCAGCGCGCCCCAGATGCCGATGTACCAGGCCTTCGGGCTGTGAACGGCATAGCCCGCGATGGTCAGCGGCGGGATGTTGGTCATGCCGGCCTGGCCGCCGGTCTGCGGCAGCGCGGCAAATAGGTAGTAGGCGACGACCGCGAGCGACAGCGTCGCCAGCGGCAGATAGTGGCCCGACAACCGCGCGGTGATCAGCGAGCCGAACAGCGCCAGCACGAAGGCGACGGCGAGCGCTAGCGGCAGCGTCAGCCAAGGCGACAGGCCGTAAGTCGAGGAGACGTAGCCGGTGATGTAGGCGCCGATGCCCACATAGGCGGCCTGCGCGAACGAGGTGAGCCCCGCGACGCCGGTGAGCAGCACCAAGCCCAGCACCACAATGGCGGCGAGGCCGACATAGTTCAGCAGGGCGATCTCGTAGTCCGAGATCAAGACGGGCGCGGCCGCGACGGCAAGCACGAAGGCGATGCCGAGGCCGGTCTTGATGCGACGGCGGAGCTGCAGCGCCCGCGGCGATAGGTTCGCCTGCGCCGGCAGCGCCTCGGCGCCGTGATCGTCATCCTCCTTGATGCGGTGCTGACGCAGCGTCTGCACCAAGAGGATCGGGATGATCAGGCTGAAGACGATGACTTCCTTGTAGGTCGAGGCGAAGAACGACGAGTAGCTCTCGAGCAGGCCAATCAGCAGCGCGCCGAGCGCCGAGATCGGGTAGCTCGCGAGGCCGCCGAGGATGGCGCCGACAAAGCCCTTGAGGCCGAGCAGGAAGCCGGTGTCGTACAGGATGGTGGTGGTCGGGGAGATCAGCACGCCGGCCAGCGCGCCGATGAAGGCGGCGACCAGGAACGAAGCGCGGCCGGCCAGCGAGGTCGAGATGCCCATCAGCCGCGCGCCGGTGCGGTTCAGCGCCACCGCCTGCATGGCCTTGCCGTACAAGGTGTGCTGCGAGGCGAAATACAGCGCGGCGATCACCACCACGGTGACGCCAAGGATCAGCAGCGTCTGGCCGGCAATCGGCACGCCCATCACCGGGAACGTGATGTCGAGCAGCGGCGCCGAGCGCTGGCCGCTCGGGCCGAAGATATACAGCGCCAGCCCGGTCATGACGAAGTGGAGCGCCACCGAGACGATCAGCAGCACCAGCACGGAAGCGTCGGCAAGCGGCTGATAGACGATGCGATACAGCAGCGGCCCAGCCGCGGTGACCACCGCGATCGCGATGACCGCCTTCAGCAGCAGCGGCAGGTCGAAGCTGGTGGCCGCATAGGCCAGCGCCAATACGATCAGCGCCGCGGCGACACTGCGCAGGCTCGCCAGCAGCAGAGTCATCGGCCGCTGTTTGCGCCAGCCGCCGACGAGATCGAGCACGACATGCAGCGCGATCAGCAGCCCGAGCAGCGGGATCGTGCCGGGCCGCTGGCCGTCCTGCATGGTGACGAAGGTCAGCGCCCCGTAGGAGACGAACTCGCCCTGCGGCACAAAGGTGATGCGGGTGACCGAGAACAGCACCACGATCGCCACCGCCAGCAGCGCGTACACCACGCCATTGGCGATGCCGTCCTGAGCCAGAAACAGAGCGACGACGAGATTCACGAAGATCCTTTCGGCGACGCGAGCGGCGCGTCGTCTGCCGTGCGATGGTCGAGCGAGGTGTCGGTCGGAACTAACTCGCCGCGGATCGCGCCAGGCGATCCGCGGCGGGCGTGGCTGTTACTTCAGCAACTGCCAGGCACCGTCCTTCACCGTGATGGTGACGATGCTGCGGGCGTCGAAGCCGGAGTGATCGGCGGGGGTCATGTTGTAGACACCCTGCGCGCCGGTCAGGTCCTTGACGTTCTCCAGCGCGTCGCGCAGCGCGGCGCGGAATTCCGGTGTGCCCGGCTTGGCCTTGGCGGCGGCGATCGGCACGGTGCGCTCCAGCAGCAGGCCGGCATCCCAGACGTTGGCGCCAAAGGTGCCGGGCGCAACGTTGTACACCTTGGTGTAGGCGTCGATATAGGCCTGCCCCGATGCCTTGGACGGGACGTCGTCGCCGACCTGCGACTGCACCAGCATCGGGCTCGCGGCCAGGATGGTGCCCTCGACCTTCTTGCCGCCGAGCTTGAGGAATTCCGGCGTCGCGGCGCCGTGGGTCTGGTAGATCTTGCCCTTGTAGCCCTGATCGACCAGCGTCACTTCCGGCAGCACCGTCGTGGCGCCGGCGGCGCCGACCAGCACGGCGTCGGGCGAGGCCGACAGGATCTTCAGCGCCTGCCCGGCCACCGACGTATCGGAGCGGCCGAAGGTTTCCTCGGCGACAAGCTTGATGCCTTCCTTGTCGATCACCGACTTGAACGCCTTGGCGAAGTTGGCGCCGAGCGGATCGTTGGTGCCGATGAAGGCGACCGTCTTGACGCCGTTCTTCTTCATGTGCGCGACCAGCGCGTCCATGACCAGGTTGTCGTTCTGGGTGGTCTTGAACACCCACTTCTTCTTGGCGCCCATCGCCAGCACCCCCGGGGTGGTGCCGACCGGGGCCAGCATCACGGTCTGCGCATCGGCGATGAACGGCAGCACCGCGACCGCGTTGGGCGAGCCGGACGGGCCGATGATGGCGTCGACCTTGTCCTCGATCAGGAACTTCTGGACGTTCTTGGTCGCCTGGGTCGGATCGCTGTTGTCGTCCATGTAGATGTAGTCGACCGTGACGTCGCCGATCTTCTTCGGCAGCAGCGCCACCGTATTCTTCTGCTGCAGGCCGACCACCGAGATCGGCCCGGTCGACGACGCGATGACGCCGACCTTGACCTGGGCCATCGCCGGGCCGGCAAGCGCCGTCAGGATCGCCGCGGCCGCGAACGCCTTGAATGTCTGCATGAGTCCCTCTTCCGATCCGTCGTTGCGGGCCGCTGCCGGCTTCGCGGCTGCGGCCGCTCGGGTCAGGCGCGGGGGTGGTGCAGAGGGCTTTGAACGCGACTAATTCCCGTCTGCATGGCGGGTCCAATTAGTGAAATATTCCAGCGAACAATCAAGCAACTTATAACGGCGGCCTGCACAATATCTCGCGAAGGTTTGCTGCTTTCGCAGTCAAATCGCCCGCGATCGGCGCAGCAACGGAGCACCGTCCAGCGCCGCCTGATCCGCTGAAATGATCGCGATTCCCGTAGCTTGCAGGCTACGGCGACAGGTTGTCGTAGATCTTGACCGACAGTGTATTGAGAAGTTGCACCTCGGCCTTGGTCAGCCCGCGCAGCGCTTCCTTGAACAGATAAGCGACCTTGTCCCGCACCACGTCGAGCACCTGCTCGCCCGCCTCGGTGATGAACACTTCGGTCGAACGGGCGTCGGTGCTGGAGGTCCGAACCGTCACCAGGCCGTCGTCGGTCATGCGGTTGATGATCTTGGCCATCGTGGAGATATTGACCACCGCCTCGTCGGCAATCTGCGACACGGTGATCGGCCGGCCTTCGACCAGCAGCATCAATACCCGCCATTTCGGCACGTCGAGACCGGCGGGTTTCAGGATCGCGTTCATGCGCGCCGAATAGCGCGCCAGCATCCGCACATTATGGAAGAACGGCGAGCGGTTGGAGAGAAACCGGCTGTCGTCGGCTCGGATTCTCCGCTTCATGCCGTCGTTCTTGCTCTGCATCTGTCGGTCCTGGCTGGTCGCGCGGTGTCGTCACGGCGGCGCATCGTCGTTCGCTGCACCGCCGTGACACTTCCCGAGATTGTGGAAAATGACAATATCTCACCGAGCCGATCGACAATTATTCCAGACGGATCGGCATGTCATCGCACGAAAAAACGCGATCAGTTCCCGCGACTCTCGAGCTACGCGCACGGACGAGTGCGGACCGCGAACCCTGCATCGCACGACGCGTAGCGTGCGTCGCAACATCGTCCGATTGCCTGTCCGGTTCGCACGATGAGCAGATCGCGTGCAGGCAAACGCCCGAAATTGATGCGCGGACGCTCGATAATTCACTGGAATGTTCGAGTAGTTCATGATTGTCTTTTGCAGGTAGCGAGGTCGTCGATGCGAGGTTCGCAGCATCGAAGGTCCTCACAGCGCGGACGCCAGCGCCAACCGCAAAGAGGACACCATGACCGACGTCGCCAGCGTGATCCACCTGAAGCCGGCCGCGCCGATCGAGGATTTCGATGCGCTGGTCGCCGACATCCGCGCCCGCCGCGCCGAATTCAGCGCGCAGCAGCACGTCTCGCAGGACATCATCGAACGGCTGCGCAAAGCCGGCATTTACCGGGCAATGGTCGCGCGGATTTTCGGCGGCGACGAGAAGAGCCCGGCGGAATTCTGCCGGATGATCGAAAAAATTGCCCAGGCCGACGGCTCAACCGGCTGGGTCGCGAGCTTCGGCGCTGCCGCCACCTATCTCGCGGCGCTGCCCGAGCCGACGCTGCGCAGGCTCTATGCGAACGGTCCCGACGTGGTGTTCGCCGGCGGCCTGTTTCCGCTGCAGCCGGCCAAGCGCACGGCCGATGGTTTCCTGGTCAACGGCACCTGGAAGTTCGGCAGCGGCTCGACCGGCGCCTCGCTGATCGGCGTCGGCATCCAGGTGGAAGGTGATAGTTCCGGCGGCCTGCCGCGGGTGGCGGTGATGCCGGCCGACAAGGTCGAGATCCGCCCGAACTGGAACGTGATCGGCCTCGAAGGCACCGGCAGCCACGACCTCGTCGTCAAGGACGTGGTCGTCCCCGAGGAATGGACGCTGATCCGCGGCGGCGCCGCCTCGGTCAATGCCGACATCTATCGCTATCCGTCGCTCGGCCTTGCCGCGCAGGTGCTGGCGGTGGTCGGCCTCGGCGTCGCCCGCGCCGCGCTCGACGACGTCATCGAGATGGCCGGCGGCCGGGTGTCGATCACAGGCGCGCCGAAGCTCGCCGATCGCGGCTATGTGCAGGTCGCCGTCGCCAAGGCCGAAGCCGAGCTGCGCTCCGCCCGCGCCTTCTTCTACGAAGCGACCGACGAGGTCTGGGACATCGTCCGCGCCGGCGACAAGCCGTCGGTCGAGACCACCACGGTGCTGCGGCTCGCCGCCAGCCACGCGGCCAAGACCGGCGCCACCGTCGCCCGGATGGCGACCGAACTCACCGGCACCACCTCGATCTATCAGGGCCACCCGCTGGCCCGGGCGGTGACCGACAGCTTCGTGGTGGCGCAGCACGCCTTCCTCAACGAAGGCACAATGCAGAGCGCCGGCCGCGTGCTGCTCGGCCTGCCGAGCGTCCCCGGCTTCCCATGATCCCGCGCCTCCATCCGCTTCCGCCGATTTCCCAGCGACAAGGACCTGACCGATGACCAGCCTCGCGGAGCTCACCAGCAAGCCGGACGACCTGATCCGCAAGGATCGGGTCCGCACGCCGCTCTACACCGACCCGGCGATCTTCGAAGCCGAGATGACCAAGATCTTCCACAACACCTGGGTCTGGGTTGCGCATGTCAGCGAGATCCCGAACAACGGCGATTTCAAGATGGCGCAGGTCGGCCTCGAGCCGGTGATCGTGGTGCGGGACCGCAAGGGTCAGGTCCACGTCCACCTCAACCGCTGCCGGCACCGCGGCGCGACGCTGTGCGAAGTGCGCAAGGGCAAGACCTCCAGCCTGGTCTGCCCGTATCACGGCTGGGGCTACTCGCTCGACGGCAAGCTGCGCGGCGTGCCTTATGAAAACGGCTACGACGAAACCTCGCTCGACCGCAGTCAACTGTCTTTGAAGTCGCTGCGCGTCGAGGAATACAACGGCCTGATCTTCGCGACCTTCCGCGACGACATCGAGCCGCTCGCCGACTTCCTCGGCCCGGCGAAGAAGTGGATCGACCTGTTCATGAAACAGGGCGGCGGCTATCCGGTGAAGACGCTCGGCGAGCACAAATTCCGCTTCCCCGGCAACTGGAAGATCCAGCTCGAAAACACTACCGACGCCTATCACTTCCCGCTGGTGCACAAATCCTTCCTCACCGCGGTCGACAAGGAAACCGAGCAGCAGCTCGACATGCTGAACAATGGCGGCTTCGTCGAGGATCTCGGCAACGGCCACAGCGTCATGGTGATGATCCCCGAACTGATCGACCTCGACGACAATCTCGAAGCGCCGATCCCGGAGAAATTCGCCGAACTCGCCAAGGAGCTGGCGGCCGAAGGCTACTCCGACACGGAAGTCCGCCGCATCGTCCGCGCCGTCGGCGGCTCCGGCTTCAACATCAACCTGTTCCCCAACCTCGCATGCTCGATGGCGTTCTTCCGCGTCCTGCAGCCGGTGTCGGTGAACGAGACCGAGATCCGCCACATCGCGATCGGCATGGACGGCGGCCCGGCGGCGGCGAACCGCGCCCGCATCCGACTGCACGAATTCTTCCAGGGCCCGATGGGCTTCGGCAGCCCCGACGACGCCGAAGTGTGGGACCGCGTCCAGCACGGCACCCAGGGCGGTGAGGACATGTGGATCATGCTGAACCGCGGCTTTCCGAAAGAAGAGAGCCTGCCGGACGGACGGCATCGCAGCGACGTCAGCGCCGAAACCGGCATGCGCGCCGCTTATGATCAATGGAAGCGGATGATGACGGTCTGACCATGAATATCGCCATGACAATTCCCACCACCACCGCCGCTGCGACCATCACGCTCGCCGAGGCGATGGAATTCGCCTGGACTGAAGCTGATCTGCTCGACCACGCCGTCTACGAGGAATGGCTGTCGCTGTGGACCGACGACGCCCGCTACATCGTGCCGATCGAACCCGGCGTCACCGACTTCGAGAACGCCGTGAACTACGCCTATGACGATCACGAGATGCGCAAGAAGCGCGTCGACCGGCTGCTCAGCGGCCAGTCGGTCTCGGCATCGCCGGTCGCCCGCACCGTGCGTTCGCTGTCGCGCTTCCGGATGCTGAAGACCAGCGAGACCGCGTGCGAACTGCGCTGCGCGCAGATCATCACCGAATTCCGCCGCGGCCGCGAGCGGACCTACACCGGCGACGTGGTGTTCGAGCTGGTGCGCAGCGAGGCCGGCCTGAAGATCCGCCGCAAGGTGATCTGGCTGATCAACTCGACCGAAGCGCTCGGCGGCATCGGCTACATCCTATGAGCGCTGCGCCGACCAACAGCGGGCGCGTCGCGCTGGTCACCGGCGGTGGCTGCGGCCTTGGCGCCATAATCGCCGCGGCGCTGCACGGCGCCGGCTATCGCGTAGCGATCGGCGACATCGACGAGGCGGCCGCCAGGGCCGTCGCAGCGCGGCTGGATGCCGGCGGCGCAACGGCGTTCGGGCTCAAGCTCGACGTCCGCCGCAAGAGCGATTTCGACGCCGCGCTGGCGGCGGTGCTGGCGCGCTTGAACGCGGCGCATGTGCTGGTCAACAACGCCGCCGTCACGGTGGCGCGGCCGGTGATGGAGATCTCGCCCGAAGAGTTCGACGAGGTGATCGCCGTCAATCTCCGTGGCACCTTTCTCGGCTGCCAGGTGTTCGGCGCTTACTTCCGCGACGCCGGTCATGGCCGCATCGTCAACATGGCGTCGCTGGCCGGCCAGAACGGCGGCACCGCCACCGGCGCGCACTACGCCGCCTCCAAGGGCGGCATCGTCACGCTGACCAAAGTCTTCGCGCGCGACCTAGGCAAGTCCGGCGTCACCGTCAACGCGATCGCCCCCGGCCCGCTCGATCTGCCGATCGTGCACAAGACAGTGCCGGCCGAGCGCTTCGCCGAGTTCAAGGCGAACATCCCGGTCGGCGACATCGGCGAGCCGGCTTTCGTGGCGCAGATCGTGCTGCAGCTCGCCTCTGCCGAATCCGGTTTCGTCTCCGGCGCGACCTGGGACGTCAACGGCGGCCTGTTCATGCGATGAGGGCGGCGATGATGACCACGGTCGAACGCAGCGAATTTCGCGAGGCGATGAGCCGGCTGGGCGCAGCCGTGAACATCATCACCACCGACGGGCCGGTCGGACTGCATGGCCTCACCGCCTCGGCGGTGTGCAGCGTCACAGACGAACCGCCGACCCTGCTGGTCTGCGTCAACCGCGCCTCCAACGTCCACGCCGCGCTGTCCGCCAATGGCGTGCTGTGCGTCAACGTGCTGGCGAGCCGGCACCAAGAACTATCCAATCTGTTCGGCCGCGGCGGCATCCCGGTCCACGAACGGTTTGCCGGCGCCGAATGGCGCGTGCTGCATACCGGCGCGCTGGCGCTCGCCGATGCCGTCGTCAGCCTCGACTGCAGCATCGCGCAGGTGACGGACGTCGGCACCCATAGCGTGTTCTTCTGCCGCGTCCAGGCGATCGCGCTCGGCGCACATCCTGAAGGGCTGATCTATTTCAACCGCGCTTATCACGACATCGCGCCGCCGCGCGAAGTCTGCCACTCGTAACGAGGCCCGCATCATGACCATCGACCAACTCGCCGCCACCGTGCAGGCGCTCCAGGACCAGGTGGCGACGCTGACCGCCGAGGCGGAGATCCGCCGCATCCAGGCGCGCTACATGTTCCTGTGCGATACGCCCTGCCCGGAATTCGGCGTCGAGGACGACGCCGAACGGATCGAGCGCATCGTCGATCTGTACGCCGAGGACGCGATCTGGGAGGGCGTCGGCGCTTACTACGACAATCAGTTCGGCCGTAGCGTCGGCAAGGACGCGATCCGCAAGCACTTCCAGGGCTTCTGGGGCCAGAAGCGCGATCCGGCGCTGGTGCTCAACGTGCACTATCTCACCTCGGAGCAGATCCATGTTCGCGGCGACGAGGCCGACGGCCAGTGGGTGCATTGCCAGCCCTGGATCTTCAGCGATGGCAGTTCACTGCTACGTTCGAGCCGGCTGAACAATCTGTTCCGCAAGGAGGCCGGCGTCTGGAAAATCGCCCGCACCCGCACCGAAAACCTGTTCGTGGCGCCGCTGACCGCGGGCTGGGCCGAAAGCGTGCCGGAGAAATCCGTGCTGATGCGGCCCTGAGCGACTACGCCTCATTCGACGATTGAAGGACTTCTGATGACCACCACGCCCGCTCTGTCATTCGCCGACGCCGTCCCGCTCGAAGCCGACGCGCTGCACCGCCTGCTGCAGGCCTGGTTTCGCGCCGAAGGCAGCGACGATCCGGCCGCGATCCGCGCCCGCTTCGACGACGGCTTCAACATGGTGACGCCGGCCGGCAAGGTGCTGCCGTTCGCGCAATTCTCCGCCGGCCTGCCGACGATGCGCGGCTCGCGCCCGACGTTGATCATGGAGATCAGCGAAGTCGTGGTGCGCTATCAGGACGAGAAGACGGCCGTCGTCACCTATTGCGAGCGGCAGATCCAGGACAGCGGCACCACCGACCGCCTCTCCACCGCGCTCCTGATCAAGCGCGACGACCGACCGACGCCGGTGTGGCGGCATCTGCAGGAGACCTGGATCACCCCGTGACCGCCGTCACGCATCAGACGACCAAGCTGCCGCAGGGATACAAGATGGCCGAGGCCGAGATGTGGAAGACCTATCGCTATAACGGCTTCCGGGTGATGGTCATCCAGCAATGGGACGACCCCTTCGGCCGCCGCATGGTCCGCATCGAAAGCCTCGACGACGGCGGCGAACACGCCACCGGGATGTTCGAGGCGGATTTCCTGAGGGATGCGGAGGCGGAATAGAGGCTGGTCGGGAGCAGTTGGAGCGGGCGAAGGGAATCGAACCCTCGTATGCAGCTTGGGAAGCTGCCGTTCTACCATTGAACTACGCCCGCGCACTGGTCGCGAAGCCAAACCGCGAAGCGGCCGGTCCCTCTGATTAGCCGAGACGGCGGCCTTCGCCAAGGGGCTGAGGCGCGATCCGCCGACCGCGGCTGCGCCACCTACCCGCCGATTTGCACAGCACAAACGGCGCCGGCAAATTCTGAAATTAACAATTCGGTAAGATTTCGGATGCGCGCCGGAAGGCCGTTGCTATAGTCGCGCCCATGGGTGGGGCTGCGTACACGATCTTCGATACACTGATGGGCCGATGCGGCATCGCCTGGGGCGACGACGGCGTTCTCGCCGTACAGCTTGCCGACAGCCGCGAAATCGAAACCCGGCGCCGCCTGCAGCGGCAATGTCCCGACGCGCGCGAAAGCCGTCCCTCGGTCCAGATCGCGGGCGTGATCGACGGCATCGCCGCCGCGTTGCGCGGCGCGCCGCACGAATTCTCCGATGTGACGCTCGACCTCGGCGGCCTGCCGGCGTTCGATTGCCGGGTCTATGAGGCGATCCGCGCCATCCCGCGCGGCGAGACGGCGACCCATGCCGAACTCGCCAAGCGGGTCGGCTCGGCCGGGGCGCTCTACGCCGTGGGCCACGCCATCCGGCGCAATCCGTTCGCGCTGATCGTGCCGTGCCATCGTGCGCTGGCGACCGTCGGCGACACCAGCGGGATTTGCGCCAATGGCGGCGTCATCACCCGGCGGCGGTTGCTGGCGATGGAAGGCGCAATTGCCGCCGGCGGACCGAGCCTGTTCGACGTGCTGCTCACCGCAGCGCCGCGGCTGCCGGAACGCTGACCGGCGCCTCTCCGCAATCGACTCAGTCGACCATCGGCGGCGTCAGCACCGCCACCTTCTTGGGCTCCCAGCGCGTCACCAGCACGGCCAACGCGCAGCCCAGCCCGAGCAGTACCATCGAGGCGGCGGCCAGCGCGAAGAAATTGCCGGCGGTGCCGCGGTTCGCCATCAGCAGCCAGCCGCCGATCACCACGAAGACCAGCCGCGCGGTCTGCGCCAGCACCGGGCCCAGCACCTTCGCGGCGCCCTGCGCCGAGAAGTACATCGAGATCGACAGCCCGATGAACGCGTAGAACGGCGCCGCCACCTGCAGATAGTGCTCGCCGGCGAGCTTCACCCCCGGATCGTTGCTGAACAGATCGACCCACAGATGCGGGAAGAACGCGATCGCGGTGCCGAACACGCCCACCGACAGGAACGACACCAGCGCGGCCGTCCAGGCGATCCGGCGTGCGCGCGCGATCCGGCCGGCGCCGATCGCCATGCCGATCATCGGCACCGAGGCGATGCCAACCGCAAAGGCGATCGAGGTCAGCATGAATTCGAGCCGCGCGCCGATGCCGTAACCGGCCAGCACCGCAGTGCCGAAATGCGCCAGCATGTGGGTGAAGATGGTGATGGTCAGCACCGACTGCAGCGGCGTGAAGCACGCCACCGCGCCGACCTTGAGGATGTCGAAGAACATGGCGCGCTGAATCCGCAGCCCGCTGAAGCTCGGCTGCACCCGGGCGCGGCCGGAGAATATGTACCAGGCCATCACCGCGACGCTGGTCGAAAACGCCGTCAGCGTGCCGGCGGCGACGCCCGGCATGCCGAAGCTCGGGATCGGGCCGAGGCCGAGACCGAGCGTGCCGCCGAGCACGATCTGCAGCATCGCCGAGATCAGGATCATCAGCGACGGCAGCTTCATGTTGCCGGTGCCGCGCAGGATCGCCGCCAGCGTGTTCATCAGCCACGGCACCACCGCGCCGGCGAAGAAGATGTGGACGTAGCCGATCGCCTGCGCCAGCACGTTGCCGCGGCCGCCGAGCAGCTCCAGCGCCTTGGCGCCGAAGATCAGCATGCCGAGCGTGAACACGACGCCGAAGCCGAGCCCGATCAGCAGCGCGTGCATCGCCAGCAGCGCGGCGCGATCCTGATCGCCGGAGCCGAGCGCGCGGGCGATCGCCGAGGCGACGCCGCCGCCCATCGCGCCGCCCGACATCGTCATGGTCAGGATCACGAACGGGAACACCAGTGCCATCGCGGCCAGTGCCTCGGTGCCGAGCCGGCCGATATAGGACGTCTCCGCCACCACCACGCAGGTGCCGGCGGTGAGCGCCAGCATGTTGGGCCAGGACAGCCGCAGCAGCGTCGGCAGGATGGCGTCGTCGAGCAGCGGATTGTGGGGCGGAGGCGGAGGCTCGGCGCCGGGCCGCAGCAGCGGCTCGGCCGCGACGGGCGGCATTTCGGCGACGGCAACGTCGGACATCGTTTCCTCCGGGGCCCGATCTCTGTGCCGTGCCTCGATCCGTTCCTAGCATCGATCCGCCGCAAAGCGAGCGCGCCGGACGCATAGGTGAAAGCCGCGAAGCTCAGGGCGGCTCAACGCACCGACCAGACCAGCGACGATGAGCCTTCCGGCTGCGCCAGCCCGACCGTGATCCGCCGCCCGCAGGCCGCCGCCAGCCCCTCGATCAGCCCCTCCAGCATCCGCACGCAGACCGGATGGGCGTCGGCGACGCCGTCCATCAGCTTCCAGCCGCTTTGCCGCAGCTCGAAACCGTCGCCCGCGCCTTGCAAGTCGACGGCATCGTCCTGCGCGGCGAGCAGCGCCTGCAGCAGCCGGGCGAAGCCGGCGGCATCCCGGCCGGTCTCGCCGAGGCCGGGCGCGAGCTCGTCGTACGACTGCATGCCGATCAGCTTGCCGGTGAGGTGCAGCAGATAGGAGGCATCGACCGGGCCGAACAATTGCACGGCGACCGGCGCGGCGGTGCGGACATATTCCATCGCGTAGTTGCGATAGGCCTTCTCCAGCCGCGGTCGCGGCCAGCTCTCGACCGGCAGCGCCGGCGCCTGCGCCGGATCGAACAGCGGCGCTTCGAGATGCCGCGCGAACACCACGCGCTGGTCGAGTTCGAGCGGGTGATCGTAGTCGTAATAATAACCCTCGAGTCCGTCCTGACCGTCGACGCTCTGCTTGGTGCAGACGAAGCCGAGGCTGGGATGGCCGAGCGCGACGCCGTTGTTGCCGTGCCAGCCGCGCAGCATCGCCTTGGAGACCTCGCCCGGCACGCCGCAGATCGCGGTGCCGCGCCAGATCCAGCGCGGCGGCGGATAGCGGATCCACGCCTTGCGGTCGCTCTCGTACATATACTCGACATGCACGCCGCCGATCCAGTTCGACAGATAGTGATACTGCGCGGCCGCAACTGCCGGCGGCTGATGCGCGAGGCCGAGCTTGGCGAGGCCGGCGGCGAACCGCTCCTGCTGCTGGCGGCGAAACACCCTGAAGACGAATTCCGCCGCGTCAGGCGTGCCGCGCCGGCTGACCAGCGTCAGCACCAGTCCGGTGAAGCACGCGTGATACAGATCGGCCACGCTGCGCCAGCGGCGCCACTGCGCCTCGCGTTCGGCATCGGACATTTCATCTCCCGTTCCCCGCGGCCGAGGTTGTCATTTTGTCGCTGCGTCATCGCAGAAGGCCGCCTCACAGATTTTTCATGGCCTTTAGGCGAACGCAACCCGGCCTGCGCTATTGGCGTGGCGTGTTCCTGAGTGGAGAGACGTGATGCGCCGACCCTTGACGATCCGCCGACTCGCCCTGTGCTGCGCCGTGACGCTGCCGCTTGCCGCCTGTCGCGACCAGACCCAGATCGCGCAGGGCGAGGATTACGGCCCGTCGCCGAAGCTGCCGGAGCCCAAAAGCCAGCTGCTGCCGACCGTCAACATCGCCCCGGCGGTCCGCTTTGCCGAGGGCGCCAAGCCGAAGCCCGCCGAAGGCCTGGCGGTGACGGCGTTCGCGCACGGCCTCGACCATCCGCGCACGCTGCATGTGCTGCCGAACGGCGACGTGCTGGTCGCCGAGACCAATGCGCCCGAGCGGCCCGAGCAGGGCAAGACGATCAAGCGCATCGTCGCCGAATATGTGATGGGCCGCGCCGGAGCGCGCACGCCGAGCGCCAACCGCATCACGCTGCTGCGCGATGCCGACGGCGACGGCGTCGCTGAGGTCCGCACCACCTTCCTCGACGGCCTCAACTCGCCGTTCGGCATGGCGCTGGTCGGCAACGATTTCTACGTCGCCAACACCGACGGCATCATGCGCTTCACCTATAATCCGGGCGATACGCGCATCACCACGCCCGGCACCAAGCTGGCCGATCTTCCGGCCGGGCCGCTCAATCACCACTGGACCAAGGATCTGATCGCCAGCCCCGACGGCAGCAAGCTGTATGCGACCTCCGGCTCCAACAGCAATGTCGGCGAGCACGGCATGGATCAAGAGGTCAATCGCGCCGCGGTGATCGAAGTCGACCGCCAGAGCGGCGCGACGCGGCTGTTCGCCACCGGCCTGCGCAATCCCAACGGCCCGGCCTGGGAGCCGCAGACCGGCAAGCTGTGGGTGGTGGTCAACGAACGCGACGAAATCGGCAGCGACCTCGTGCCGGACTACATGACCTCGGTGCAGGACGGCGCGTTCTATGGCTGGCCCTACAGTTACTTCGGCCAGAACGTCGACGAGCGGATAAAGCCGCCGCGGCCGGACCTCGTCGCCAAGGCGATCAAGCCGGACTACGCGCTCGGCAACCACACCGCCTCGCTCGGCCTCGCCTTCAACACCGGCGACCTGTTTCCAGCCGAGATGAAAGGCGGCGCCTTCGTCGGCCAGCACGGCTCGTGGAATCGCAAGCCGCATTCCGGCTACAAGGTGATCTACGTGCCGTTCAAGGACGGCCAGCCCTCGGGCCCGCCGCGCGACATCCTCACCGGCTTCCTCAACGACAAGGGCGAAGCGCTCGGCCGTCCGGTCGGCGTCGCAATCGACCGCCGCGGCGGCCTGCTGGTCGCCGACGACGTCAGCAACTCGGTGTGGCGCGTGACGCCGAGCGGGCGGGAGCAGGCGGCGCGGTAGGACCGAGTTTGCAGGGTCGGCAAAGCGGAGCGTGCCCCACCATCACGACGCAGGATCGAATTTTAAGCGATCCGCGTGGGCACGGCGCTACGGCCTTTGCCACCCTACGAATGCCTTCGCCGCGAACTAACTAAACCTTGAAATGCTTGCTCAGCTTCAGGCTCTGGCCCTGATAGTTCGAGCCGATGCGCTGGCCGTAGAGTGAGGCGGGGCGGGACAGCATTTTTTCGTAGATCAGGCGCCCGACGATCTGGCCGTGCTCGAGGATGAACGGCACCTCGCGCGAGCGGACTTCCAGCACCGCGCGCGAGCCGAGGCCGCCGGCGCCCTCGTAGCCGAAGCCGGGGTCAAAGAATCCGGCGTAGTGCACGCGGAATTCGCCGACCAGCGGATCGAACGGCACCATCTCGGCCGCGTAGTCCGGCGGCACTTGCACCGCTTCCTTCGAGGCCAGGATGTAGAACTCGCCGGGATCGAGGATCAGCGTGCCGTCAGGCCGCGCCGCGATCGGCTCCCAGAATTCGCCGACCGGATAGCCGCCGCGGCGGTCGATATCGACGACGCCGGTATGGCGCTTGGCACGGTAGCCGACGAAGCCGTTCGAGTTGACGCCCGACAGATCGACGCTGACGGCGACGCCGCCATTGAGATCGGCATCGTCCGCATCGACCAGCCGCTCCGCATCGTGCAGCGCGTCGAGTTCGTCGGCGTCGAGCGTGGCGCGGCCGACGCTGAACCGTACCTGCGACAGCCGCGAGCCCTCGCGCAGCAGCACCGGGAAGGTCTTCGGGCTGATCTCGGCGTAAAGCGGGCCGTGATAGCCGGCGCCGATCATGTCGAACCGCCGGGTACCATCGGCGATCACGCGCGTGAACACGTCGAGCCGGCCGGTGGAGCTTTTCGGATTGGCGGCCGCGACGATGCTCTTCGGCAGCGCCAGGCTTTCCAGCAGCGGCACGATGTAGACGCAGTTGGTCTCCAGCACGGCGCCGTCCGACAGGTCAATCTCGTGCAGCTTCAGTTCGTCGATCCGCTCGGCCACGGTGCAGTCAGGCCCCGGCAGGAAGCTGGCGCGCACCCGGTAGGCGATTGGCCCGAGTCGCAGATCGAGGCTGGCCGGCTGGATCTGGCTCTCGACGAATGGATATTCCGGCAGGATCAGCCCGGCCTCCGCCATTGCCGCGATCATGCGGTCGGGCAGGATTCCTGCGGCATCGGGCGGCAACGCAAACGGCACGGCGATCCTCACGGCGGGACAGACCGCCAGACGCGGAAAATACTGGATTTCATCGGTTATCCGAAGGCCGGCTTGACGGGAAGGGCATGCGGGATTAAGAGCCCGACTTATCCCGTGGTGATTTGAGCCGGCCGGCTTGCAGCCACGTTAAACAAGTCGCTAAACAGGCCGGGGACAGTGCGCTCCCGGCCCGAGGGTTGATCCCCAAGCCGGTTTTTTTGTGCCCGCGCCGCCCGGCGTGGTCGCGAAGGGAGACCACATGTCCGAGACCACCACCCCGGCTGCGAAGCCTTCGATTGCCATTCCCGATACCGCGCATTTCCGCCGCGAGACTCGCCTGGTGCATTCCGGCAGCCTGCGCTCGCAATATGGCGAGACGTCCGAGGCGATCTTCCTCACGCAGGGCTTCGTCTACGACAGCGCCGAGCAATGCGAAGCGCGTTTCACCGGCGACGACGCCGGCTTCCAGTATTCGCGCTTTTCCAACCCGACCGTGTTCAGCTTCGAGCAACGCATGGCCGAGTTCGAAGGCGCCGAGGCGGCGCGCTCGACCGCCACCGGCATGGCGGCGGTGACGGCCGCGATGCTGGCGCCGCTGCGCGCCGGCGATCACGTCGTCGCCTCCAAGGCGATGTTCGGCTCCTGCCGCTACGTGGTCGAGGATCTGCTGCCCCGCTACGGCATCGAGTCGACGCTGGTCGACGGCCTGGATCTCGATCAGTGGCAGAAGGCGGTGCGGCCCAACACCAAGACGTTCTTCCTCGAGAGCCCGACCAACCCGACGCTCGACGTGCTCGATATCGGCGCGATCGCCGAGATCGCGCATGCGGCCGGCGCGCGCCTCGTCGTCGACAACGTGTTCGCGACGCCGATCTGGCAGAGCCCGCTCGAACTCGGCGCCGACGTCGTCGTGTACTCCGCGACGAAACACATCGACGGCCAGGGCCGCTGTCTCGGCGGCGTGGTGCTGTCGTCGCAGGCGTTCATCGAAGAACACATCCAGATGTATCTGCGCCAGACCGGCCCGTCGCTGTCGCCGTTCAATGCCTGGGTGTTGTTGAAGGGCCTGGAGACGCTGGGCGTCCGCGTTCGTCAGCAGACCGAGAACGCCGCCGCGATCGCCGACGCGCTGGCCGGGCACCCGAAGGTGCCGCGGCTGGTCTATCCGGGCCGCGCCGATCATCCGCAGGCCGCGACGGTGAAGAAGCAGATGGGCGCCGGCTCGACGCTGGTCGGCTTCGAAGTCAAGGGCGGCAAGGCCGAGGCGTTCCGCTTCCTCAACGCCCTGAAGCTGGTGAAGATCAGCAACAATCTCGGCGACGCCAAGAGCCTCGTCACGCATCCGGCGACGACCACGCATCAGCGACTCAAGCCGGAAGCGCGCGCCGAACTCGGCATCAGCGAAGGCTTCATCCGGCTGTCGGCCGGGCTGGAGCACAAGGACGATCTGGTCGAGGACCTGATCGCTGCGCTGGAGAAGGTGTGAGGCAGAGGCGCTGAACGGCTTTCGAGCGAAGCCAGGTAGTTCGCACTCTCGTCATGGCCGGGCTTGTCCCGGCCATTCACGTCTTGCCTTGTATCATCTGCCCAAGGCGTGGATGCCCGCGACGAGCGGGGCATGACGTGGGGGCGAGATCATCGCTCAATGCGATGGCTGACTACGCGGCGCTCACGTAATTAGTTGCGTCATCACCACACCCGGAACTCGCGGGCGTCGACATGCCGCAGTTGCGAAGCGTCGCGCGGACGGCCGGTGATGCTATCACCTGTCTGCTGCCTCGGTGACGACGCAGCGATGCGTCCAACGAGGTTGCGGCCGCGCCAACGCCGGGCCAGTGATAAGGGTCGAGGCCGAAGCGCAGCCGTCAAAGCGAAATCAGCGAATTCGATTGTCCCAATGAAATTGCCCGCCCTGCTTGTCCTTGCCGCCGCCGCGCTCGCCCTCGGCGGCTGCGTCACCGATTCCCAGTCGCCGATCGGCGTCTCGCCGTCGCTGGTGAACCCTGCCCTGGCGGCGCGCTATGCGGCGATCGACACCGAGAAGTTCCCGATCGACGGCATCGACGCCAGCGATCTCAACCCGGCCTATGTCCGGCAAGTGGTTGACTACACCGGCGGCGAACCGCCCGGCACGGTGGTGGTCGAGCCGCGCAAGCGCTTCCTCTATCTGGTGCTCGACGGCGGCAAGGCGCTGCGCTACGGCGTCGGCGTCGGCAAGGCCGGGCTCGCCTTCACCGGCACCGCGCAGGTCGGCCGCAAGGCCGAATGGCCGAACTGGACTCCAACCTCGAACATGATCGCGCGCGAGCCGGAGCGCTACGGCAAATGGGCGAGCGGCATGGCGGGCGGCGCCAACAATCCCCTAGGACCGCGGGCGCTGTATCTGTATCGCAACGGCAAGGACACGATGTTCCGCATCCACGGCACCACCGAGCCGTGGACGATCGGCGAAGCGGTGTCGTCCGGCTGCATCCGGATGCTGAACCAGGACGTCGTCGATCTCTACGAGCGGGTGCCGACCGGCGCAAAGGTCGTGGTGCGCTGAGCAATATGCTCCGCGCGGTCCGGACTTAACACGTCGACGCTGCGTCACCGCAGCCAGGACGGCTCGCTGTTTGAATTGCCTGGGAGTTGCTGTCCGGACCGCAGGAGAGCTTCACTTTCGTCCGAAACGCTTTATTGGTGACGGTCAAGCCCGCGGGCGCTCACGACACGTCCGGACATGCAGCGTCCTTCAGGGCCGTCCTGGCCGATCTATTACTTCGATATCGTCCACGACTATCCCGGGATGGGAGGCGTGGTCGAGTTCTCGCGGCTCCTGTTTCGCCAGCTCGCGGCGCATTATCAGCAGCGGCTGGTTTCCGTCCGCGCGTTCACGGCCGCTCTCGGCTGCGCGCATGACGACATGCTGTATCTGGACCGCGAGCGCAAAGTCGCCGAGATCCTGGCCGGGATCGAGCCGAACGCGGTGTTCTTCTTCCCGAACTTTCAGTCGCCGGTCGCCAGACAGCCGAACGCTGCTGGCCCCGCGATCATCAATGTGATCCACGATCTGCAGTTCGCCTTTCTGCCGGACCTGTTTCCACCGGAACGACGCAGCTGGCTGCACCAGACCTTCGCGGAGACCAGAAGCAACGCGGACCGCATCGTCTTCATCAGCCGAAGTACGAAGAACGATTTCATCGGCCTGTTCGGCAAGCCGCGGCGTTGCAGCGTGATCTATAATCCGATCGAGGCGCATCCGGTCGCCGATCTTTCCGACGCTGCGGACAACGAAGCCCCGTTCCTGCTGGCGTCCTTCCATCACCATCCGCACAAGAATTTTCCCGCGCTGCTGGAATTGTTCGCAGCGCTGCTCGCGCTCAGGCCAGGCTTGAGGCTGGTGGTGACCGGGCATGGACAGGAGCGACTGGCAGAGAATCTGGCGACGCAGCCTGACGCGGTCAGATCCGCCATCCGGCATCTCGGCTACGTCTCACGCGGCGAGCTCGACGCGCTGTATCGCCGCGCGGTCGCGTTCATCACGGTGTCGCGCTTCGAGGGCTTCAACATGTCTGCGGCCGAGGCCGCATGCCATGGCACGCCGCTGATCCTCTCGGACCTGCCGGTGCATCGCGAACTGTTCGGCGTGGGCGCCTGCTTGGTCGATCTGACGGATTCGTCCATCAGATCCGCCGAGAGAGTCGCGGGTTATCTTGAAAGCCGCCCGCGCCGGACCAACTGGCGGTTTCGCAACCAGTGCCAGCCGTCCAGCGTCCGGGAGTCATATGTTCGCATCATCGACTCCTGCAGGCCGGCAGCGCGCTGACCGCTCCCCGCAAAAGTAAATCGGCTTCGCGCGAGTCCGCGTAAGCGGGCTCACATCATTGCGAGGGCAGCGCTCACCATTGATAACGGACGACGCCCTTGCCGGCATAGGATCGGGTGACGTCCGAGAATTCCCCCTCGAAGATCGCCGCCACCGAGAAGCCGCTGCGCCACTTGATTTCGGCGGACGCTGAGGTCAACGCCGCATCACGGGCCTGCTGCGCGCCGTTGACGATGAAGGACGCGCCCGGCACCGACTGGAACGTCGCGGCCAGATTGCGATCGGTGTTGAACTCATGCGCCCAGGCGAGCCGGCTGCGCAACGTCAGGACCGAATCGGCCAGCAGGTAGGCTTTGTCGGTGCGAACACCGAGTTCGCTGCGCGTGGACGTGACTTCCTTGCCGGCGTAGTTCAGCGCGAACACGCCCGGACCGGAGATCACCTGCTCGCTATACGCCGGCAGATCGAATACCGTGACCTGCACGCCCGCGTAGGGCGTCGCGCCCACGCCCATCCAGGGCGTGACGTAGCGCGTCCCGGCTTCGAGCCGGCCGGTGAAGGCATTGACGTTGAACCGGGCCTGCAACTGATCGATCCCGGCGACGTTGCGGTTCGTCGTCACGTCCTGCCACGCGTAGCTCATCGCCGCGGCCAGATAGCTCGCGCCGAAGCTGTGCCGCATGAAGCCGCCGACCTGGAACATGTCGGACCGGCCGCTGCCGCTGTTGGCGACCGAGAAGTTGGTGCCGCCGCCCGACATCGCAAAGCCGGCGACCGTGCTCGGCGAAATCCGATAGTCGAGTCCGACCGCTGCGCCATAGATCCGGCTGGTGGAGGTGTTGGTGCCCGCCGACGCATTGCCGTCGGTGGTCTGCGAGCCGCCGAATCCGGTCGCCCACACCGACCATTGCGGCAAGGGCGGAGCGGCCTTCATCGGTGCGGCCTTGGCGAACATCGCATAGGCATCGCGCGGATCAGGCTGGCCGGCATACGACATCAAGCCGCTGCCGCCAGATGCGCCCGCCTCGCTACGCCCCGCCGCGAACGGATCGATCATCGCTCCCATGAACAGGTTCATCGCATCGAACGTCGTCTGCTGCGATCCCGTCGCTGTCTCGCCGGCAGCCTGGGTCAGCCCCGCCGGCGTGAGACTACCCAGCACCACCGGAATCGGACGGCCGGCATTGAAGGCGCCGGTCACCGCGTTGGCGACGTTGAGCTGGTTCTGGTTCAGCGGGTTGAACACCGGCCCCGACGGAGTGGGCGTGTAGTTCAGCGCGAGGTCGAGATAGACGTTGTTCGCCCCGTAGCTCAGGCTGGACGTGAAGTTGGCGGGCAGGTTGGTGTTGACCAGCGACGAAAACGTGCCGCTTACCGCTCCGGTCGAATTCAGGATGGTGTACTGCTTGGTCACGTAGCTGCCGGGCGCGAACACGGCATTGACGGTCGCGCCGCCCAAGGTCGTCGTGCCGTTGACGTTCACGCGCCCCGATGAGGCGGGCGAGACTTCGACCATGTAGGTCGATGCGGCCGTGAAGGTCAGGTTTCCACTGAAGGCGAGCGAGTTCGTGCCGTTGACGGCGGTGAGCGTGCCGCCATTGATCAGCGTCTCACCGACCCGGCCCGCGCCCGTGAGAACGCCGCCGGCATTCACCGTCGTCAGCGATGCGGACGAAAGATCGCCGTCGACGCGCGCGGTGCCGCCGATCGTCCATGGATTCGTCGACGTCGCGGTCCCGGTCAGCGTCCAGTTGCCGCCGGCAGCGACGCCGTATTTGCCGAAGCCGATATAAGGCGCAGTCGTCCCGAGCGTCGATACGTCGAACGAACCGGCCGTCGCGCCGCCGAGGCGGAACGTATCAGCCGCCGAAAATGCAACGACGTTGCCGAGCACCGTGCCGCCGGACTGCAGTTCGAAGACGTTGGTGCCGCCGGTGAACGTGACGGCATTGGCCCGCGTCACGCCGTCTCCGCTCAATCCGCCGGCGATGCTGCCGGTGGAGCCGAGGATCACCGTCAGATTGCTGGCGCCGGTGAGGCCGACGCCGCCCGCTCCGTCCACGGCCGGAAAGAAGCCGGTGCCTGCGGCACCGCCGTTGCCGCCCGTCACGGCTCCCAGAATCGTCGCCGTGTAGGAGGGCGACGCGAGATAGAGACCCGTGCCGCCCGATCCGCCGTTACCCGGGTTGCCGATGGCGTTGCCGCCCGCACCGCCGGCACCGGCGCTCACATTCGCCGAGAACGTCCCGCTTCCGCCGCCGGTGATCACCGCGCCATAACCGCCGCCGCCACCGCCGCCGCCATAATAATCGCCGTCACCGCCCGCGCCGCCATTGCCGCCGGTGACTGCCGATGACGGCGCGAGGCTGCCGACATAGCCATGCGCGCCGCCGCCGCCACCACCACCGCCGCTCGTGGCACCGGCTCCCGACGCGCTTGTTCCTGCCGAGCCATCGGCGCCGGCCGTTGCGCCGCCAGCACCGCCCGGGAAGACGCTGCCTCCCATCGACGTTCCCTGACCGCCGCTGCCGCCGACGATGCCGGCGCCACCACCGCCACCGCCGCCACCACCGCTGCTATCGGTGCCCGCAGTGCCCACGCCGCTGACGGAGTCGCCGCCACCGGAAATGCCAGAACCGCTGGCGCCGCCGTCGGCGAAGGCCGGCTCCAGCGCGAACGATGTCGCGATTGCGAAGGCAAGAACGCCCGCAAGTCCGCTCAGCGCCGTGCTGCGCTTCAGGCGGGACGTCGAGGAGCGCAACCGTCCAGCGGCCCCGAGATGTCGCGTGCCTGCCCCGGCGCGTTCGTAAACCTGCATTCCCTGCCCCTGCGATTCGCCGAATCCGGCTGTGTGTGACCTTTCCGGGAAAGGTGCACGTGCCTGACAGCACGAAAACCGCGCGCACGAAATGCGTGTTCGGATTGCGAACGAAGGCTTCAACAAAACAAGTGTGTGTTAGATTTGTATCACGCAACCATTGCGGGTTTACAACCAGCGAGGGAGTTCGCTTACTTGGTTCGCCTGCGTTCCATCGTGACGGACGGCAGTTCGCCGAACCGCCGGCGATATTTCTGCGCGAAATCACCGAGGTTGCTGAAATAGGCCGAGGCGATCGTCGCGACGCGGGCTCCGGGGGGCGCGACCTGGATGAGCGCGCGCACCTGCTCCAGCCGCTGATCGTTCACCCATTGCATCGGCGAGCAACCGAAGCGCTCGCGGAAAGCGTATTGCAGCACGCGCGACGAGAGCCCGCTGACTGGTTCCAGGTCGCTCAGCGCGAGTTTCCGGTCGAGATTGGCCAAGATGTAGTCGCAGACGTCGTCGATCTGATAACGGCGTGGCGGCTTCGGCCGGACCGGATCGCCCAGGAACATCTCCGGCTGCAGCAGCATCACCAGCATGCGGTGGATCGCGTCATCGAGCCCGCTTCGATCGAGCATCTGCTGCACAGGGCTGCACTGGTCGATCGCGAACAGAAGATGCGTGAACGCGGAGTTGAACCGCACGCTGCCCCAGACCAGTTGCAGCTCGCGCGGTGTGGACAGATCGAGCAGCGCCGGACCGCCCGGATCGCGGCCGAGCATCCGAGCGGCCAGATCTTCCAGCAGATCGGGCATCACCGGAATGCCGACCGCGGAGCGGCTGCTGAAAACGCCCGACGTATCGGCGGCGGGAAGGAAGGCCGCGCAGGCATCCGCCCGCCACGTCAGCTGCCGCTTGTCCTGAGTGATGATCGCGTCGCCCTTCAGCGGCAGCATCACGATCGCATGGGAGGGCTCGATCGATGTGAATTCCACTGCGGTGCAGGCGTTCGCCACGATCGTCGATGTGCCGACCTGCTTGATCAGCGAGACACTGCGAAAATCCGCATCCCTGGCCGGCAGTCGGTAGCTGGTCTTCGACCGGCCGTTCGACAGACGCTCCGACATCACTTCGATATCAAGATCCTCGACCGCGTTGGCGATTCGAAACGGCAGATGCGGCAACGGGATCTTGGAACGTGACATCGGCCTCTTGCTTCATGCAAGTTGAGCGCGGCCCCGATATCGAGGCCTTCGCGGAAGTCCCTGCGTCGTCGGCGAACGCGTACGCAGCAACTATCTCGCCGAGGTCGTCTGTTTCGACTTTCTGATTAGATCAGCTTGGCGAACGATCGCAATAGCGGCGTCATGTCGCGACGCGCAACTGAGTCATGATGCATGATAGCAGTCGGCAGACCGCAGCCGGGGATTGCACCGCGCGTCCGGCGCAACACGGTGCAGCGCGATTACATCGGCCGATAGGCGCGCACGTCCGCCGGGACGGTGACGCCGAGCTTGATCTGACCGACCGAGCGAATGATGTCGTCGCCGAGCAACTGCGCGAAGCAGGCATAGCCCCAGTCGTTCATGTGCAGGCCGTCGGCGGTGACGAAGCTGTCGAACGGCAGCGCCTGCCGCTCGTGCCAGTCCTTCATCACCTCGAAGCGCGGGAAAATCCCGACGCGGCGCAGCTCGGCGAGGCGGCCGAGCGCAGCGATCATCTTGCCGGCACTCTCGCCGCGCTCGTTGACGCGCGGCACGTATTGCGGATCGACCAGCACAATGTCCGAGCCGGCGGCCTGGATCGCGGCGATGCCCTCGTCGACCAGCTTGCCGGTCTCGACCGGATCGAGATTGCGCAGGATCGCATTGGTGCCGACCTGCCAAATCACCAAATCGGGCTTGGCGTCGAGCACCGTGCTCTTCAGCCGCGCCATCATCTCGGGCGCGTCCTCGCCGCCCTTGCCGCTGTTGATCACGGTGATGTCGGCCGTCGGATATTGCCGGCGCAGGCGCTGCGCGAGACGGTTGGGATAGTTGTAGGCTGGAGAGGTCGAGCCGTAGCCTTGGGTCGAGGACGAGCCGAACGCGACGATCACCACCGGCTCGCCGTCGACCAGCTTGCGCGCGACATGCGGCAGCGAGCCCATCGACTTGCTGCCGCCCTTGGGAGGCAGACACGGAACCCGCGTAAGAATGTCGCCGGCCTGTTTGGCGGCCTGCTTGACCTTGTCGATCGCCTTGCCGGCGATGCCCTTCTGGCCGGACGGGGCCGGAGCTTGCGTCGTCTCGGTGCTGGAAGTTGGATCAGGCGAGGTCGGAGCGGCCTGCGCGAACGCGGCGGACACGAGAACACCGAACACCAGCGCCGCCGCCCCGCTCCGGGCGACGAATTTCGCGCAACGTCTCCTCATTAACGCAGCGTCCTCAGCTCCGACGGATTGATATGCGTCGCGTCGAGCACGAAGGTCGACAGCGCACGCGCCAGGCACCCGTGAACCCGCATCGCGAGATCGATGCCCGGCGCGGGGCTGAACAGGTCGAATTCGACGGTCTCGTTCCAGTGCCGCATCAACGCGAAGCGGTCGAACAGCGGAACGTCGTGCTCCTGCGCCACCACCCGCATGTTGTCGAGATACGGCGTGGGGTTGATCATGGTCTCGGTTCGGGGACTGTATTGCAGATTCATCAGAATGACGTCCGCCCCGGCCTTCTGGGCGGCCTCGATGCCCTCGCTGAGCGCGCTGCGGAAATCGTCCGGGTCAATCGAGCGGATCGCGTCATAGGTGCCGGTCTGCCAGATCACCAGCGACGGCTTGCGCTCGGTGACCAGCGCGCCGATCCCGGAGGCGACCTCCGCGGCGGTCCGCTTCATTCGCATTTCCAGCGTGACGTTGACGTTGACGCCCGGGAGCTTGTCGCGCAGCAGGGTCTGCAGCCGCGCTGGGTAGCCGGTGTTTTCCGCCGAGCTGATGGTGGAGGAACGGCTGCCGATCACCAGGATGTCGAGCTTGCGGTCGTTCTTCAGCGAGGCCACGACGCGGTTGAGGGTCAGGTCGGTCGCCAGCATATAGGCCGGCGCTTCGCAACCGACCGATGCGACTTCCGGCGCCGCGTTGGCGGCGCGCCCGGACAGCAGCGCCAGCCCCAGGGCGCCGATCAGGGCCCCCGTCAGCACACGCATCTCTCTCCAGCTGGCCATCCTGCCGGCCATCATGCATCGCCTCCCGCGAGGTCGGCGTTGGGGTTCCCCTTGGGGGTCCCACCCTTGGCCACCTCATTCTTGTACCACGAAAAAAGCCACGCCGCGGCGGACATGATAACGATACCCGTCAGGCTGACGAAGAAATGCATAACGGCGCCGCCCGAGACTTCCGCCAGCACGAAGTAGCCTGCGAAAGCAAGGAAGATGCCGATGCAGAAGATCTCCAGCGAGTGCTGACCGCACAGGATCAGCGGACGCAACCAGGGCGAGTTCAGGCCGCGCCAGTCGCGGTGCAGGAAGCGCACTGTGATGGCCGCCAGCGCCAGGAAATGGGCGAAGCGCAGCACGTCCAGATTGGGCTTGTCGATCGGATACATCCACTGTTCGAGCCACTTCGGCAGGATGTGGAACAGCTGCGGCATGTGCCAGGTGAGCGTCACGAAGAAGGCCGCCAGCAGGTAGGCGACCGACACCCACAGGGTGATGGGTGACGCCAGCACCCGCGCCAGGCGCTGCGCCCCGCCCATCGCGCACCAGACGCCGAACACGAACAGCAGCTGCCATGCGTAAGGATTGAACGCCCATACGCCGCTTGGATAGGCAGTGAGATGCAGGTCGAACTGCCAGGTCGCGGCATACAGCGCGGTCGCCAGCGCCAACGCCACGTCGGGCGAGCGCCGCGTGATCCAGAGGATCGCCGGCAGGAAGAACATCAGCACGATATAGAGCGGCAGCACGTCCATATTGACCGGACGGAACCGCAGCAGCAGCGCCTGCACGATGGTGACGTCGGGCTGCTTCAGGAAGTCCAGAATGCCCATTTCCTCGGTGTAGAGCGGGTTCTGGAAACTGGTGGCGACGTAGGAAATCTCGGCCAGAAAGATCGTGAACAGGAAGACGTGGGCGACGTAGATCTGCCAGACCCGCTTCATGATCCGCGCCGACGCCACCACGAAACCCTGGTCGCGCATCGCCCGGCCATAGACGAAGGCCGCGGTGTAGCCGGAGATGAAGATGAAGATCTCGGTGGCGTCGGAGAACCCGTAGTTACGGATCGTCAGCCAGGTGAGCACATTCGCCGGCAAATGGTCGATAAAGATCAGCCACAGCGCGAGGCCGCGAAACAGGTCCAGCCGCAATTCACGCTTCGGCACCGGCTTGCGGATCGCCGGCTTTGGCGGAGGGGCCGGCGGCGGCGCGGCTTCCGTCGGCGGCGGAATTTCCGCGGGCGGCGTGACAGCAACCGGTTCGGCAACGGATGAGGCGACGGGAGTCATGGGGCTCCGGGCGGGCGCAGCATCGCGCCGTGACGCTGATATACCAGCCCGCATCGGGACAGGCGAGATTTCGCAACGGAGCGTCGAGCGGCCTCGCGACCTTCCGGGGATCCGCGGCGGCCGCGGACGGACGCGGCGGCACAATGCCCGGTTTCGTGCAGACCGTCGGTGCGACCCGGCGTCGCCGCGGAACTACGCCGCAACTATGTTGAAACCACGGCCCGTGTCGCAGCGTAGACTGAAAATCGTTCCGAGCGGCTGGTTTCAAAACGGGATTCTGCGATATGATCGCACTGCAAGCTGGAACAACGTCAATGTACCGCGCCGTAACCCGTCAGATCGAGGTGACCGTCGAGCCGAACTACCTGCCCGAACGGTCCTCAGCCGAGAACCGGCAGTTCTTCTGGTCCTACACCGTCGTGATCACGAATTCGGGCGACGAGACCGTTCAGCTACGCACCCGGCATTGGGTGATCACCGACGCCTCCGGCCGCACCCAGGAAGTCCGCGGCGAAGGCGTTGTCGGCGAACAGCCGGTGCTCGCGCCCGGCGAGCGCTTCGAATACACCAGCGGCGTCCCCCTCCCCACCGCCTCCGGCTTCATGGCCGGCCGCTACCAGATGGAAAGCGAAACCGGCGAACGGTTCGAGATCGACGTTCCGGCCTTCTCGCTGGACAGCCCGGAGGGGAAGCGGACGTTGAACTGAGGGGCCACACGCGGATATCTGCGTGCCCCGGACGCTGCGCAACACGCCGCGCTTGCGGCGTGGTGCGCAGCAGATCCGGGGCCCCGGTTCGTGATTCACCGAAAGCTGCTTCGTGAGATGCGCGCCCCGGAACCGGGGTCCCGGATCTGCGAAGCAGCACTGCGTGCTGCATCGCGTCCGGGACACGGAGAGGCTGATTACGCGGAGCGCACTAATCGTTCGGCGCTGCGCCGTTCGTCGCCGCTGAGTTTGTCGCTTCCGCACCCGGCTCCACGCCCGCTTCGTCCGGCGTGAATTCGTACACCGAAGAGCAGAACTCGCAGGTCACCACGACCTTGCCGTCCTTGACCATGTCGGCGCGGTCTTGCGCCGAGACGCGGGACCGCATGCCGGAGACGGCGTCGCGCGAGCAGGAGCATTGCGCGCGCAGCGGCAGCGACGAGAACACGCGGACGCCGCGTTCGTGGAACAGCCGATACAGCAGCCGCTCGCCGGACAGCGCCGGATCGATCAGCTCGATGTCCTCGACCGTCCCGATCAGCGACTGGCCTTCGACCCAGGCGTCGTCCTCCGGCACGGCGTGCACCGCCGCGCCGTCGGGCGCATCGCCGGGATCGAGATCGGCCTGGCGCGCGCGCTCCGGCGCCTTCGGCAGAAACTGCAACAGCATGCCGCCGGCGCGCCAATGATGCCGGCCACCTTCGCCGCCGCGCCATTCCTCGCCGACCGCGAGTCGCACCTTGGTGGGGATCTGCTCGGAGCGCAGGAAGTACTCGTGCGCGGCCTCCTCCAGCCCGCCGCCGTCGAGCGCGACGAGGCCCTGGTAGCGGCTCATGTCGGGGCCCTGATCGATGGTCATCGCCAGATGGCCCTTGCCGAGCAGCGCACCGGAACTCAGACCCGGCTCCAGCCGGCTCTCGTCGAACCGCGCATAGGCACGCAGCCGGTCGGGCGCCTGGAAATCGACGATCAGCAGCGACACCGGACCGTCGGTCTGGGTCTGCAGGATGAAGCGGCCGTCGAATTTCAGCGCCGAGCCGAGCAGCG
>NZ_JBMDXE010000263.1:0-4251 GCF_048594845.1 Rhodopseudomonas sp. | reverse complement strand
TCATTGCGAGCGAAGCGAAGCAATCCAGCCCGGTGCACTGTGCTGGATTGCTTCGTCGCGGAGCCTGTACTCGGACGGCGCGAAGCGCCGATCCGGGTGCTCCTCGCAATGACGGGGAGAGTTTGTCGCTCAACGTTTCACAACTAACTCATCGAACTCACCGGAGCCGCCTGCATGTCGCAATCCGCCGAGCCCCGTGTCGTCCCTGAACCCGCATGGGACCTCGGCGCGATCGTCGCCGATCTGGCCGGTCTGCGCGCGGTGTCGCAGCGGCGGCGCTATAAGGGCCGGCCGTTGCCGGAACTGCCGTCACGCGAGGCGGTGGCGGGGATTCTCGACGGCTTGGTCGCGGCGTTGTATCCGAGGCATTTCGGGCCCTCCGGCCTGTCGGAAGACACCCTCGACGTGTTCGTCGCCGACACCATCGAGCAGGCACTACGCCGGCTTCGGCGTGAGGTGCGGCGCGAATTGCGGCTGAACGATCTCGACGGCGTCGCCAAGCACAGCGAGATCGACGGCCAGGCGCTGACGATCGTGGCCGACTTCGCCCACGACCTGCCTCGCATCCGCGCGCTGCTCGACAGCGACATCCGCGCCGCGTTCGACGGCGATCCGGCCGCCAAGAGTCTCGACGAAGTCGTGTTCTGCTATCCCGGCGTCGCGGCGATGATCCGGCATCGGCTGGCGCATCGGCTGTACGCGCTCGGCGTCACCATGCTGGCGCGGATCGTCGCCGAGATCGCGCACGCGCAGACCGGCATCGACATCCATCCCGGCGCCACGATCGGCGAAAGCTTCTTCATCGACCACGGCACCGGCGTTGTGATTGGCGAGACCGCGCGCATCGGTCGCCGCGTGCGGCTGTATCAAGCGGTGACGCTCGGCGCCAAGCGGTTCGAGACCGACGAGCACGGCCGCATCATCAAGGGCGGCGATCGCCATCCGATCCTCGAGGACGACGTGGTGATCTATGCGGGTGCCACCGTACTCGGCCGGGTGACGATCGGGCAGGGCTCGCAGGTCGGCGGCGGCGTCTGGCTGACCCGCAGCGTGCCGCCCGGCAGCGTCATCACCCAGGCCAAGCCGGTCGCCGACTCGTTCGAAAACGGCGGTGGGATCTGAGGCGGGCGATACGCCGCTCTCCATCACCTGCACGCCGTCATCCTGAGGCGCCGCCGCGCAGCGGCGGCCTCGAAGGATGTGCGACGGGGAGGGTGGCGTGCGCGGCCCATCCTTCGTGGCTCGCCCTGCGGGCGAGCGCCTCAGGATGACGCCGTGCGGGTTGAGGTGCCCCACGTTGGGAGGTCATTGGGATGGAAAGCAATTCTCCCAAAGCGCTTTTTGGTAGATGACCGCTTTTGCCAAGCCTAACAAATCCCCGCCCGCCGTTGTTTTTATTCTCTGTGCATTGCGGTGCAGCAGCCGGGGAGGTACCCGATGGACAACGCCGTCGCGGTGACGGCATCCTCGGTCGATGAGCACCTCCGTCATGAATGCCCCCTGGCAACCGCCCGCGCCAGACCGTCCCGTTTCCAGTGCCACGTCCGAGACGGGCATCCTGATCGATCGCGTCCGCAAGGTGTATGCGGCGCGCAAGAGCAGCGCCGAAGTGGTGGCGCTCGACGATATCAGCCTGAGCGTCCCGAAAGGCGCGATCCTCGGCGTGATCGGTCGCAGCGGCGCGGGCAAGTCGACGCTGATCCGGCTGATCAACGGCCTCGATACGCCGACGAGCGGCCGCGTCGTCGTCAACGGCGTCGAGATCACCGCGCTCAGCGAGCGCGAGCTGCGCGGCGCGCGGCGTTCGATCGGCATGGTGTTTCAGCATTTCAATCTGCTGTCATCGCGCACAGCCTATGGCAACGTCGCCCTGCCGCTCGAGATCGCCGGAGTGGCGAAGGCCGAGATCGCCAAGCGGGTGCTGCCGCTGCTCGACATGGTCGGGCTCGCCGACAAGCGCGATCGCTATCCGGCCGAACTGTCCGGCGGCCAGAAGCAGCGCGTCGGCATTGCGCGGGCGCTCGCCACCGAGCCTTCGGTGCTACTATCGGACGAGGCGACCACGGCGCTCGATCCGGAAACCACCGACCAGATCCTCGAACTCTTGAAGCAGATCAACCGCGATCTGCATCTCACCATCCTGTTCATCACCCACGAGATGGCGGTGGTGAAGGCGCTGGCCGATCGCGTTGCGGTGATCGAAGGCGGCCGCATCGTCGAGGACGGCGCCACCTTCGACGTGTTCGCCACCCCGCGCCACGAGGTGACGCGGCGGTTCGTCTCTTCCGTCACCGGCAGCGGCGCGCCGGAATGGCTGCTGGAGAAGCTGCAGCCGACCCAGCCGCCGGGCGGGCAGGCGGTGCTGCGCATCACCTTCAAGGGCAGCGACGCCAATCAGCCGCTGCTGTCGCGGGTGTCGCGCGATCTCGGCGTTGATCTCAACATCCTCTCCGGCCAGGTCGAGATGATCGCCGGCCATCCGTTCGGCACGCTCATCGTGTCGCTCGGCGCTGCGCCAGAGGTGCTGCGCCAGGTGATCGCGCAGCTGTCGGCGGGCAACAATCTGGTGGAGCAGCTCGGCTATGTCGCCTGAACTCATACGCATGATCTGGTCGTCGCTGCTCGACACGCTGGCGATGGTCGGGCTGTCAGGCTTGTTCGGCACGCTGATCGGCCTGCCGCTTGGCGTCTTTCTCGCCACCAGCCGTTCGGGCGAATTGTTCGCCGCGCCGGTCGCCAATCGCATCATCGGCGTGATCGTCAACGCGACGCGCTCGACGCCGTTCATCATTCTGGTGGTGGCGATCGTGCCGTTGACGCGATTACTCGTCGGCACCTCGATCGGCACCGCGGCGGCGACCGTGCCGCTGACGATCGCGGCGATCCCGTTCATCGCCCGCGTCATCGAGGCGGCGATCCGCGAGGTCGATCACGGCCTGATCGAGGCCGCGCGCGCGTTCGGCGCCAGCCCCCTGCAGATCGTCCGCAAGGTGCTGCTACCCGAGGCGATGCCGGCGGTGATCATGGCGCTGACGCTGACGCTGGTCAGCCTGCTCGGCTATTCGGCGATGGTCGGTGCGGTCGGCGGCGGCGGCCTCGGCGACCTCGGCATTCGCTACGGCTATCAGCGCTTCATGCCGGAAGTGATGCTGACGGTGGTGCTGGTGCTGATCGCGCTGGTGCAGGGCGTGCAGACGCTCGGCGACACGCTGGCGCGCAAGCTCGACCGCCGCACACGCCGATCCTGATCCAGTTCAGAAGTGACAAGGAGTTTGTCGATGCGCCGTTTTGCCGTCTCGCTGATCGCGCTGGCTTTCGCCGGCGCCGCCCATGCCGAAACCATCCGCGTCGGCGTCACCGCCGGTCCGCATGCCGAGATCCTCGACGTGGTGAAGAAGGTCGCGGCCGAGCGCGGGCTCGACGTCAAGCCGATCGAATTCACCGACTACGTGGTGCCGAACCAGGCGCTGGCGCAGAAGGAGCTGGACGCGAACTCGTTCCAGCACGAGCCGTATCTGAAGAACCAGATCTCCAAGACCAACTGGAAGATCGTCAAGGTCGCCAACACCATCGCGTCGCCGCAGGGCGTGTATTCGAAGAAGTATAAGACGCTCGCCGAGCTGCCGCAGGGCGCCACCGTGGCGATCGCCAACGATCCGTCGAACGGCGCCCGCGGCCTGCTGATCCTGGCGCTGCACGGCGTCATCAAGCTGAAGGACGGCGTCGGCGCCACCGCCAGCGTCGCCGACATCATCGATAATCCGAAGAAGCTGAAATTCGTCGAGCTCGACGCCGCCCAGCTGCCGCGCTCGCTGCAGGACGTCGATTTGGTCTCGATCAACAACAACTACGCGGTGCAGGCCGGCCTGAATCCGTCCAAGGACGCGATTGCCCGCGAAGACGTCGAAGGCCCCTGGGTCAACATCATCGCGGTCCGCGAGGAAGACAAGGACAAGCCCTGGGTCAAGCAACTGATCGACGCGTATCATTCGGAGCCGGTGAAGCAGTTCGTCGAGACGCGGTTCAAGGGGACGTACATTCCGGCATGGTGAGGGGGCTATTCGGCCAAGGCTTCCACGATTGTCGCTGTAAGCAATGAACGTCCGCAAGTAGTTATTCAAACAGGACGCTGCCCCACAAACAGACGTCATCCTCGCGAAAGCGGGGGGCCAGTATTGCAGTGCGCTCTCAGCTGGCGTGAAGCGTTTCCCACCAACTCTCTGGGATACTGGGTCGCCCGCTTTCGCGGGC
>NZ_JBMDXE010000262.1:0-3374 GCF_048594845.1 Rhodopseudomonas sp. | reverse complement strand
CTCCCGCAAGCGGGAGAGGGAGCCTGCCGCATGCGGGTTGTCTGCTGAATTTTAAACAAAAGCCCTCTCCCCCAGCACGGCGAGCCCCCTCCCCCGCTTGCAGGGGAGGGTTGGGGTGAGGGCCACGCGAGGCACGGCGCTGCTGCGACGATAGGGACGACAGCGGCGATTCGCTCGGCTACACCAAGGCAATGGATTCTCTCGACACCGTCAGCATCGCCATCCTGCTCGGCGCCATCCTGGTGATGGCGGGGATCCTGTCGAGCCTGCTGGCGCTGCGGTTCGGCGCGCCGTTGCTGCTGGTGTTCTTGCTGCTCGGCATGCTGGCCGGCGAGTCCGGGCCGGGCGGGCTGAAGTTCGACGATCTCTCGACGACCTATCTGGTCGGCTCGGTGGCGCTGGCGCTGATCCTGTTCGACGGCGGTCTGCGGACGCGGTTCTCCAGCATCAAGACCGTGCTGGCCCCATCGATGGGGCTGGCCACCGTCGGCGTCTTGGTCACGGCGCTGATCACCGCGCCGGTCGCGCTCTACGCGCTCGACCTGAACTGGACCGAGGCGCTGCTGGCCGGCGCCGTGGTGGCCTCGACCGACGCCGCCGCAGTGTTTCTGCTGGTGCACGCCCAGGGCCTGCGGCTGCGGCCGCGGGTCGGCGCGACGCTGGAGGTCGAGTCCGGCACCAACGATCCGTTCGCGGTGTTTCTGACCCTGATGCTGGTCGAGCTGATCAGCCGCGGCGAGAGTTCGACCCTGCATGTGATCGTCGAATTCGTCCGCGAATCCGCGCTCGGCGCGCTGATCGGCGTGGTCGGCGGCCGCGCCGTGGTGATGGCGCTGAACCGCGTGGCGCTGCCGCAAGGCCTGCACGCGCCGTTCGTCGCCACCGCGGCACTTGTCGTGTTCGGCACCTCGCAGATGCTGCACGCCTCCGGCTTTCTGGCGGTGTATCTGGCCGGCATGATCATCGGCAACCAGCCGACCCGCGCGCATAATTCGGTGGTGGCGTTCCTCGACGCGGCCACCTGGCTGGCGCAGATCGTGATGTTCGTGCTGCTCGGCCTCCTGGTATCGCCGCAGCGGCTGATGGCCAGCGCCGGGCCGGCCGTGCTGGTGGCGCTGGCGCTGATGCTGGTGGCGCGGCCGGCCGCGGTGTTTTTGTGCCTCGCGCCGTTCCGGTTCAACTGGCGTGAGCGGCTGTTCATCGCCTGGGTGGGCTTGCGCGGCGCGGTGGCGATCTTCCTCGCCTCGATCCCGATGCTGGTCGGGCTGCCCAAGGCGTATCTGTATTTCGACGTCGCCTTCGTGGTGGTGATCATCTCGCTGCTGCTGCAGGGCTGGACGCTGGGGCCGGCGGCGCGCAAGCTCCACGTCGCGCTGCCGCGCACCGACCGCGGCCCGCGGCGCATCGAATTGGACCTGCCGGGCCAACTCGAGAAACAGCTGGTCGGCTATCCGGTCCGCGCCAAGAGCCTTTACCTCAAGCGCGGGCTGATCCCGTCCTGGTCGAAGCCGACGCTGGTGATCCGAGACGAGCGCATCCTGACGCCCGAGGAGGCCGAGCCGGTCGCGGCCGGCGACTACGTCTATCTGCTGGCGCCGCCCGAGAAGGCCGAAGCCCTCGACCGCTTCTTCGTCGACATGCCGCCCTCGACGGCGCCCGACCCGCATCTGCTCGGCGACTTCGTGGTGCCGGGCGAGACCTCGCTCGGTGACCTCGCCGGCGCCTACGGTGTCAGCGTCAAGCCCGGCGAGGAGGCGCTGACGCTGGCCGATTATTTCGACATCAATCTCGACCGCGCCCCCACGGTCGGCGCCGAGCTGCCGCTGGATTCGATCGTGCTGGTGGCGCGCAGCCTCGGCGGCGGCCGCGTCAACGTGGTCGGCCTGCGGCTGCCGGAAGACGAGGACGACGCCCCGCCCCCGACCCGCAAGCAGCGCCTGCAGCGCAAGCTGTCGAACGTCTGGTCGGCGCTCTCGGGCGTGTGAGCCGCCCGCGCCGTGCTACTTCGCCGGCGCGTGCCTGGCGGACCAGTCCTGCAGCGTGGCGGGCTCGACCATGCCTTCGATGGTGACGATGTCGCCGTTCGGGGCGATCAGCAAGGTGCGGGGAATGTCGCCCTGCCAGGCGGGATCGATCTCGTAGCGCAGCCGCTCGGCGAAGCCGTCGGTGAACACCCAATTGTCGGCAGCCGACAGCCCGGCGCCGCGCAGCATCGCCAGCGCCGGCTGCTCGGAATTCGGCACCAGATCGGCATCGATCGTCACCACGTCGACGCCGGGATGCTGCGCCATGAAGGCGCCGAGCCGCGGCAGCTCGACCTTGCAGGGCCCGCAGGTCACGCCCCAAAAATGCACCAGTGTCGGCCGTCCGGCATGAGCCTGCAGCAGCGGCTTCCAGCTGCCACGCCCGAACGGCTTCAGGCCGCCACTCTCGGAAGCCCCGGCCGGCGGCAGGCCGGCCGCCAGCAGCATCAGCACCAGCAGAAATCGCTTCATGGTTCGCGCCCGATTGGTTGCAGCCGATAGCCGTCGGCCTTGGTCATCCACGACAGATACATCTCGCGTCCGTCCGTCACCAGCAAGGGATGGTCCGAGGCGTCCGCCGTGGTGGCGATCACCCGCGGCGCCGACCAGCTCTTGCCATCATCTGGCGAGGTGATCAGTTCGACCGCGGTGGCGTCGCCGTCGAATTGCTTCCAGACGATCGCGGTCTCTTTCGCGCCGGCCAGCACATAGGGCCGCGACGGCGCGCGCTCCGGGTCGCCGAGCCGCATCGGCTCGGAGAAGCTCTGCCCGCCGTCGCGCGATTGCGCGTAGAACAGCCCCTTGCGCACCTTGCCGGCGGTGTACCAGACGACGTGATAGGCGCCGTTCGGCGACACCGACAGGCTCGGCCCGTGATGCGGGCAGGCCGCGATCTGCCAGTCGTCGGTGCTGACCCGGTGCAGCGGACCGGGTGTGCCGTCGTCTGAGAAGGTGATCACCGCATGATCGCGGACGCCGCCGTCGAACATGTTGCGAAACACCACCACGGCGCGGCCGGCCGGATCGAAGGCCAGCGCCAGCCGGCAGCACTCGCAGGTGTGCGGCGCCGCCACCGTGGCCGGCGTGTAGCTCGCGCCGCCGTCCGGCGACGAGGCGACCAGCAGCGCGGCGCCGTCGTATTTCTTGCCAGCGCTGCGTGCCGCCGCCCGGTCGCGCTTGTCGAGCCAGGCGGCGAACAGCTGGCCGTCAGAACGAAAGCCGATCGCCTCGAAGCGCTGGCTCTCCGGATCGGACGTGATCGGTCGCGGCGGCGCGAAGTGGGCGCCGCCGTCGGTCGAGCGGCTGGTGAACACGTCGCCGTTGAAGGCGTCGTCGCGGAAGATCGAGAAC
>NZ_JBMDXE010000261.1:0-9373 GCF_048594845.1 Rhodopseudomonas sp. | reverse complement strand
TCTTTTCTTACCTCCCCTTGAGGGGGAGGGTCGCCTGCCCCAGGCAGGCGGGGTGCACGATAACCAGGACGCTCCTGCTCCCCACCCCCACGCGGGGAGGGGTCGGGGGTGGGGGTCCACGGATGCTGAGTTCAATGTTCGGATCGCCAGCGATGACGACAGATCGCCAGCGTCACTTCGCGCACACGATGCGCGCCAATCCGACCGATGCCGAGCGCGTGCTGTGGCAGCGCTTGCGGCACGATGTCTTGCTGGCGAACTCACATTTCCGCCGGCAAGTGTCGATCGGCCCCTACACCGTCGACTTCGCCAGCCGCGGCGCCAGACTGGTGATCGAACTCGACGGCGGTCAGCACGATGAGCAGCGCGACGCAGATGCGGCGCGCACGCGGCACATCGAAGCGCTTGGTTATCGCGTGCTACGCTTCTGGAATAACGACGTCCTCGGCAATCTGGACGGTGTTCTCGCCGAGATTCAGTCCGCGTTGCCCCCCACCCCCGACCCCTCCCCGCAAGGGGGAGGGGAGCCAAAACCGCGTACGCCCCCGCAGGCCGCGCGGGCGTCGTCGGGAGGCTCAATGATTTTGGTCTTCATGGACTCTGCTTTGGCCGAGTTGGCTTGTCTTTCCGGCACTGCCTTCTGCTCCCCTCCCCCTTGCGGGGAGGGGTCGGGGGTGGGGGTGCCGCGCGCACGGAATCATATCTAAATGCCCGATCTCCTCCTCGAACTGTTCTCCGAAGAAATCCCGGCGCGGATGCAGGGGAAGGCTGCTGATGATCTGAAGCGGCTGGTCACCGACAAGCTCGTCGCCGAAGGGCTCGTCTACGAGGGCGCCAAGGCGTTTGCGACGCCGCGGCGGCTGACGCTGACGGTGCACGGCATTCCGGCGCGGCAGCCGGATCTGAAGGACGAGCGCAAGGGGCCGAAGGTCGGCGCGCCGGACGCGGCGGTGCAGGGCTTTCTGAAAGCCACCGGGCTCGCGTCGCTCGACGAGGCCAAGATCCAGCGCGATCCGAAGAAGGGCGACTTCTACGTCGCGCTGATCGAGAAGCCGGGCCGGCCGGCCATCGAGGTGCTGGCCGAGATTTTGCCGGTGATCGTCCGCACCTTCCCGTGGCCGAAATCGATGCGCTGGGGCCAGCGCTCGGCCAAGCCCGGCGCGCTGCAATGGGTGCGGCCGCTGCATTCGATCATCGCGACCTTCGGCATCGACACCGAGGAGCCCGAGGTGGTGAGCTTCGATATCAGCGGCATCAAGGCCGGCCAGACCACGCGCGGCCATCGCTTCATGGCGCCGGATGAAATCAGCGTGCGCCGGTTCGAGGACTATGAGGCGAAGCTTCAGGCTGCGAAGGTCGTGCTCGATCCGCAGCGCCGCAAGGACATCATCCTGGCCGACGCCAAGACGCTGGCGCAAGCGCAGAACTACGCGCTGGTCGAGGATTCCGGCCTGCTCGACGAAGTCTCCGGCCTGGTCGAATGGCCGGTGCCGCTGATGGGCTCGTTCGACGAAGCCTTCCTGTCGATCCCGGACGAAGTGATCCGCGCCACCATCCGCGCCAACCAGAAGTGCTTCGTGGTTGCCGATCCGGCGACCGGTAAGCTCGCCAACAAGTTCATCCTGACCGCCAACATCGAAGCCAGCGACGGCGGCGCCGCCATCACCGCCGGCAACGAACGCGTGATCCGCGCGCGGCTGAGCGATGCGAAGTTCTTCTACGAGACCGATCTGAAGACCAAGCTGGAAGACCGGCTGCCGAAGTTCGATCAGATCGTGTTCCACGAAAAGCTCGGCACCCAGGCCGAACGCATCGCCCGGATCGAGCGATTAGCAGCCGAGATCGCGCCGCTGGTCGGCGCCGATGTCGACAAGGCCAAGCGCGCGGCGCGGCTGTGCAAGGCCGACCTCCTGACCGAAGTCGTCGGCGAATTCCCTGAGCTGCAGGGCCTGATGGGCAAGTACTACGCGCTGGCCCAGGGCGAAGACGCGTCCGTCGCCGCGGCCTGCGAGGAGCACTACAAGCCGCAGGGCCCGACCGATCGTGTGCCGACCGATCCGGTGAGCATCGCGGTGGCGCTGGCCGACAAGCTCGACACGCTGGTCGGCTTCTGGGCGATCGACATCAAGCCGTCGGGCAGCAAGGACCCCTACGCGCTGAAGAGGGCTGCAATCGGCGTTATTCGTGTGGTGCTCGAAAACAAGGATCGCATTTCTCTTGTAGAGCTTTTTCAGAAGGCGCTGGTGCTGCTGATGTACTTCAGCTTCCGTCCTGAGCATGGCTATCGAAGACTCGGTTCGGGGTGGGATCCGCAAACCGAAGATGGCCCATCGGAATCTTGGAACGAGCCACAGCATCTGCTCTTCTTGAACAGTGACGGCTTTGTCGATCGATCTGGCGATGCATTCGCGATGTTTCAGATCGGAAGTCCCGACCTGGGTTTTGATGAAACTGATGAGGAGAATATTCGCGCTCAGGCCGCGGCCGAGTTCCAACGTAGGCTAGAGCATCTTGATAGGGGGGCGGTCCATTTCATGTTTGACGAGTTCCCTCTCCCTGAGAAGCCGTCGCGTTCACCTGTGGCTCCCGCTTTCGACACACTCTCCTCAGAGGAGTTCTTCACCGCTGGAGCGAAAAAACTAGCGGACGACCTCCTCTCTTTCTTCGCCGACCGCCTGAAAGTCCAACTCCGCGATCAGGGCGCTCGCCACGATCTCGTCGATGCGGTGTTCGCGCTGGAAGGGCAGGATGACATCCTGATGATCGTCCGCCGCGTCGAGGCGCTGGCGGCGTTTCTTGCCACCGACGACGGCAAGAACCTGCTCGCCGGTACCAAGCGCGCCGCCAACATTCTGCGCATCGAGGAGAAGAAGGACGGCCGCGCCTTCGATGGCGCGCCGGATGCGGCGCTGTATGCGCAGGACGAGGAGAAGGCGCTCGCCGCCGCGATCGACCGCGCCAAGGCGGAGGCCGGCGCCGCCGTCGCCCAGGAAGACTTCGCCGCGGCGATGACCGCGATGGCCGGGCTGCGGCCGGCGGTCGATGCGTTCTTCGACAAGGTGACGGTCAATGCCGACGACAAGGCCGTCCGCGAAAACCGCCTGAAGCTGCTCAACGAAATCCGGGCAGCGACCCGGGCGGTGGCGGACTTCTCGAAGATCCAGGACTAACGCCTCCGTCATTCCGGGGCGCCGCGCAGCGGCGAGCCCGGAATCCATAACCACCGACGTTGGTGGTTGGGCACGGCGGGTCGGCGGCCGTGCGCAGCCGGGAGTCGTGGGAGTATGGATTCCGGGTTCACGAGCTCCGCTCGTGCCCCAGAATGACGGGGAGGGTTTGGTGCTCAGTCGCCGCTTCTTCCCAGGGACTTGCCGTTCTCCCGGGCCATTGCCGCTCTTCCCCAGCCGTCATTGCCGGGCTCGACCCGGCAATCCATCCTATTCGCAAAGACTCCTCATGCCGCGGTGGCGCGCGCGTGGGATGCGCGGGCCTTCGCCGCGCCGAAGGGGCTCCGGCCTCGCTGGCGGGTCGAGCCCGCGCATGACGACTTTGGGTTGGGCGACTTCTGACCCCCGAGCGATCGCTGATGGCAGCAGAGACGAGCGCCGCAACGACCACCGCCGCCAACGCCCCGCCGCAGCAATCTCCAGCAACATTTACGTTCCGTTAACCATGTCCTGAAAGGGTGGCGCTCGGTAAGGGTTCCTTAATTTGTTTGCGGACGGCGGGGCGCGCCATGACGTCGATTTCCAATCAGCTGCCGGGTTACGCGCAATATGGCGCCGCTTACGCGCGTGCGGCGGGGTCGCAGAGTTCGCTGGCCAACATCCTGAACGGCAATAGCGACGACGTGCTGCCGGGCGCCAGCAATGCGGCGACCAATCTGACGCTGTCGGCGCAGGCCAAGGCGCAGCTCGCCAGCGCCACCGCCACCAAGGACTTCAGCGCCGTCATCAGCGACAGCCGCGCCGCGCTCGACAAGCTCTACAAGGCCGCGAACGTCAGCGCGCCGTACGACTCCAGCGGCAAGCCGACGATCGATCTGTCGTCGCTCGATCGCCGCGCGCTGTATGCGATCGCCTCCAATGCCGGCGGAAAGTTCACCGAGGCCGAGCAGAACCTCGCCGCGGTGACGCGGATCGCCGGCTTCAACGCGGCGCTGTCGCCGGCCACGCAAACCGCCAAGCTCACCGGCAACTACAACGCCGTCTATAAGGCCGCCGCCGACTATCTCGACGGCGCCAGCAGCGAGGAGAAGGCGACCGCGACCTGGCAGGCCGAGCGCGCCGCGGTCGGCAAGGGCATCACCGCGACGCAGACCGATCCGACCAAAATTCCCACCGGCATCAGCAACGATCCGGTCGCCGCCTATCTGGCGCAATACCCGTCCGGCAGTCCGATCCAGACGCAGGATTTCGCCAGCGTGGCGAAGTCGGCCCGCGCCGCGCTGGATGCGCAGGCCAAGGCCGCGTCGGCCGCCGGCAAGGAGCTGGTGTACGATCCGGGCCGCAAGGTCGGCCAGCAGGCCGATCTGTCGACGCTGAGCAATCGCGATCTGTCGGCGATCTCGCTCAACAAGGACAATCTGTTCTCGAAGGAAGAGACCTTCGCGGCCAAGCGCGAGCTCGACAGCCGCAACCGCGCCAGCATCCTCACCGCGCTGAAGCAGAGCCAGACCTCGGGCAATCCCGCCGATTTCAGCCTCGGTCTGCTCAACGCCTATTCGGCGATGAGCGACGAGGAACGCACCGCCACCAACTGGACGCCGGCATTCCGCGACAACGCGGTGCAAAGCTACAAATCCACCACCACGCTGCTGTCGCTGTTGAAGAGCGGGTGAGTGACTGACTTGTAAGTCGTCATTCCGTTCTGAGTCGTCATCCTGAGGCGCTCGCCCGCCAGGGCGAGCCTCGAAGGATACAGCCTCACGCACAGCCGTTGACTGCGGCCCATCCTTCGAGGCTCGCTGGGCTCGCGCCTCAGGATGACGCTGTGCCGGTTGATGCGTCCGAACGGCCGTCGCTTCGACGACTACCGTCCGACGCCCGCCAAAATCAACGCCAACGCCACGCCGGCCACGGCGAGTAGCAGCAGCAGTACTGCGCTCTGCAGCGTCTGGCGGCCGCCGAACGACAGCGCGTAGGTGGCTTTCAGCACGTTGTTTGAGGAAGCCGCGAGCAGCACGGCGATCGACACCGCGTGTTCGCCGATCCCGGCGATGCCGCCTTGCGCCATGTTGAGCACGAACGGGTCGATGTCGGCAAAGCCGACGATCGCCGCCAGCCAGTAGATGCCGGCGGTGCCGAACTGCGTCTTCACCCAGGTCGACGCCACCGAGATCACCACGAACATCACGGCGAACACCGCCGCGGTGCCGAGTTCGAGCGGGTTGCCGCTCGGCGTCTGGTTCTGGGCTTCCGCGGGCGGCGCCTTGATCAGCCAGTATTGCAACGTCGCGATCAGCAGCGCGACGGCGGCCAGCCCGCCCATCGGCGCCGCGAGTTCGCGCGCCAGCGCCATATTGAACACCGCGATGATCGCCAGAATGCGCAGATACATGATGCCGGTGGCGAGCGTGATGCCGGCGAGCGCCTGTCGCCGCGCTGCCGGATCGGCGCCGGCCTGCCGCGCCAGTACCACCGTGGTGGCGGTCGATGAGTACAACCCGCCGATCGCCGGCATCCACAGCCCGCGCGCCGCCGGTGGCCAATAGCGCTGCGCCAGATAGCTCGCATAGGAGAGGGTGCAGACCAGGATCAGCGACAGCCAGACATGGCGCGGCGTGATGCTGGTGAGCGTCGTCACCGGCTCGTTCGGCAGCAGCGGCAGCACCACGCCGGTCAGGATCAGGAATTGCCCGGCGGTGGTGATTTCCTTCATGTCGACGCGGCGCGCCAGCCCGTGCAGCTGGTCGCGTCCAGTCAACAGCAGCACCGCCACCACCGTGCTGCCCACCGCCACCCAATGCGGCAGCGCCAGCGTCACGGCGCCGAGCAGATAAGCGTGGAAGTTGAGCAGCAGCACCACCAGCCCGGCATTGCGCTCGCCGCGTTCGTCGCGTTCGCGGATGTGCACGCCGTAGAAGATCGACAGCCACACGCCGAGCACCAGCAGGCCGCCCGTGAAGGCGATCAGCCGGGTGGGATCGAACAGATAGAGCAAGCCGCCGCCCAGCGAGAGCAGCGGAAAAGTGCGAATGCCACCGGGGCGCGCGGAGCTGGCCTTGGCGAAGAAATCCTCGAACGCGAAGCCGAGGAAGAAGCTGAGCAGCAGCAGCAGGCCCAGGCTGTGAAAGGAAGGAGTCGCAAGCATGATCACGATCCGGCCGACGCGGAGGCAGGGATCGCTGTCGGCGGTTGCCGGACCAGGGAGCGGCGCGGCTGGACGACCCTAACAGGTCGCCGCAGGGGCGAGAAGGCGTCTGCCGCAGCGAGCAGCCACGCGGGTTCGCGTGAAAGCAGTCAGCAGACCCCAAACAGACGAACCCCGCCCGGGCGGGGGACGGGGCGGGGTTCTCTGCCCGGTCGCAGGTCATGCGCCCTGGCTGTCGTTCAGCGATGATGATGCCATCGACCTGAACGATCTCTATGTTTCGTTCGCCGCGCTGCGATCAGATCGTCGCCGCGCAGTCACCGAGGCAATGCGGGGAGCGCGGCTATGTTCCGAGGAAAAAACGTCACGCCTCCGGGTTATTTCTGCCGGGATGGAACGTCTTGCGGGATCATCGTTGATTGGTGGCCGGTATCCCTCGGTTGCCGCGACAGCTACAAATCAGCTCGCGATTCGATCTCACTTTCTTTCACCTCGGAGACGACTGCTATGACGATCACCACTGCCCACATTCCTGCCATTGTTGCCCTGATCGCCGGCATCTTGATTCTCGTGATGCCGCGCCTGCTCAATATCGTGGTGGCGGTCTACCTGATCTGCATCGGACTCATTGGCATGGGCGTGTTGCGCTTCTTCCGCCTTTAGTCGCCTGGAAGCCGGCCACAGGCCGGCCGCCTTGCTTGCAATCGGCAAAACGTGGTGTATAGCGGCCCAATCCCACCCCCCTCCTGCGGACCGTTGAACGCCATGGCCAAAGCCGCTTCCAAGACCAAGAAGACCGTTGCGAAATCCAAGTCTTCTCCGAAGTCTTCTGCTCCGAAGTCCGTCGCCAAGGCCGCTTTTGCCAAGGCTCCGGCACGCGGCAAGGCCGCGGCGAGCGCCCGCAAGCCGGCGGTCAAAACCCCGCCGAAGCCGGCTGCGAAGGCAGCGAAGCCTGCCGGCAAGCCGCTGAGCAAGTCAGTCAACAAGCCGGCCGCGAAGCCCGCGGTGAAGAGCGTCGCCAGCAAGCCGGCGGCCAAGCCCGCCGCCGGAAAATCCGTCGCCACAAAATCCGCCGCCAAGTCGGTCAGCAAGGCTCCGGTCGCGGCGAGCGCGCCGAAGGCCGGCAAGTGGGTCTATACGTTCGGGGACGGCAAGGCCGACGGCAAGTCGAGCATGCGCGACCTGCTCGGCGGCAAGGGCGCCAACCTCGCCGAGATGGCCAATCTAGGCCTGCCGGTGCCTCCCGGCTTCACCATCCCGACCTCGGTCTGCACCTATTTCTACGCCAACGGCAAAACCTATCCGAAGGAGCTGAAGACGCAGGTCGAGCGTGCGCTCGAGCACGTCGGCAAGCTCACCGGCAAGCGTTTCGGCGATGCCACCAATCCGCTGCTGGTGTCGGTCCGCTCCGGCGCCCGCGCCTCGATGCCGGGCATGATGGATACGGTGCTCAATCTCGGCCTCAACGACGAGACCGTCGAGGCGCTGTCGAAGAAGTCCGGCGACCGCCGCTTCGCCTATGACAGCTATCGCCGCTTCATCACCATGTACTCCGACGTGGTGCTCGGCCTCGATCACCACCACTTCGAAGAAATTCTCGACAGCTACAAGGACGCCAAGGGCTACACGCTCGACACTGACCTCGATGCGGACGACTGGGTGCAGCTCGTCGGCCAGTACAAGGAAGCCGTCGCGCGCGAGATCGGCCAGGACTTCCCGCAGGATCCGAACGACCAGCTCTGGGGCGCGATCGGCGCGGTGTTCTCGTCGTGGATGAACGCCCGCGCGGTGACCTATCGCCGCCTGCACGATATCCCCGAGTCTTGGGGCACCGCCGTCAACGTCCAGGCGATGGTGTTCGGCAACATGGGTGAGACCTCGGCGACCGGCGTCGCCTTCACCCGCAACCCGTCGACTGGCGAGAGCCGGCTGTACGGCGAATTCCTCATCAATGCCCAGGGCGAGGACGTCGTCGCCGGCATCCGCACCCCGCAGGACATCACCGAGCACGCCCGCCTCGAATCCGGCTCCGACAAGCCGTCGATGGAAGTGGCGATGCCGGACGCCTTCCAGGAGCTGACCCGGATCTACACTCTGCTCGAGAAGCACTACCGTGACATGCAGGACATGGAATTCACGGTCGAGCAGGGCAAGCTGTGGATGCTGCAGACCCGCGGCGGCAAGCGCACCGCCAAGGCGGCGCTGCGCATCGCGGTCGAGCTCGCGCATGAAGGCCTGATCAGCAAGCAGGACGCGGTCGCCCGCATCGAGCCGGCGTCGCTCGATCAGCTGCTGCACCCGACCATCGACCCGCACGCCAAGCGCGACGTCATCGCCACCGGCCTGCCGGCCTCGCCGGGCGCCGCCTCGGGCGAGATCGTGTTCTCGTCGGACGAGGCGGCCAAGCTGCAGGCCGACGGTCGCAAGGTCATTCTGGTCCGCATCGAGACCAGCCCCGAAGACATCCACGGCATGCACGCCTCGGAAGGCATCCTCACCACCCGCGGCGGCATGACCTCGCACGCCGCCGTGGTGGCGCGCGGCATGGGCAAGCCCTGCGTGTCCGGCTGCGGCGCGATCCGCGTCGATTACGGCCGCGGCACGATGACGGTCGGCAACCGCACCTTCAAGACCGGCGACGTGATCACCATCGATGGCGCGATCGGCCAGGTGCTGGCCGGCCGCATGCCGATGATCGAGCCGGAGCTGTCGGGCGACTTCAACACGCTGATGGGCTGGGCCGATCAGGTCCTTGCGCTCAAGGTCCGCGTCAATGCCGACACGCCGGTCGACGCCCGCACCGCCATCAAGTTCGGCGCCGAAGGCATCGGCCTGTGCCGCACCGAGCACATGTTCTTCGAAGAGACCCGCATCCGCACCGTGCGCGAGATGATCCTCGCCGAAGACGAGCAGGCGCGCCGCGCCGCGCTCGCCAAGCTGCTGCCGATGCAGCGCGCCGACTTCGTCGAGCTGTTCGAGATCATGAAGGGGCTGCCGGTCACGATCCGTCTGCTCGATCCGCCGCTGCACGAATTCCTGCCGCACAGCCACGCCGAGATCG
>NZ_JBMDXE010000260.1:0-28212 GCF_048594845.1 Rhodopseudomonas sp. | reverse complement strand
GACAAGGCCCTGGCGCTGACGGGACTCGCGGACGAGCCACGTCTTCGACGGCCAGAACGAGGAGGCTTTCCAGACCTCCTGTTGCCCACATCGACGCCGGCGACGACACGACGGGCACCGGCATCGGCGGCCCTCGGAGTTATTTGTCAGTTTTATTTTGCCCCCCCTCCCCCAGCCTGCGCGCGACTGCTTCGTCACGTATCTGTCGTTTCTTGAGCAATCTTTTTGAGTTGCGCGAAAATGTGCAGCGCGTTAATCAGATCAAGTGGATTTAATTAAATGGCGCACGGGCGCGATCGGCGGCGTATATTTTAATCTGATCCTTCGTCAGATTTAAAATGCTGACGTTCGGGGGCAAAGGCTCCCGAACCGCGGCACGACCAGTCCGCCGTTCATCGAGCCCGTCGGACGACGAAACGAAGAGATTCATCGAGGCGAGCGTGCTCAAAGCAATCTCATCAGTGGACCCCGGTTCTGCGCCGTCCCCGCGGTGGTATGTCGGCCACACCCTGCCGTGCCGAGAGAAGCTCGCCCGGACTCATCTCGAGCGGCAGGGTTTCGAAACCTTCCTGCCCCAACTACTCACCAAACGATCGCATGCGCGCAAGATTCTCGCGACGACGTCGCCGTTGTTTCCGCGCTACATTTTTATCCGTCTCGATCTCGGGCGTGACCGCTGGCGCTCGATCAACGGCACCCTGGGGATGGCGTATCTGGTCGCGACGCGCGATCATCCTTGCCCCGTTCCGACCGGCTTCATCGAAGACCTTCAGCGGAGTGCCGACGGCGACGTGATCAGTTATCGAACGCCGACCTTCATGCCCGGCGACTCAGTCGAACTGCGCTCCGGACCGTTCGCCGGCCACATCGGTACGCTGCTCAGCGTCAGTCCCAATGGCCGGATCGAAATGCTGCTTGGCCTTTTGAACGGCTCGGTTCGTCTGACGGTGGCACAGGACTTGCTCGAAATCGCGGGCTGACGCGACAGCGTCAGACTGACCGGTAGTAGTAGACACGACAATGGGTCAAGCGGCCGCCGCTTCACCCAGATGGCGGTAGCGTGCGACGACGACACCGCGCAGCCTGATATCCAAACCCAAGAGCGACACGGCCGGCGACATCATCTGCCGGTCGATCATCTCCCGCGCCTCGGCGCCGGCGGCGGCGACGTTCCAGCCCCGCACCAACGACTGCAATCACCATGCGCTTCCTGATCACCGGCACTGCGGGATTCATCGGCTTCCATCTGGCTCATCGCCTTCTGGCAGAGGGTCATCATGTCGTCGGCTTCGACGGCATGACCGACTATTACGATCGCCGCCTCAAGCAGGACCGGCACGCCATGCTGCGACAGGCAGCGAATTTCACCGCGGTCGAAGCGCGGCTGGAAGACTTCGCAGCGCTCAGCGATGCGGCCCGGCTCGCCGCGCCCGACATCATCGTGCATCTCGCAGCTCAGGCCGGCGTGCGCTACTCGATCGAGAACCCCCGCGCGTATGTCGATTCCAACTTTGTCGGCTCGTTCAACGTGCTCGAGGTCGCGCGCAATCTCCGCCCGAAGCATCTACTGCTCGCGTCGACCAGCTCGGTCTATGGCGCCAACGACGTGATGCCGTTCCGCGAGAGCGACCGCACGCCGTTTCCGATCACGCCCTACGCAGCGACCAAGAAGGCGATGGAGGTGCTTTCGCATTCTCACGCTCATCTCTTCGAACTACCCACGACCTGCTTTCGCTTCTTTACGGTGTACGGCCCCTGGGGCCGGCCGGACATGGCGCTGTTCAAGTTCGTCGACGCCATTCTCAACGACCGGCCGATCGACGTGTACGGCAACGGCGAGATGCGCCGCGACTTCACGTATGTGGACGACCTGGTCGACGCCATCATTCGGCTTGCCGACAAGCCTCCAGAAGCCGGTCATCCTGTAACGTTCGAGGGCGGCGTGGACACTCTGTCGCCCGTGGCGCCCTGGCGGGTGGTCAATATCGCTGGCGGCCGCCCGGTCGGCCTGATGCAATTCATCGAAGCGATCGAGGCCGCGATCGGTCGCAAGGCCGACAAGCGCATGCTGCCGATGCAGCCGGGAGACGTGCGGGAAACCTTCGCCGATCACCGGCTGCTGGAGGCGCTCACCGGCCAGCGCCCCGAAACCCCAGTCTCGGTCGGCGTGACGGCTTTCGTCGACTGGTACGTCACGCATCGCGCGGCGGCCGATACCGGCCTGGTTGCCGAAGCCCTCTGAATCATTTTCATCCACGAGCGACGATCTCATGAGCACAGCACTCGGACATCGAACAGCAATCGTTTTCGGCGGTGCCGGATTTATCGGAGGCCATCTGCTCACACAGCTGGCGGCGAGCGGACGTTACGACCGGCTGGTTTCCTACGACATCGCACCGGCCAAGATCGCGGTGGCCAAGGTCGAGTACATCACCGGCGACGTTCGCGAAACGATCGCGATCTCGGGCGATCTCGAAGGCGCGGACGTCTACAATCTCGCCGCCGTTCACACCACCCCCGGTCACCAGGATTGGGAATACTTCTGGACCAATGTTAACGGCGCGATCAACATCTGCGCATTCGCCCGAACGATCGGCACGCGCTTCATGCTGTTCACCTCCTCGATCTCGGTCTATGGCCCGACCGAGGACGCGGTGGATGAAAACTCGAGGCCGGCACCCGTCTCGGCCTATGGCCGCTCCAAACTTCAAGCGGAAGGCATTCACCGGACTTGGCGCGAGGGCGGAGACGACCGGCGGCTGGTCGTGGTGCGACCGGCGGTGATTTTCGGCCCCGGCGAAGGCGGCAATTTCACGCGCCTGGCGCGGCTACTGTCGCGCGGCCACTTCGTGTATCCGGGCCGGCGCGACACCATTAAATCGTGCTGCTACGTCGGTGAACTGGTGCGGTCGATGGAATTCGCCCGCAATGTCGGCCGCAATGAGTTCACCTACAACATGTCCTATCCGGCGCGGACGACGACGGAGCAGATCTGCGCCGCCTTCGCCAAAGTCGCCGGTTTCAGCGAGCCGCAACTGCTGATCCCGTGGTCGCTGATGGCGGCTGGCGGACTTGCCTTCGAACTCCTGGGTGCCGTCGGCATCAAGACGTCGATCAATCGCGAGCGGATCGCCAAGCTGATCAAATCGACGAACATCATTCCGAATGCTCTGATGTCGGAAGGTTATGAGTTCGAGACGACGCTGAGTGATGCGCTGACGCAGTGGAGCCAACGCTCCGGCGCTACCTTCATTTGATCGCGGCCCCTCACCCGTTTCGCCAGCTCTTGTTGTTTTCGTCCCGGTCGGCTTGGCGCGATCGGCAACTGGAATGCCTCCTCGTGGCAAAGACTGAGACTTCCGCGCGGCCCTATCGGGTCTGCTTCGTCTGCACGCACAGCCTGACGCTCGCCACGCTCTACAAGGGGCTATTTCCCTATCTCCGCGGCCGCGGCTGGCAGATCGACGTCATCGTCGGTGACCGCGAATATCGTGACTTTCCGGTCGAGCATTTCGGCGAGTTACAGCCGCACATTATCCCCATGCGACGCCTGCCCTCGCCGGTCGCCGACCTGAAAGGGCTGGCGCAGTTCGTCGCCTTCTTCGCTCGCCACCGCTACGACGTCATCCACGTCTCCACACCCAAGGCTTCGCTCCTGGCCTCGATCGCCGCGACGTTGACCTTCAATGGTCGCGTTGTGTTCGTGTACCGCCGATGCGTGTACGAGTTGATGAGCGGACTCAAACGCCAGGTCTATCTCGGCGTCGATCGTCTGATCGCTCGGCTGTCTGCGGTGGTGGTGCCGATCTCACGCCAGTTGGAGGTGTTTCTCCGCGATGCCAAGGTATGCGCCTCGAATAAGCTGCTTCTGATCGGTTCCGGTTCGAGCAATGGCCTCGACACCCGACGCTTCAGGTTGACGCCGGAGAGCCGCGCGGCCGGCGAGACACTGCGCCACGAACTGGGAATTCCGGCGACGGCACCGGTGGTCCTGTTTATCGGCCGGGTGTGCGGCGAAAAGGGCGTCGACCTGCTGCCGCCGATCTTCGAGCAGGTGCGCGCCAGGCATCCCGATGCTCACCTCGTGGTGGCGGGGCCCGACGATCCACGTGATCGGGCCTCCGCCGAGACGGAACGCTACTTCACTCAGCAGCGGTTTGTGCGCCGGATCGGCTATGTGGCGAAGACCGAACCTTACTACGCGATGAGCACCGTGTTCCTGTTCCCATCGTTCTTCGAAGGCTTCGGTAACGTGCTGCTCGAAGCCGCAGGGATGGAGCGCGCGTCGGTCGCCTTCAAGGTGCCGGGCGTCGAGGAAGCCGTCGCCGACGGTGTCAGCGGCATTCTCGTCGCTAAAAGCGACGTCGACGCAGCCGCCGCGGCCGTATGCCGACTTCTGCAAGATCCGGAGCTTCGGCAAGGCTTCGAAAAGCGGGCTCGACAGCGAGTCGAGAACGAATTCGAGCAGTCGCGGATATGGTCTGACATCGAGTCGATGATGCTGCGACTGGCGACCGCCTGATGAAGAGCTCCACCGACGACGAACTGACGCATAGCGAGGCGCGGCACCGCGCTGCGCGTGGTGCGGTCAGTGTGCTCGGACGCCACGCCCTGGTGCGCCTGCTTGCTTTCGCAGGGACGCTGGTGTTGGCACGGCTGATGGTGCCGGCACAATTCGGCTTGTTCGCCATCGCCCAGTTCATCTTCTCGGTGCTGCAGGCTTTGACGATCGGCGGCGTGACGGCAGCGCTGATCCGTCGCCGGGAGGCGGTGGCTGCGGCGGACTATCGGGTCGCCCTCACGGTCCAGCAAGGCTTTGCTGCGATCGCCGTGATCGCGCTGTACGTCGCCGCGCCGCAGATCGCATCCTATTGGGACAATTCCGCCGAACTCGTCCCGGTGATCAAAGTGCTGGCGCTTGCGCTGTTTCCATTGTCGCTGCGCTCGATCCCGTTCGCGATTCTGCAGCGGGCCCTGCGGCACGATCAGACAACGGTCTGCGAGATAGTCGAATACGTCTTCTATCTCGTGCTCGCGATTTCACTCGCCGCGCTCGGTTGGGGTGTATGGGCCTTGGTGATCGCGACTTTGGCTCGCTACGTCGCCGGCGCCATTGTCGCCCACCTGCTGGTCCGCGTGATTCCTCAGTTCGGATTCGCAAGCTCCCGCGCAAAAGCCCTGCTGCATTATGCGGTCCCGCTCCAGGGCCAGATGCTGATCGACCTGGCGCAGCGCTCCGTGATCCCCGTGGTCATCGGCTCGCTGTTCGGCGCAGCGTCGGTTGGCGTAGCCGCGATGGCCAATACGATGCTCGAGGCGCTGCTGCTGCAGCCGCTGGTAATGCTCGCCAGTATTCAGATGCGAATGTTCGCCCGCATCCAGAACGATCCTGTGGCCATGGCCGCGCTGCTGGAGAAATGCCTAGCTTCGGGAGCGCTGGTGTTCCTGCCGCCCGTCGTGTTGCTCGGCGTCGTCGCGCCGGCCCTGATGCCGAAAATCTTGTCGGCACATTGGGCCGAGGTCGGCGATCTGATCCGCTGGCTCACGCTGGCTTCGGCCATCCAGGTCCTTGCCGTGCCCACCGCGCAGGCGGCAAAGGCGCTGGGCCGGATGCGTGCATTGCTGATCGGCGGCATGGTCAGCCTCGTGCTCCAGATCGGCCTAGTGCTGCTGCTCGCCGCTCCGCTGGGGCTGGCCGCATATCCGGTCGCCGCGGCCGTCGGCACCGGTGCCAATTTCCTGATCGTGTTCATCAACGTTGGCCGCGTCATCGGCCTGCGGCCGATGCTCGCAATCGGCCCGGCGCTTTGTGGCCTCGCGCTGGCGACAGCGATGTGGTGCACGGCCGTCATCACCTTGACGTCGATTCCGCTGATCCTGGCGATGCTGCTGCTCGGCGCGCTGACCTACGTCGCGGCCGTGGTCGCGTTGAGTAGCCGGCAACTCGCGGCATTGCTGCGCTTCGCCGGTTCGAGCATGCCGCCGCGGCTGCAACGGCGGATCGAGAGCATCGCAGGCCGGATCGAGGGGAAGCACCACACGGCGCCGGCGCACCAGAAGGGCTTGGTGCTCGCGGTCCAAGCCCCTCCCGCGTCCTCCGCGATCGAGCTTCCTGAAACGTCCCATGTCCGCCTTGCAGCCGAAACGTGGTCGACCCCGGCCGTCGTGCGCTGGAACGGTCGCACACTGTTGATCACGGTCGACCGCAGTGGCGAGATCCGCGCTCTCGATGGGCGCGATCTCTCGGTCGCATGGAAGCGATCCCTCGGAGCCGAGATCACTGCGTCGCCCACTGTGGTCGATCGCGATGGTGATGGACGGCCGGAAATCATCGTCGGCACACATGCGGGCGAACTGTTCATGTTCGCGCCCGATGGCTGCCTACTGCGCCATTACAAGTTCGATGACGTCATCCGCTCCTCCGTGGCGGCGGCCGATATCGATGGCTCGGGCGTGCCGACGCTGTTCGTTGCCGTGTACGGCCCGTCTGTGATCGCTCTGGGCGCGGATGGAAAGCAACGCTGGCGTCGTCGCCTGCCCAACCATCTGTTCGCCGGCCGGATGAAGCGCGGCGTCGTATCGTCGCCGCTGATTGCCGACGTCGACCGCGATGGCGCTGCCGAGATCGTTATCGGAATCCGATCGTCGCGGCTGTTCTGCCTGGATGCTTGCACCGGACGGATCAAGTGGTTTGCCAAGCTCTCCTATGACCCGGACTCCTCGCCCTCGTTCGTGATCGATGGCAGCGGCCGCCCGCTCGTGCTGTTCGGCGGCGGAGAGCACACCGGCGGCGAAGGCGACAACGCGATCATCGCGCTCGACGGACGAAACGGCCGCCGCGTCTGGACCACCGAGGTCGGCGGCGGCGTCGACTCCAGTCCGATGCTGCTCGAACGGCCCGGCCGCTCGCCGATTGCAGTAGCCTGCGCGCTGGCACGTCCCGCGGTGATCGCAGTGGACGCCTGGAGTGGCCATCTGCAGTGGCGCCACGACTTTGGCCCGACCGCTGAGTGCGAGCATGGACCGGATCACCGCTGCCGCCCGCGCGGACGCGCGTACTTCACGGAGCACGCCACATGCCGCAGCTACACCACACCGCTGATGGCCGACGTCGACGGCGATGGCCGCACCGAGATCGTCGCCGGATCGAACAATGGCGAACTGGTCGTGCTCGACGCTGAGACCGGCCAGCTGCGGACACGTCTCGCAATGGGCGGCGCGGTGCGCGGATCACCGGTTATTGCCGATCTTGACGGTGACGGTCTGTGTGAGCTCGCTGTCGTCGCCGGCAATCGGTTGACCGTTCACCGCACTCGGCACACAGGACCGGAAACCACGATGTTCAAGGGCCGCGCCGATCACCTCGGCACCATCGGTCCATCGTTGCCTCCAGCCGAGATCTCGCCGCGGCGCCCGCCCTGGTACATGCCCTTCGCCCTGTTCTGGCACCTCGGCGTCGCGGATGTCGTCCGCCATGTGTGCCTGAAGGCCGACGAACGGATCTTGCGCCGATGCGGTCTTCGCCTGTTCCGGTACGGCTATTGAGCATGCTGGCTTCTCCCTTGTGCGGCGATGTCGGCCGCTGGATCGAACGCACGCTCGATCGGTTCGTCGACCATTATGTCGATGCCGACGGGTTGCTGATCACGACGCTCGACTCCGACGGCGTGATCCTCGATCCGACTCCGCTCATTGCCGATTTCGGCGATGTCCTGCCGTTCCTGGCCAAGTTCGGCTACCGCGACTTCGTCGACCACCAGATCGAGGCGGCCGAACCGCATCTCGCCTCGGCGCTGTTCCGCAATCGCGGCCGCATTCGGCTGTTCGATAATCATGATTGGCTCCTCGGCCTGCTCGAGCTTCATGAACTGACCGGAGACCGCACCCTACTCGGCCGCGCCGAGGAAGGCGCTCTCACGTTGATCCAGACGATGTTCGTCGACGATCTGCTGGTCGACACCACGATCGAATGGCGCGACCCGCGCAGTTGGCTGCAACCGGCCAGCCCCTTCAACGGCGGCTATATCGAGCTTTGGCTCGAACTGCATGCCAAGACCGGCGATGCACGCTTTCTCGACGCGTCGCGCCGGCTGGCCGCGCGGTGGCTGCGGACCGAGGGCTTCCGCCGCACAGGCGTCTTTCATCGCGAGTTGTGCGCGCGCTCGAGCGCGCTCTCCCGTATCGCCGGTCTCGGCGCGACGTCGAGCGCGCGGCTGTTCAAGGACAACACCAACTTCGTCTGGAGCCTGCTCAGCCTCTGGGAGACGACCGGCGAAGCGCACTGGAAGCAGGCCATCGAGCGCTGGATCGGCGGCTTCCGGGAGCACTTCCTCAATCATGGCGACGTCTTTCTCTGGCTCGATCGCAGCGGCGCCGGCCATGAGGTCTCGCTGAAGGCGGCGTTCGCGAGCATCGATCTGCTGTGCGACATCCATGCGGCCGGCATTTCCGCCAGCGCGCTGCCATGCGCAGAAACCATCGCCCGGCGATGGATGTCCCATCAGTGGAGTAACGGCCTGTTTCCAGAGCGCCCCGGCGGGGCGCGCGATCATCTCGACGCCAATGTCGATATGGCGATCTCGTTGCTCAAGCTCGGCGGCCACACCGGCCACGGCGACTACACCCACCGGGCCCGCGTGGCTGCGCGGGCGGTCATCGCCCGGCACGACTCGCCACTCGGTCTCGTTCAGGCCGTCGATCGTGACGGCCGCGTTCGTGACCCCCGTATCATCGTCAAGTACCAAGGCCTCGCTTTGAAGCTAGCTCTCGCGCCCGACGATCCGGCGATTCTTCTCGCAGACCCTGCGCTCCTGAAACTGCTGCGAGATCGCTGACATGAAGATCGGCTACGTTATCCACCGCTTCCCATGGCCATCCGAGACGTTCATCAGCCGCGAGGTGGCGGACATCATCGGGCTTGGCCACGAGGTGGAGATCTATTCCTTCGACGAGCCCCAAGGCCGCGACGCCGAGCTGCTCGGCGATCAGGCCCGCGGCCTGAAGGCGACGACGCAATACATCTCGCGAAACGAGGCGGCTGCCGCATTGCCCTCGATCTCCACGCTGGCGATGTTCAGCGAAGAAAAGCGGCTGGCGCGGACTGCAACCGACCGGAGCAACCGGCTGCTGCGGCTCGGCCGTGCGGCGGCGCTGGCGCGCCGCGCCCGCCGCGACGGCGTCACCCTGCTGCACGCGCATTGGCCTTACGCAACGCAGTGCGCTCACCTAGCCAGCCTCGCGACCGGTCTGCCGTATTCGGTCAGCATTCACGCGCACGAGGTGGCGCACGACAACGGGCACTTCGCCGCCTGTTTCGAACGCCTGCAGTTTGCCACGTTCTGCAACGGCGCTGCGATGGAGTATCTGCTGTCGCGCCTCGGCCCCGCCGCCCGCGCGAAATCGCACCTCGTCTATCACGGCGTCGATGTCGGCACCTTCTCGGTGCAGCCCGCCGCGACCACGCCGCCGCCGCTGCGCATTTTGTCCGCCGGCCGCCTCACCGCCTCCAAAGGCTTCGATCGCCTCGTACGCGCCTGTGCGGACGCAGCCGCCCAAGGCGTCGACGTCCGGCTCACAATCCTTGGCCGCGGGCCGGAAGAAGACACGATCCGCAAGGTCGCAGCCGAAACTAATTTTTCCGAGCGGATCGAGTTGCCGGGCTGGGTGTCCCACGACAAAGTCACCGGCTACATGCGCGACTGCCAGGTGTTCGCGCTGCTGGCGTCGGACGATTTCAACGACGGCCTGCCGAATGTCGTGGTCGAGGCGATGGCATCTGGCCGCCCGGTGATCGTCTCGCCGCTGCCGGCCGCGCGCGAAATTATCGAGCCCGGCGTAAACGGCTTCATTCTGTCAGCGGTCGACGATCGCCCCGGCTTCGTCGCCGCGCTCGCTGCGCTTACGGTCGGCGACACCGCAGCCACGATGGCGAGCGCCGCGCGCAAGACCGTGGAGGAGCAGTACGACTCGCGGCGCCACATCCGCACCCTCGCGGCGCTGTTCGAGAGTGCCGGCCGATGACCGCCTCAAGGCCGACGCTCGCCGTCGTAGCGATCGCGCGCAACGAGATCCGCGATATCGCGGCTTTCATAGCCAATGTCGATCACCTCGCCGACGAGATCATCATCGTGGACGACGGCTCGACCGACGGCACGCTGGAATATCTGCAAGGTTGCGGCCCGAAGGTGCGCGTGCTGCAACGTCGCCTCGACCCTGCCGGCGGCTTCGCCGCGCAGCGCAATGCCGGCTCCGCGCTCGCGAGCGCCGACTGGCTGCTGCATATGGACATCGACGAACGCATCCCGCCGCGCCTTGCCGCCGAGATAAGTGCGACGCTGCCGGAGACGAAGCTCGACGGATTTCGCTATCGCCGGCTGAATTTCTTTCTGCACCGGCCGTTCCGCGCCGGCGGCTGGCAGAACTGGAACAACGTGCAGCTCGGCCGCCGAGGCCGCCATCGTTTCATCGGTGCAATCCATGAGCAGGTCGAGGTCTACGGCGGCCCGGCGGCGGTCGGCCAACTCGCCGCCGAGATGTGGCACCTCAACGACGAGAGCTTCCTCGAACGCATCGGCAAGAACGTCAACTACGCGCAGCCGACCGCGCGCGAGATTGCCAAGCGCGGTCTCGTGCGCTGGTGGCACCTGCTGTTGATGCCGATGTGGCGCGCCGTAAAGGCTTGGACCTGGGGCGGCGCGTGGCGTTACGGCGAGCACGGGCTGATTTTCGCGCTCTACGTCTTTTCCGGCACGTTCAACGGCTATGCCGTGGCCTGGGACGATCAGAACCGCATCGCGCGCGACGAGCTCGAACGACGACTTTCAGATGAAGGCAACGGCATATGATCCCGCGTGACACCACTGCCAAACACGATATTCAGGTCGAGGCCGACTTCTATCAATTCACCAGTTACGTGCATCTGCAGCGCTGGATCTCGTACTGGTACCAGATCGACGCCATTCTGCGCCACGCCCCACGCACGGTCCTGGAGATCGGCCCCGGCAACGGCCTGACCACCGCCGCGCTTCAGAAATCGGGGATCGAGGTGAAGACCTTCGACTTCGATCCCGAACTCGCACCTGACTATATCGGCGACGTCCGCCGCCTGTCGGAGATCGTTCCCGCCAAGTCGTCCGATCTGGTTTGCGCCTTCCAGGTGCTCGAACATCTGCCGTTTGCCGACTTCGACCAGGCGATCGGCGAACTCGGCAAGGTCGCGCGGCGGACGGTGATCATCTCGTTGCCGCATTGGGGCTATCCGCTCGAGTTGCGCTTCCGCTTCCTGAAGGATCGCTTCCGCTACATTTTCTCACGCAAGCTGGCGCGGCCCAAGACCTGGGTGTTCGACGGGCAGCATCATTGGGAGCTCGGGACCCGTGGCCACTCGATCGCGCAGGCTGCCGAAGTGATCCGGCGGCATCTGCGGATCGAACGCCAGTGGTTCTGCCCGGACTACAGCTATCACTACTTCTTCGAATGCACGGTCCCCGAATGACCACCATACGACACGGCCGCTTCACGGGGCTCGACGTGATCTGGCTGCAGTCGCCCCCGTGGCACGGCGTCTGGACGCGGCAGAACCATTTCGCGCGCCGGCTGGCAGCCGACGGTGCCCGTGTTCTCTATGTCGAGAACCCCGTCGCAATCCGGGCACGCGTGAAATCGGCGCTGCGCTCCGCCCCGCCCAAGGAAGTCGAGCCTGGGATCACCGTCATGGAGCTGCCGCTGCAGATCCCGGGCTCGCGCACCTCGCCGCTAGTTGGCGCAATCAACGGGCAGCGGTTTGCCCGGGCGATCAAGCGCGAAACGGCTCGGCTCGGATTCGGGAGCCCGCTGGTCTGGTGCCGCCTGCCCGCCTCGATCCACACGTTGGAGCGTCTCAAGCCACGCGGCGTCGTCTATGACGTCACCGACGACTACGACTATTACGCAACCTCGGACGCCGAGCGCGCACTGACACGCCGGCGCGAGCAGCGTCTTGCGGAGCAAGCGGACCAGATCTTCACGACCAGCGAGGAGCTGCGCACCAAGCTCTGCGGCCTGGCGTCGACGCCGGTGACGCCGGTTTCGAATGGCGTCGACAGCATGTTTTTCGACGATGGTGCGAAGGATGATCCGCTGCCGGATATCCCGCATCCGCGCATCGGCTTCGTCGGATTGGTGGCGACGTGGATGGATTTCGACCTGCTCGCGCGCCTCGCGGCAAAGTGGCCGAAGCAGGTCGTTATCGTCGGGCCGGTGAAGCCGGAGGTCGAGCATCGGCTCGCTGCCATTTCCGGACTGGTCCGCATCGGCGCGGTGCCGCATCGCCAGGTGCCGATCTATCTTCGCGCGTTCGATGTCTGCATTCAGCCGCACCTTATCAACGAGCTCCGCCACCGTTCCGACCCGCTCAAGGTGATCGAGTATCTGGCGACCGGTCGACCAATCGTCTCGGTCGCACTACGGTCGCTCGAACCCTTGCGGCCGGTTGTCGAACTCGCCGCCAATGCCGACGACTTCGTTCGGCTCGTCGCTGAGCGCATCGCCAACCCGCGCCCCGAACTGACCCTGAGCCGGCGCGCCGTCGCCGCGACGCGCAATTGGGACACGTTGTATCTCACCGTGGCCGACAGGATCGAGCGGCTGTGGCGGCGGGAGGCGAGATGAGCCCCGTTTCCCGACCGGCGAGCGGAGAACGCGCGACGATCCGCAGCGTGCAATTCCTGCGTTTCGTCGCCGCCGCGATGGTTCTGATCGGCCATCTGCAAGACGCGCTGCGGCGCGGCCGAATTCCAGGCCTCGCGCCGTTCGACGATCCGACCGGCCTGCCGTGGCACTCCGGTGTCGACATCTTCTTCGTGATCTCGGGATTCGTGATGTACATGATGGCGGCCGATCAGTTCGGACACCCTGGCGCGGCTGCCGCGTTCATCCGGCGCCGGCTGATCCGCGTCGCGCCGCTTTATTGGGCCTTCACCCTGCTGGCGGTGCTCACCGTCGTCGTTCTCCCCGACCGCGTCCAGTCGACCCAGCTGTCCCTTCCGCACATAACCGCCTCCCTCCTCTTCGTGCCGTGGCGTGCGCCCTCGGGCGGGCTTGTCCCGCCGCTCTCGGTCGGCTGGACACTGAACTTCGAAATCCTCTTCTATATTGTGTTCGCTTTCGGTTTGTTTTTCCGCCGCGCGATCGGTCTAACCGCGATTGTGGCTATTCTGTTCGCGCTGATGGTCCCGCGCCTGCTGTTTCCAAATGCGGTCGGCGATCAGCTCGATGCCTGGGGCTTTCCGATCACGGTTGAGTTTTTGTTCGGCATCTTTATCGGCCGGATGTATCTCGCGAATGTTCGGATGTCGGGTATCACGCGTACTGCGATGGTCGTGGGCGCTTTACTGGCGCTATCCGTCGGCAATCAGGCTGGGTTGAACGCGTTTCAGGATCGGTGGTTCTTCTGGGGCGTTCCTGCAGCCGCCATCGTTGCGGCGACGGTGCTCGGCCGCGATCTTCCGGATCGGCGCTGGAGTCGCGTCCTGGTGCTGTTCGGCAACGCCTCCTATGCGCTCTACTTGTCTCACCTGTTTACATTGCGCGCCGTGGGGGTGGTGTGGTCGAGCCTTCATCTCAATTCCGTCGCCGCTTATTTCACGCTTGCCGTAGCCAGCTCGGTGCTGATGTCTATCGCCGTCTACCTTTGGTTTGAACGCCCCCTACTAACCTGGCTTGGGCGACGAACCGGCTCAAAGGCAACGAGCGCGACGCTCGCCGCTGCGCCGGAAGGCTTTCGAGGCTCCAAATGAAATCGCTTCCAGTCTTTCTCGCGGTACTTGCCTTCCTTTGCTGGGCGCGGGCTTCCCGGACATCGTGGCTGTTCTTCGGGTGGGGCTTCCTCATCACCGGCCTGCCACTGCTGCGTGGCCTGATTGGACCGATCCCGGTCTATCTGTTCGACGTCGCCGTCTGCCTGATCTGGACGATCGCTTTGACGCGCCCTGGCCCGGCCGCCTGGCCTCAGCAAGTGCCGCCCTGGAGTGTCCTGTTCATCGGGATCCTCACGATCTTCGGCACACTTCTGCCGACGCTGACTTATGGCTTCTATCCAGAGATGGTATGGAATCTTGGCCACACCGGCCTCGCGATGATCACGATCGTGCTCGGCGCTTTCTTGCTCCGCGGCGCCACACCGGCGGAACGCAACGGTCTTCGACTCGGCATCGCGATTGGGCTCATCGTTCTCGCCGCGATCGCGATCCTCGAAAAGTCGAGCTCGGACTGGAATGCCGCGCTGGTCCGCCTGTTCTACGGCGCGGGCGACGAAGCCGCCGACCAGAGCGGTAGTGTCGCGGCCGCGGAAGTATTGAGTGCGCTCGGCCGCGTATCTGGACCATTCGGCTCGCCGAACACTTTCGGCATCGTCGCCCTCATGGCGGCGCTCAACTACTGGCTGATCAGCGTGACCGATCGCCGCGGGAAGCTGCTCAACTATGTGGTGCCAGCTTGTCTCGCCGTGGTCGCGCTTGCCTGTGGTTCGCGTCAGGTCATCATCGCGACCGGCCTCGTCGGCCTCGGCTATGTGATGACGACGGCACCTGAACGCGCGCTACCGCGCCTGCTCCTCGGCATCGCCTTGATCGCCCCGATTTTGATCTTCGTCGATCCCAGCGCCCTGCTCGACCGGCTTGGAAATCTCTCGGCCGGCGTTGACGAAGCAAACGTCAGCGCCCGGCTGAGCGAAGGACCTCAGCGCTTCTGGGAGATGCTGGTCCAAGACCCGACGCTGTTGTTCACCGGCGTGGGCCTCGAGATCCAGAAGCTCACGCGTTTCAACGTCGATATTCCATCCGAGATTCTCGATGGCTTCGTCTCCAACGGCTATCTGCTCTACATCTACTTCTTCGGAATCTTCGGTTTCCTTGTCATGGCGGCCTTCTGGATCTGGGTCGTCCACCGCGGCTTCATCGCTCCGAAAACAATCCGACCTATCACTAGCGGCGGAGTTCTTGCGCTTGCCTTCATCGTGTTCGCGGACAATCACGCCGTGCTTTCGGAGGAGTTGTTGAACCACATCATGATCTTCATCGGGATGATCACGGCGATGACGACCGCAGCAGCTCCAGCCAGACAACCAAGACCTATCAGAGTGAGAGTTTCCGCAGATGCGCGTCGCGCTTCATAGTGACAATTTTGCGCGGCGCGCACGATTCGGGCTCAGTCGGTATTCCCACGAGATCCACAGCGGCCTGGCTGCGCATGGCATCCAGACCGTGCCGATCTCATCGGTCTCGGATTTCGGCGAGGACCAACCCGACTGGCTTACAAAAAGCGGGTTCCGCCGTTTGCCGCTTACCCGGCGCGTTCTGGCGTCGATGTGGGCAGCGGGATCGCCGATGCCGCGCCTGGAACGCTGGCTCGACGACGTCGATCTCATCCATTCGCTGGATGTCGACTATCCAATCGCCACCGCCAAACCATGGATCATCACTTATCACGACCTCGGCGTGCTGGTTCATCCCGAGTATTTCGGCAAAGCGAGGCCCTGGCTGCTGCGCTCGTCGATTGCCGCCGCGGCCCGGCGCGCGGCTGCGATCATCTGCGTGTCGCGATCGACGGCCGACGAGGTCATGGCGTTCGGCGGCGCCGCGGCGGCTGCCAGAATCCACGTGATCGAGGAAGGAGTCGGCGAAGAATTCTTCTCGCCTCCGAGCAACGAGACGTTCGAGGAACTGCCACCGATTCTGTCCGAACGCCCGTTCTTCCTGTTCACCGGCTCTCTGAGTCCGCGAAAGAACTTCGCCCGGGTGATTGCCGGTTTCGCCAATGTCGCCAGCCGGCTTCCACATCGGCTTGTTCTCACCGGCGCACGCGGATGGGATACTGCCGAAGACATCAAGGCGATTGCTGCGACGGGTATCGCCGAGCGCGTGGTCGAACTCGGCTATGTTTCAGACGCGGTGTTGAGAGCATTGTATGCGCGCGCCACGGCCTTCCTCTATCCGTCGCTGTATGAAGGATTTGGCTTGCCGATCCTCGAAGCGATGGCATCCGGTTGTCCTGTCGCCACGTCGAACATGGCGCCGATGACGGAGGTGGGCGGGGATGCCGCCGTCTATGTCGACCCGCGGCGCAGCGATGACCTCGCGGTCGCGCTGATGAAATTCGCGACCGACGCAGCCTTCTGCAACGCGCTGCGGGAGCGCGGGCGACTGCAGGCGCGCCGCCTGAACTGGGAAACCTGCGTGCGCCGGACCGTGGAGGTCTATCGCCAGGTGGCACAGGAGAAACGACTTGCGCCGCGTTGACCTGCCGCATGTGGTCGTCGTCAACGATCGCGCCTTCCCCGGCGGCGGTGCATCGAAGGTTGCGCTGCAGTCCGCCATCGGATTGGCCCGACGTGGCCATCGCGTCACGGTATTTGCCGCGATGGGACCGACCGCGCCCGAACTGATCGATGCAGGTATCGACGTTCATCTGCTTGGTCAGGCAGATCTCGCAAGTGGCCGCCGGATCACAATGGCGGCGCAAGGGCTTTGGAACGCCACTGCCGCGCAGCAGATCGCAAGCCTGTTGGCGAGTGCACAACGCGGGCGCACGATCGTGCACATTCACAGTTGGTCGAAGGCGCTGTCAGCGAGCGTATTCGCTGCCGCCGGCCGCTCGGGTCATCCCGTGATCGCGACCCTTCATGATTACGGCTTCGTGTGCCCGAACGCGGCGCTACACGATTTTCCGAGCGGTAAGGCGTGCACCCGTACACCGATGTCGCCCGGATGCCTTGCGGCCGGCTGCGACGCGCGTGCGCGCGCCCACAAGCTCTGGCGGGTCGCGCGGCAGGTCACTTTGACCCATATCGCCAGAGCCTCGACGGTGCTCGCCGCAGCGGTCTGCGTGACCGATTATTCGCTCCGCATCATGCGGCCTTTCGTTTCCCCCCGCCTGGAGATGATCGTCGTTCCCAATCCGATCGATGTCGCGGATCACGGCCCGGCCGTGCCGGCACAGTCGAAACATTTCACCTATGTCGGACGCTTCTCCCGCGAGAAAGGCGTGCTGCTTGCCGCCGCCGCTGCGGAGCGCGCCGGCGTATCGCTGGTCCTGGTCGGCGATGGTGAGTTGCGGGACGATGTCGCGCGGATATCGCCGTCGGCAACGATCACCGGCTGGCTGACCGCTGAGAACGTCGGCAAAACCATTCGTGCGAGCCGCGCGGTAGTGGTGCCCTCGTTGTGGCGAGAAACCCAGGGCATGGTTGTGCCGGAGGCCCTGAGCGCAGGGGTGCCGGTGATCGCGGCGACTGAGACCGCACCGGCCGCAGCCATCGAACCGGGCGTGACGGGCCTGCTGTTCGAAAACGGCGATGCCGCTGCGCTGGCCCACTTGTTCTCCCGCCTCGCCACCAACGACAGGCTGGTCGAAGCGCTGGGCGCGGCCGCCTATCGGCGCTATTGGCAGGCTCCCGCCACGATGAACCGCCATCTCGACGGACTTGAAGCCTTGTACGCTCGCGTTCTGTCCGATCGAAGCAAGAGTCTTAGCAAGGCAAGATCCGCTTCGTTGCCGCGTTCATCCGACAGCACCGGCCAGCAGCTTTGGCGATGATGGCGAGCGACCTCCCTCGCATGTAATCACGATTTCGAAATGCGATCGCCGAGCGCGTCGATGCAACCAGCATCTGTCCCGTGGCCGCCCCTTATCGACGCCTTTCTAATCTCCGTGCGCGTCTCTCATTCCGATCCTTTTATGGTCAGGATCGGCGGATTGCAAAGATCTTCATGGAAAATTCGCCCAGGCTGTCGGTCAAAGCTTCGATCGAGACGCTACAAATCGGCCGTGCCTTTGCTGCGCTCGCGGTCGTACTGTTTCACGCAGAAACGACGCTCGGATTGCCGAAATATCTCGGCCGTGACATCTTTCCGATCTTTGGGCCCGGCGAAGCAGGCGTTTATTACTTCTTCGTCCTCAGCGGGTTCGTGATGGTCACGGCCCATGCGCGCGACCTCGGCCGCAGCAATGTCGTGCTGCCGTTTCTTTGGAAACGGTTTCGTCGCATCTATCCCGCGCTGTGGGTCGTGCTGACATCGCAAGCGGTGCTGTTCCTGCTAATCCCACAGGATCGCATCGCCGCTGCCGAGCTGCCCTGGATCATCATGAAAGATTTTCTGATCCTGCCGTGGGGTGGTCCGTCGCTTCTGTCGGTGGAATGGACGTTACGCCACGAGATTCTGTTCTACGGCGCATTCGCCGTCATTTTGCTCGTGCCGCACTGGCGCTGGATGATCACCGGCGCCGCGCTCGCCGTGATCATGACGGGACAGCTTGTGGCACTCCCGGCCCCGCTCGAGCGCGTCGTATCTGGCTACAACCTGTTGTTCGGCTTCGGCATCGCCGCCGCACTGCTGTATCGGCGCAATGCAGTGCCGGCGCCACACGCCATGCTCGCGTTGGGTGTTGTGATCTTCCTTACGAACTGGGCCGCGCTTGCAATCGGCCTCTACGAAAAATCCATGGTCGTGGTCTGGATCTACGGCATCGGCGCAGCGCTCACCGTCGGCGGAGCCGCCACGCTGGAGCGAGGCTCGGGCTTCGCAATACCCGCCTTTGCCCGGCTGCTCGGCGACGCGTCCTACGCTATCTATTTGGTGCACTATCCGGTCGTCTCGGCAGCCTGCAAGGCTCTTACGCGCCTTCAGAGTCACATTCCCATCCCGGACTGGTTCATCTTCAGCCTTGTGGTCGGGAGTGCGGTGGCGGCCGGCCTCGCATTTCACGTTGGAATCGAGCGCCCGCTGATGGCGTGGCTACCCGCGCGCCTCGACGGCACCGCCGTTCGTCTGAAGCGCCCCCGTTTCCGGAGCTGAACTGAGCATGAAACACCTGCCGACAGTCCGGTCGAAAGCTGTTGTCCTCGCGTTTGCGCTTGGCGCAATTCTCGCTCTGCAGCCGTTTGCGTCGACCCGACTCGCAGCCGGCGGCACCATCCTTGACGTCCGCGCATTCGGCGCCCGCGGGGACGCGACCAGTGACGACACACATGCTTTCCAGGCAGCTGTCGATCGCGCCGCCGAGATCCGGGGGACCGTCCACGTGCCTGCGGGACGTTACCTTGTCGGCTCGATCGAGCTGCCTTCGCATGTCGCCATCGAAGGCGAAGGCGACGCTTCGATCCTGACGCTCCGGCCGCAGCCGCTCGCACATCAAGGCCGCTCGCCGCTTCGTCCCGGACACATGTTCCTGCCGAAAGCCATGAACGCCATCGCCTCCGTCGAGGATGTTCGGATTGCGCGCCTGACGCTGCTTGGCAACAGCCGCGCGCAGAACGACGGCCGCCCCATGCCATTATCCGGCGCAATCCATGGCATCGCGATCCTGGGCGGCAAGGGATGGGTCGTCGACCACGTCCAGGCGGAAGATTTCGACGGCGATGGCATTTATCTAGGCGCCAACACCGTTTATCCGGGCGCGATCGACATCGGCAACGGCAAGCTGCGGTGGCCGCACGGTCAATCGCCCGACGGGCAGCCGATGGCCGTCGGCAATCTGATCGAGAACAATGTGGTCCGCGGCAATCTTCGCAACGGCATGATGATCGCCCATGGCGACGGCAACGTATTGCGCAACAACCTGTTCGAGCGCAATCAGGTCGGCATCGTCTGCGAACCACGTCCGGCCAAGGGTGAACCATGCGCCGCGCCAGATGCCTATCCGAAATACTCGCCTGCGGTGTACGAGTCGGCTGAGATCGATCTCGAGCCCAACCGCATTAAAATCCGGCCCGGCGAACCGGTCATCTGGCAGCAGGTCACGAACACGCTGATCGAAGGCAACACCTTCCGTAACGGTCCGCGCATGGCGATCCAGATCGTCAAGGGCGATGCCGAGATCTCGGGCAATCGCATCGTCCGCAACAGCTTCGTCGATAACGCCGCGGGCGGCATTTTGATCTTCGCTCCAGGCGCAACGCGCAACGTCATCGCCGATAACGAGTTCAGCTGGATGGACGCGACCTATCAGCCCTGGATCCTTCGGATCCACGGCGGAAACGGCAACCAGATCATCGGCAATCGATTCCGCGGAGAGAGGCCGGCCGGCGGACGCGTGGTGCAGCTCGAGCCCGGCACCCGGCTGCGAACAACGCGATGCACAGTCTTTACCGACAACGTGATCGACGTTGCAGCTCCTGCCAACGCCGCCCTTGTCAGCGTCGATTCGACGCTTGCGGACACCATCGTATCCGGAAATCGCTTCCCGCGCGGCGGCACGGTCGACATCGCCGCAACTTCGCGGCTGAGCGAGGGTTCCTCTGCCTGCAAGCAATAAGGCGAATTCGCGCACGGCGCTCGGGGGAAGGCTCAGTCGATTTCGGACCCCCATTGGTCGTGCCGAGAGCCTCATGGTCGCATGATCTGCGATCACTGCAACCGCATCGAACAAGACCCGGTCGGCAGCACGTGCTTTCGAGGAGTCCACCGCGCGGGCGCTCAGCGCGGCTACACCTGAACTCTCCACTCCTTTAGAGATTTGGTGCTGATCGAGACGATACCAGCTCAACATCAAGTGCAAGTCGGAGCTGCGCAAGGTACCAGGCAGCACGCGCTATCAAATCGAGACGAAGACGCTCTAATACGCGGAGGGCTGATGGAAGCCGACCAGCAGCGTCTTTAAGAGAATCGCGATGTCGAGCATCACGCTCCAGTTATCGATATAGCTGAGATCATATTCGACCCGCATCTGCATCAGTTCCAGTGTATTGGTTTCGCCACGATAACCGTTGACCTGGGCAAGGCCGGTAATGCCCGGTTTGACGTGGTGCCGGAACGCATAGTTGGCAATGATCTGCTCGTATTCGGAATTGTGAGCGGTGGCGTGTGGACGGGGCCCGACCAGCGACATCTCGCCCTTGAGCACGTTGAACAACTGCGGCAGTTCGTCGATCGAAGTCTTGCGCAGCCAGGCACCAATCCAGGTCACCCGTGGATCGTTGCGGGTCGCCTGAACGATCTTCGGCCCGTCCTCGAGCACACGCATCGTGCGAAACTTGAAGATCTTGAAATCCCGTCCCGTAAAGCCGTTACGGGTCTGCCGAAAGAACACCGGGCCCGGCGAGCCGAGCTTGATGAGCGCCGCAGCAACCAACATCACCGGCGCAAATACGACCAATGCCACCAGGGCTCCGATGATATCGATCACGCGCTTGACCGCCCGTTCGCTCCAGCTCAGCGGCGCACGTCGCAGTTCGGCAGTCCAGGTGCTGCCGGCATTGACGAGCGGATAACTTAAAAACCGGGAGACGTTCGCGTCCGGCACAAGATAGACGGGGATCGGCAGGATCTTCAGGATGTCGAGGAGACTATCGATGGCATTCTGACGGTCCCAGCGCATCAATAGCAGGATCTGGTCGATCCGGTTTTGACGGCAATAGCCGACCAGCTCGCTGAGACGGGGCGCGATGGCAGACATCATCAGCGGCGACGTCAGGTCGTGCGCGTTGATCTCGAGCGTCCGGCTGACCCGATAACCGTGCCGCCGCAACTCGAGAAGTGCGTCGGAGGATTTGTGCATGTCGGATTCGGATATGACGACGACGCGGCCGTTGGCGAAGGCACCCGACTGCAGCGCATAGATGGTCAGGCGGGATACCAGCGCCTTCCAGCCGAGCAGAGCGATCAGACCGACCACGAACATCGACAGCGTCACGCCCCGCGAGAACTCGCCGCTAACCTTCATGGCGAACGCAATGGCGAGCAATGCAGCGAACACTGCCGTCCACGTCGCGATCGTCATCTTGATCTGCTGCGGCAGCTCGACGAGGTTCTGCACCCGGTAACCGTCCTGCAACATCATCAACAGGCAGAAATTCACCCCGATCAAGAGGCTTGCGGACGCGTAGGTCTCGATCGTGAAAGGACCTGTGGCGGGAAACAGATCGTAGAACAGAACACAGGCGACGCCGCACAGAACGCTGATCACGCCGTCGGCAACCGGCAGCAGACGTTCGATCAGTGCCGGTTTCAGCCAGTTCCGCCCCGGCTGCAGCGGCACCGCCCGAACAGTTGCTGACTCGTCGGGATGAGGCAGTTTATTCGAAGTGGTGATCGTCATCGATTAAACTTTCCGTTCCGGATCGGCTCGCGAAGGCACCTCATGAATTGTCTCGCTGAGCTCGCGACCCGACACCACAGATATTTCAATCCGCACGTTTTGCCTATTTAATTTTTGTGTTTAAAATAAAAGCACCATTTAATTTGGGATCAAAGTTGCCACGGAAGCAGAATAAAAAGCGAACACATCGGCGACAGTTGCGGATCGCAGCAGGCGCACTCGCAATCGCGGCACTGCTCGGGTGTGGCTGGTCAATCATGCGACCGGAGTCCACTCCACTTCCCTCCGAAATCCCCTCGTTGCGCAGCGCCAAGCGAAGTGATTCGGCGCCATCGGTGCTCTTGATCGACGGCGAGATAGGCCCGCGTTTCGCCGGCGAGATCGTCGCCCTCCGCAACGGGCTGATGCCCGATCACTTCGATGTGCGAGCCGAACCAAACGCTTCCGATTTCGTCGCGACCGTCGCTCGGCGCGGCGCGATCGGGGTGACGACTGGATCGCGCTTTTTAACTGCCGCCTGGCGAGGCGTGCCGGTCACGGCGTTCGCTGCCAGCCTGCTGGAAACACCGACGGTGATCCTCACGCGGGAAGCGTCGGGCCTGCGCCGCCCCTCCGATCTGATCGGCAAAACGATTGGCTATCGCAAAGGAAGCGAAGGCGACCTGATCGTCGACGCGTTGCTGACGCAGCTAGGCCTCCCACGCAGCCGCATCGATAAGCTCAACGGAGCAGATTCTGTCGAGGCCCTGCGTTCCGGACGAGTGGATGCCATCATCACATCCATCGATCGATTGCCACAGCCGTCCGATCCCGACTTCATCCGCACCAACCGAATGGCCCCACAGGACTTTGCCATTCACGTTCCCGGTCTGGTTTATTTCACTAGCACCCAGGTGCTGCAGGAGCACCGCGCCGACGTGCAGGCAATCCTCGAAGCCCTGATCGACGGCTGGAAATTCGTCTACGCCGATTACGCGCGAAGCGTGCCGCTCATCGTCGGCAGTGATCCTGGCCGACTGCGGGACGAACGCGTGCGGTTCGATCTTGAGCAGCAGCGTGATTTGGTGCTGCCGACGGGAGGCCGGATCGGCGACTATGACGACAGCCGCTGGCGAACACTGCGCGACGTGTTGATCTTTGCGAAGGTCGGCGAGGAGACCGTGCCTCTGCCGCAATCGGTCGATTATCAATTGCTTCGCGACGCCTATCGCCGGTCACGCGAGGAAGCGTCCGCAACTGTCGTCGCACCACGGGAAAGTCTCGAGCAAGCTGATTCCACGTTCGGCTTTATAAAATAAGCCGCGGATGCAGCGGTCCCGGGCGATTTAATCCATGAACAGCTTCTCAACACTTCCAATCGGGCGTCCAGATCAAGTGCGCCCGATTGGAGCGTGTTATCCGAATTAGGCCGGAACCGGCTCCGGCACGATCGTCGTACGGTGATGCGCCCGCCCGATGCTGAAATAGGCAAAACCGGATTCGCTCATCTGCTCGGGGCGATAAACGTTACGGAGATCGACGATCACCGGCTGTCTCATTGCCTGCTTCAATCGAACCAGATCCAGGGCGCGGAAGTGAACCCACTCGGTGACGATCACCAGCGCATCCGCGCCATGGGCGCAATGATAGGCGTCCTCGCAATAGGTGATATCCGGCAGTTCTTCGCGCGCCTGTGTCATGCCGGCAGGATCGAAGGCACGGACGCGCGCCCCCATATCCATCAAGCCAGTAACCAGCGGAATCGAGGGAGCTTCGCGCATGTCGTCGGTGTCAGGTTTGAAGGTCAGCCCTAGCAAGGCGACCGTCTTGCCACGCAGCTGCCCGCCAAGAGCCTGAGAGACCTTGCGGGCCATTGCGCGCTTTCGGTTATCGTTCACGGCCAGCACGGCCTCGACGATCCGCAGCGGGGTCTCGTGATCGAGGCCGATCTTCACCAGCGCACGCGTATCCTTTGGGAAGCACGATCCGCCGAAACCCGGTCCGGCATGCAGGAATTTCGGACCGATGCGATTGTCCATCCCAATGCCGCGAGCGACATCCTGGACGTCGGCACCCACCCGCTCGGCCAGATCGGCCATTTCGTTGATGAACGTGATCTTGGTCGCAAGGAAGGCGTTGGCTGCATATTTGATCAATTCGGCGGTTCGCCTGGTCGTGTAAAGCAGCGGTCCCTGATTGAGCGACAGCGGCCGATAAATCTCGCCGAGAACCTTGCGCGCGCGCTCGTCGGAGGTGCCGATCACGATACGATCCGGGAATTTGAAGTCGCGGATCGCCGCACCCTCGCGCAGGAATTCCGGGTTAGAGGCCACGGCGAAATCGGCATTCGGACGCGCATCGCGGATCAGCCGCTCGACTTCATCGCCAGTGCCCACCGGCACCGTCGACTTTGTCACCACAACGGTGAAATCTTTCAGGGCAGCCGCGATTTCACGCGCCGCCGCATAAACATAGCTGAGGTCGGCATGACCGTCGCCACGCCGTGACGGTGTTCCGACCGCGATGAACACAGCATCTGCATCGCCCACCGGCGCGGTCAGGTCGGTGGTGAAGCCGAGTCGTCCGGCCCTGACGTTCGTGGCCACCAACTCGTCCAAGCCCGGTTCGTAGATCGGGATCTCGCCACGATGCAAAGCGGCGATCTTGTTGGCATCCTTGTCGACACAGACGACGCTATGACCGAAATCGGCAAAGCACGCCCCGGACACCAGGCCCACATAGCCTGTCCCAATCATCGCTATACGCATCGGCTACCTTTTCTGCTGCATCAATGACGTCAATCCGGACCGCTTCGTTCAACCGGACATGCGCAATCTCCAAGCCTTGATCGGCTCTGAAGAGATCTGCCGGGAACTCAATCTCGATCATTAAATAAAATGTGTGCGCAGCACAATATAATACGATGCGACAGATTTAATTTTTAAATTACCGCATTAGCAACGGGAATACCCACCCGAAATCAGCAGAGGCGGGCAGAGATTCGCGGAAATTGTCGTTCCGGTTGCTCGACACCGCGCCAAGAGCAAACCAGGCCGCACGACGCAATATCGGATAAACGACCGTGCAAAAGTGATCACAATAAATGCCTTATGTGTTCGCCAAGCATGATTAAAAGAACGGCGATTTAAAGCATGCTTTCGATGCACTCCAGATAACATTGAGTAAAACGATACACGCGTTCGCTCCCCTCGATCGACGCGCTCGTTCGATGAATTACGCTTCACAACATGAGGCACGCCACTCGATATGCGACGTTTTGTCGCATATCGAGCAAGGTCAGTTGGCCGCCTGCGGTGGACAAGCGCCGCCTCAATCGGCATCGCGAGTGTCTTAATTCCAGATGAGCGAAGAACCTCGAAACAGCTCAGAGACTGCCTCCCCGGTCCGCTCTGACATCCCAGTGGTGTGCCGAGGCCATCCGGGCGGGCTGCGAAGCAAGCAGTGCACACGCCTTGATTGAGCTGCTTCGCTGTTCCGCGGAACTGCTCCAAGAGCAGAGCGGAACGTAGAGTAGAGCTTTGCCGGTTCGGGGGCGCGATCCGGTCGGGGCAGCGCCTATCGCATCCTGCGCGGCAGTGCCCGGTCCTCGAACGTCTCGGTATGAGGCGTGCGTGAGTTTCTGTCCTTCTCCAAAAAGCGAAGGGCCGCAGCATGTCGCCGCGGCCCTCAGAGAGTGGACAACCTGGCCCTGACCGGAACCTGCGTCAGCGCGCCTTTCGGCGCTTGTTGCTGGGCTTGTCGATCAGGAAGTCGCTGAGGGTCTTGCCGTCCTTCATTTCGGCCAACAGCCAACGCGGCTGCTTTCCGCGGCCGGCCCAGGTCAGCGAAGGATTCTTGAGACTGCGATATTTGGGATAGACGGTCGGGTACGGACGCCGCGCCGGCTTCTCCTGCACCTCAGGCTCAGGTTCATTCACCGTCACGAGCCCCGACCGGAGCCGAGACAAGTGCGCCTGAAGCTTTTCCTGATCCGAACGGACCTTGGAGCTCAGCGACTGAAGCTTAGTGCACAACGCCTGCCCCACCCGCTCGTGGAACATCAGTAGCTCGTCCACTGTCATCACGGCCGGATCCAGCGTCTTCCACGCGGCTTCCAGGCGGCTGTTGCGCTTATCCGATCCGCCGCCCACCGCGTCCGCGGCTGTAGAGCGCAGATAGTGCACCCTCATGATCGACCCTCCGACTGGTTCTTGCCTGCTATTTCCACGTGGCATGGCTTGGGCGTCTTGTTGCTTCTCCGAAGTAGAACAGCTCGTCGTGCTGCAACTCGGTGGCTATGGGATGAGAAAGCGGTATGTGCGTTATTATACAAAGTCGCGACCTGCAACTATACGTCTAAATAATGACGATAATCGCTTAACACGAGCAAACTTTTCGTAGCGGTGGGGCATAATTCGAGGCCCCCAACGTGCTGCACCGCACGCAGAACTTTCTTCTCAGGGCTCATCGTTATTCTCCGCTAACCATCTCGACTGCGACGCTACTCATTTTACTTCTGGCAAGAGTTCCGGCTCGACTATTTAATAATCGCGCTCACTTTGTCGCCCCGATGTAGTGAATACCCCAACGCTTAATCGGTTGCTGTGATGCGGAACAAAACTGCGTGTTCCGCGTAAAGCCCCCTGCACTTTAGCGGGGCCCCGCTTGGTTGAATTCCTCACCCCCTGCACAAGCCGAACTCGTATCGAACGCACGGACCTACTCACGCCGAAGCAATTTAACTACCCCTCGATAACTCACGCTCTGCCCCCATCACCAAGACGCCGACCAGCGCGGCACCTTTGTGGCACGGTCTCAGCGAACGATGAGTGTAATCCTCGACACAACCGCCCTGAGCCGACACTCTCCAAGCCGATCCGACTATCATTCACCGACAGCTCGACGATCTCGTCGCTTCTTTGACGGCTGCCCTTTCTGCGCAGGTGGCCGCACAGAGCGACGCAACGTCGGCAAAAGTTTTTTCTGCATCAGGAAAGCGAGCAACGCGATGCCGCCCTGGTAGATGTAGTCAGCCTCCGCGCGAATTTCAGCAGCCGTGACTGGAATCAATTCGCCGCTCAACTCGCCGCGCGCGCCGCGCGTCGCAATCAGACACTCGCCGGTTTCAGGATCGAGACAGATCGAGTTGTGAATGTAGATCACAGCACGTTCGAATCCGTAGCTGATCTGATCCAGGAGTTCGCCGAGATGATCGCGATCATCGTCGGCAATCGGACTCTCGCCGAGACGGCTCAATGCATCCTCGAGCGAACGTGTTGCCGCGCGTGTCGTCACTCCTCTGCCGGTCGTGGCATCACCACGCCCGCATCCTCGGATCGCAAGCTCGACGACGTACTCGGTGTGAGCCGCCGCGACCGCAATCTCGCCGATCGCGGCCAATACATCGGCCGGGATCGCGTGTGGGTCGAAGTTGTACTCTTTATGCGACATCGAAAACTTGGAACTTCCCCTGAACCTGCAAAGAAACGGACGCGCCCGCTATCGCGATCAGGCGATCTGATGTCCGGTCCGCGAATCGCGAGTGTGTTGTCCTGGTCGAGCATCCCTGCTCTGCTTCCTCTCCCGGCGAAAGCTGGCAACGACTAAGCTCCAGCGCGAGCCCAGAGTGCGGCGAGTTGCTCAGCGCGTATGATGCTTGCGTAAACTTCCAAAAAAGTCGAGTCCATTCGCGTCATCGCGAACGCTCCTATTCAGTAGATGCATTAGAATTTTGCTCGAAGAATGGCGCCGACGTCGCAAGGTTCGCGCCACGTATCGACGGTGATTTCGAACATGAACAAATCACGGGGAAGATGAACAAGATCGATTGAATCAGGCGGAGCGTCGACGTTGACGGCGCGAGAAACACCTAATTCACAGCGACTTTTTGCGATTGATATCAATTTAAATTCGACGATAAATATAAATCGATCGACATAAAATAAATCGCAAATTCATACACAGCGACGTGGCGACATTTATTATCTTGATAATACCGCCGGGTTTTCGTCGCACGCCTCTCTGTGCTCAGGATGACAGCCCTCCCCCCCTGCGACGACATGAACTACGTACTACTACGAGGTTTTGTGTAAACCGCCAGACGCCGTGTTCACCTCGACAAATTAGTCGAAGCGACATTTCTTGCGTTCGCTGAACGATGGA
>NZ_JBMDXE010000026.1:0-17424 GCF_048594845.1 Rhodopseudomonas sp. | reverse complement strand
CGCCATGCCGCCTGCTCCTCACCTGCGATCCATACGCAGCGTGGCTAAAGCCGGCGTCTGACGGTCACATAACAGTCAACAGCTCTGCTTATGGTCCGCGCAGGTTTTCCTTGGGGTGCGGCACAACATGGCGCTGACGGCGGCGCGGATGCGGGCGGTCAACGCCGTGTACGAGACCGGCTCGTTCGCCGCGGCGGCGCGCCGCATCGGCGTGTCGCAATCGGCGATCGCCCAGCTGGTGCGCGACCTCGAGGGCGAGTTTCGCGTCGCATTGTTCGAACGCAGCGGCGCCAGCCTGATCCCGACCTCGCTGTGCCGGCAGCTTTACGGCGCGATCAGCAAGATGCAGGCGGTCGAGGCCGACGCGCTGTCGATCCTGCAGCAGCGCGGCGAGCCGGCCGGCGGCGAACTGCGCGTCGGCCTCGGCAATTCGATGCCCGGCATGGCGCTGGTGGCGGCGTTCAAGCGGCTCTATCCCAAGGTGCAGGTCGCGATCGAAATCGGCAGCTGGTCCAACATCGTGGCCTCGGTGGTCGAGCAGCGCGTCGATATCGGCGTGCTCCCCGAAGTGCCGGAGGACACGCGGTTTCGCCGCGAGATCTGCCTGACGCAGCGCGTGGTGGCGCTCTGTCACCCGACGCATCCGCTGCACGATCGCACCCAGGTGTCGCTCGCCGAGCTGATGAGTTTCCCTCTGGTGTTCCGCCCGCGCGACTCGTCGACGCAGCGCACCGTCGATCGCGCTTTCCGCGACGCCGGGCTGCGGCCGAAGCCGTCGCTGATCGTCAACACCCGCGAGGGCATGCTCGAAGCCGTCGCCAACGATCTCGGCATCGGCTTCATGTGGGAACATGGATCGAGCCGCGCCGACGGCATCAGCAAGCTTCCGGTGACGGAACTCGGCGCCGAAGTGCCGGAATGCATCTTCGCGCTCGCCGGCAAGAAAGGCCGGCTGGTCGAACTGTTTTTCCACGCGCGCGGCGCGTCGGACCTCACCGGACCTGCGTAATACTATTGCGGCTCGACGCCGCCGCCGCATGCGTGCTACCTGACGCCGACGCCAAACGAGTACGATCTTGACCGACTTGCAGCCGACAGTCCCCAGTCGCTTCGCGCGCACGTTTCGTGCGCTCGTTGTCGTGCTTGTGGCGACAGCGTATTTGCTGTCGGGCCTGCTGCATAATGCCTGCGATCTCGACTTCGCCCGCAGCGGCGGCGACGTGCAGATCGCCTCGGTTTCGCATGACGGCGCATCGCACGATGACGGCGGCGCGCTCGCCGGGCATCATTGTCATAGCTGCTTCTCGGTGTCGGTGCCGGCTTCGCCCGTCCCCGCGCCGGTGGCGACGACGCTGAGTGCGACGCTGCTGAGCCATGCCACCGCGGTGCTGATCGATCGCGATTACGGGCTCGATCCGCCGCCGCCAAAAACCCTGACCTGACCGCCATCGCCGGGCGCATCCGCGCCCAAGCTCTGCCGTCGATCAGGTTTTATCCATGCTTGTCAGGTCCGCCACGCGTCTCGCGTGCGCGTTGGCATTGCTGCTCAGCCCCGTGCTGAGCGGCGTGTCGCATGCACAATCACTCACCATGAAGTCCGCGCTGCAGCGCGCGCTCGCCGCAAGTCCGCGGCTGACCGCCGCCGAGCGCGACATCGGCATCGCCACCGGCCAGCGCATCCAGGCCGGCACGCTGCTCAATCCCGAAGTGTCGTACGAGCTCGACAACGCGGTCGGCAGCGGCGCCTATCGCGGCACGCGATCAGCCGAGTCGACGCTGCAGATCAGCCAGATGTTCGAACTGTTCGGCAAGCGAGACGCGCGCATCGCGGTCGGTCAGGCCGGCATCGAAGTCGCAGCGATCCAGCGCCGCGCGGTGCGGCTGGAGATCCTGTCCGAGACGGCGATCGCCTTCGTCAGCGTGCTCGGGCTACAGCAGCGCATCCGCATTCTCGATCAGCAGGTCGAGGCGATCGATAAACTCACGCCGCTGCTGCAACGGCGGGTCGATGCCGGTGCCTCGTCCCCGGCCGAGACAGGTCGCGCCGAAGTCGCCTCGGCGCTGGTGAAAGCGGACCGCGAACGCGTGCGCGCCGCGCTGGCGAGCGCACGCCGCGAACTCGCGGTGCTGATGGGCGACACTGCGCCGAGATTCTCGACCGTCTCCGGCCGGCTCGAGGCGATCGGCCGGCCACCGAGCTTCCAGTCCGTGGTCCAGGCGATCGACGCCAATCCGCAGCTGATGCGCTGGACCGCGGTGTATGCGCAGCGCAACGCCGAGCTGCTGCTGGCGCGGCTGAAGCCCTATCCGGACGTCCGTGTCAGCGCCGGCTGGCGTCACTACAACGAAACCAACGACGACGCCGTCCGGCTGTCGATCTCGGTGCCGATCCCGGTGTTCGACCAGAACCAGGGCAACATCCTGTCGGCGCAAGAGAGCCTGGCGAAGACCGCCGCCGAGCGCGCCGCCAATCGCAACACGCTGATCGTGCTGGCCGGCCGTGCCTACGATTCGCTGCAAGGCGCGCTCGCCGAACTCAAGGTGCTGCGCGAGGTCGCGATCCCGAAGGCACGCGACGCCGCCGCGGCGATCGCCGAGGGCTACGGCCAGGGCCGCTTCTCGCTCCTCGAAGTGCTCGACGCGCAGGCCAGCGTCGCCCAGGCGCAGCTACGCGAGCAGGAAGCGCAACAGAACTTCCATGTCGCCGTCGCCACCATCGAGGGGCTGGTCGGCAATCCGTTTTCACTGGCGCGGGGGAGCGCACGATGAACAGGACCGCAACGGTCATCGCGATCATTCTGGCCGCCGCCGCGGGCGCGCTCGGCACGCACTATCTGGCGCCGGACGAGCACGGCTCACTGACCGAACACGCCCACGGCAAAGCCGCCGAGGGCGAGAAGAAAGCCGGCGGCCACGCCGAGCCGGACGAACACGGCGCCGACCGCATCCTGATCAGCGAAGTCAAGCTCGGCGCGGCCGGGGCGGTGTTCGCCGAGGCCGGCCCGGCGACGCTGAGCGACTCGCTGGCGCTGAACGGCATCCTGCGCGCCAACCAGGAGACCCTGGTTCAAGTGACGCCGCGGTTTCCGGGCCTGGTCCGCACCATCCGAAAACGGATCGGTGATCCCGTGACCAAGGACGAGCCGATGGCGTCGATCGAAAGCAACCAGAGCCTGACCAGCTACGAACTCAAGTCGCCACTGGCCGGCACGGTGATCGACCGTCAGATCTCACTGGGCGAATACGCCTCCGAGCAGAAGCCGGCCTTCGTCGTGGCGGACCTGTCGACGATCTGGGTCGACCTGTCGGTCTATCGGCAGGACATCCAGCGCGTCCGCATCGGTGACGAGGTGCTGATCGATCCCGACGACGTCCGTGGCGAGATAAAGGGCCGCATCGACTATCTCGCGCCGATCGGCGCGCTCGATACGCAAACTGCGCTGGCACGCGTCGTACTGCCAAATACGGACGGGCGGCTGCGGCCGGGCTTGTTCGTCACTGCCCGCTTGGTGCTCGCCAAGCGCGACGTTCCCGTCGCGGTGCGGGCCGGCGCGATCCAGACGCTGGAGAACAAGACCGTGGTGTTCGTGCGCGAAGCCGACGACGCGCTCGAGGCGCGGCCGGTGGTGGTCGGCGAGCAGGATGCGCGGTTCGTGGAAATCAAGGCCGGGCTCACGGCGGGAGAACGCTACGTCGCCGAGAACTCATTCGTGGTGAAAGCCGAGATGGGCAAGGGAGAGGCCGAACATGGTCATTGAACGCATCCTCGCTTTCTCGATCCGCCAGCGCTGGCTGGTGCTGATCGCCGCGCTCGGGCTTGCGGCCTTCGGCGCATGGAATTTCACCCGGCTGCCGATCGATGCGGTGCCGGACATCACCAATGTGCAGGTGCAGATCAACACCCAGGCGCCGGGCTACTCGCCGCTTGAGACCGAGCAGCGCATCACCTTCCCGGTCGAGACCGCGATGGGCGGACTGCCGAAGCTGTCCTACACGCGCTCGCTGTCGCGCTACGGGCTGAGCCAGGTCACCATCGTGTTCGAGGACGGCACCGACATCTACTTCGCCCGGCAACTGGTCAACGAACGTATCCAGCAGGTGCGCGATCAGTTGCCCGCCGGCGTCGACGTCGCGATGGGGCCGATCTCCACCGGCCTCGGCGAGATTTACATGTACACGGTCGAGGCCAAGCCGGGCGCCACCAATGCCGATGGCAAGCGTTACACGCCGAGTGATCTGCGCACCGTGCAGGATTGGATCATCAAGCCGCAGCTGCGCAACGTGCCGGGCGTGATCGAGATCAACAGCATCGGCGGCTATCAGCGGCAATTCCACGTGCTGCCCGATCCGGGGAAGCTGATCGCCTACCGGCTCGGCTTTCGCGATCTCATGACAGCGCTTGCCGCCAACAACGCCAATGTCGGTGCCGGCTATATCGAGCGCAACGGCGAGCAGTACTTGGTGCGCGCGCCCGGCCAAGTCGGGACCAGCGGCGAGATCGAAGCCATCGTGGTCGGCTCGCGCGGCGGGATTCCGGTGCGGATCAAGGATGTCGCCCAGGTGGTCGAAGGGACCGAGCTACGCACCGGTGCCGCGACGCTGAACGGCGAGGAGACCGTGCTCGGCACCGCGATGCTGCTGATCGGCGAGAATAGTCGGACCGTTTCCCAGCGCGTCGCCGCCAAACTGCAGGACATCGCCAATTCGCTGCCCGAGGGCGTGATCGCCCGCACCGTCTACGATCGCACCCATCTGGTCGAGGCCACCATCAGGACGGTGGAAAGCAACCTCTTGGAGGGCGCCACGCTGGTCGTGGTCGTGCTGTTCCTGATCCTCGGCAACATCCGCGCCGCGCTGATCACCGCCTGCATTATTCCGCTGTCGATGGCGATGACAATCACCGGCATGGTCGAGACACGCGTGTCGGCCAACCTGATGAGTCTCGGCGCGATCGATTTCGGCATCATCATCGACGGCGCGGTGATCATCGTCGAGAACTGCCTGCGGCTGCTCGCCGCCGCGCAGCATGACAAAGGCCGGCTGCTCAGCCTCGAGGAACGGATGCAGACGATCCTGGCCGGTGCCAGCGAGGTGATCAAGCCGAGCCTGTTCGGCACGCTGATCATCGCGGTGGTGTACCTGCCGGTGCTGACGCTGACCGGCGTCGAGGGCAAGATGTTCACCCCGATGGCGCTGACCGTGCTGATGGCGCTCGGCGCCGCGGCGCTGTTCTCGATCACCTTCGTGCCGGCCGCGGTCGCGATCTTCGTCTCCGGCAAGGTGTCGGAGACGGAGAACATCGTGATGCGTGGCGCCAAGCGGATCTATCTGCCGCTGCTGACGCGCGCGATCGTTTATCGCAAGACCGTGGTGGTCGCTGCGATCGCCATCACACTGGCGAGCGGCATTGCGGCGACGCGGATGGGCGGCGAGTTCATCCCGAGTCTCGACGAGGGGGACGTCGCCCTCGCCGCCATCCGGATTCCCGGCACCAGCCTGACGCAGTCGCTGGCACTGCAGATGGCGCTGGAAAAGCGTGTGCGGCAGATCCCCGAGGTGAAGGACTTCTTCACCCGCACCGGCACCGCCGAAGTCGCCACCGACCCGATGGCGCCGTCGATGTCCGACGGCTACATCATGCTGAAGCCGCGCGCCGAATGGCCCGATCCCTCGAAGACCAAGGCCGAACTGGTCGAGGAGATCGAAAGGGCCGCCGAGGACATCCCCGGCAGCAACTACGAGATCTCCCAGCCGATCCAGCTCCGCGTCAACGAGCTGGTCTCCGGCGTGCGCAGCGACGTCGGCGTCAAGATCTTCGGAGACGATCTCGATATCCTGCAGAACGCCGCCAAGCAGGTGCAGAGCGTCATCCAGAGCATACCCGGTGCCACCGACGTCAAGACCGAGCAGGTCGCCGGCCTGCCGATCCTCACCGTCCGGCTCGATCGCCCGGCGCTGTCGCGCTATGGCCTCAGCGTCGCCGACGTGCAGGGCATCGTCGAGATGGCGATCGGCGGCAAGAGCGTCGGCAAGCTGTTCGAGGGCGACCGCCGCTTCGACATCGTGCTGCGGCTGCCGGAGCGGCTGCGCGTCAGTCCGGAGGCGATCCGCGCCATTCCGATTCCGCTGCCGCCGGCTGAGGAGCAGACCACGGGGCTGACCAAAGCGGCGATCGGATCGCAGGCACTGCAGATGCGGCACATTCCGCTCTCGGCCGTCGCCACCGTCGAGGCAGCACCGGGCCCGAACCAGATCAGCCGCGAGAACGGCAAGCGTCGCATCGTGGTGACGACCAACGTGCGCGAGCGCGATCTCGGCTCGTTCGTGGCGCAGGCGCAGCAAGCCGTCGCCGAAAAGGTTACGCTGCCGGCCGGCTACTGGATCGGCTGGGGCGGCCAGTTCGAGCGGTTGGTGTCGGCGAGCAAGCGGCTCACCATCGTGGTGCCGGTGGCGCTGCTGCTGGTGTTCCTGCTGCTGTTCATGAGCCTGAACTCGGTGGCGGATGCGCTGCTGGTGTTCAGCGGCGTGCCGCTGGCGTTGACCGGCGGCGTCGCGGCGCTGCTGCTGCGCGGCATTCCGCTGTCGATCAGCGCCGGCGTCGGCTTCATCGCGCTGTCCGGCGTCGCGGTGCTGAACGGCCTGGTCATCATCGCCTTCATCGAACGGCTGCGCAGTGAAGGCAAGCCGATGCTCGACGCGGTGCGCGAGGGCGCGGTAACGCGGCTGCGGCCGGTGCTGATGACGGCGCTGGTCGCCTCGCTCGGCTTCGTGTCGATGGCGATCGCCACCGGTGCCGGCGCCGAGGTGCAGCGGCCGCTCGCCACCGTGGTGATCGGCGGCATCATCTCCTCGACCATCCTGACGCTGCTGGTGCTGCCGGCGCTGTACGCACTGTTCCGCAAGGACAGCCCCGTCGCCGCAACGCCTTCGATCGAAGGACAGACCGCCTGACCGTTCGGCCAAAGCCCCGTCTGCGCGGCCAAAGGCTCAGCAAGTACGCGGCGATGGCCCCAGCGCCTGCTCGATACACTGGACCATCACTTGCGCGTCGAACGGCTTGCTCAGGAATCCGATAGCCCCGAACGCTTTGGCACGCGCCTCGGCGCGCGCTTCAGGGAATGCGGTGATGAAGACCACCGGGCAGGCGCGGCGCTCAGCAACGAGCCGCGCGTGCAGATCGAGGCCGCTGAGCCTGGGCATCTGCACATCGGTGATCAGGCAGTCCGCGGAGCCGCACAGTTCCGATGCGAGATAATCCAGCGCCGAGGAGAAGCCGCGGGCCTGGTAGCCGAGCGATCGCACCAGCGCCACGACGGCGATGCGGACGTTCTCGTCGTCGTCGATCACCGCTACGATCTTGCCGATGGTCAATGCTGCCATCCTCAAGAGTGATGCAGTGCGGGCCCACGTCTCGAAACATTGGGACAGCGCTCTGCGGGCGATAAGTCATACGATGGTTTTACGCCGCCGTCGTTCCTCATATCGCGGGTCTGATTGCGATCTGCCGCTCGCCGACACTGCGCGGCGTCGTCGGATCGCGGGATCTCGCTGCGTTTTCCGTGCGCCGTTAAACCTTGGTGTGATGGCGCAGATACCATCGCAGGCTATTGCTGGCACGTTCGTGCAACTTTCCTGATGGCGCATCTCCCTGTTCGATGCACCACGACAAGAAGCCACTGCCGACGCGGCGATGGCGGCGAATGGAAGGCCCAGGCGCAATGGAGCGGCCAGCAGACATCACCTCGGGGGAGACGATGGCCGACCCCTTCGTATCAATCGCTGAATTCCTCGAAGAGGCATCGGCTGCGGTCGGAGGCAATCCGATCGTGGCGAGAGCCTGCATCGCCCGGGCGGCGATGCTGCTGCGGGAAGTCCAGGCGCGGCACGCGCCGGCCGGTGACAGCCCGCAGCGAAGCGCCGGCCCCGGTCTGGCGCGATGGAAGCTCAATCGCGTCCTGCTGCATGTCGAGCGTCGCCTAGGCGGCAATCTTCGCGTCCGCGATCTCGCCCGGCTGACGGGACTGAGCCCCGGACACTTCGCACGCGCGTTTCACCAGAGCGTCGGCGTTGCGCCGCGCCACTTCCTGATCGAGCGCCGCATCGAGCGCGCCAAGACCCTGATGCAGACCAGCGACATGACGCTGTCCGAGATCGCGCTCGCCTGCGGGCTGAGCGATCAGGCGCACCTGTCGCGGCTGTTCCGCCGCCACACCGGCACGACTCCGAACGCCTGGCGACGCGAATGGCGCGGCAGCGACCCGCAGGCCTCGCCCTTCACCTCCGCGATCCGCCGCAGCAACGCCACGACGCAGCACGCGGTCAACGTCCACGCCGGCTGATCCGCGCGCTTCTACACACTGCACGCAGCCTGATCCAAACGGCCAATCGGATCGACCGGCGACGCCATGTCGGCTGTCGTGGCTTCTATCTACTGTCGACCGCCTCGCATGGCGGAAGATCACAGATGGAATTCGAAAGTTCCAAGGACCAGAAGGACATCGAGGCGCGCGCGGCCGCCTTCGTCGAGCAGGCACCAGCGTCGCGAAAATCGAGCCGACGGCGTCGCTCGAGAGCCGCGTCGTCGGCAAGATCGTTGTCGAGATCCGGGACGGCCTGGCCTCGGTCGATCAGTACGACTTGGCCAGCCCCAGCACCTTCTCGGCGATGAAGCTCAGCGCGAGTTGCGGGCTGACCGGGGCGATGCGCGGGATCATCACTTCGCGCAAATAGCGCTCGACGTGATACTCCTTGGCGTAGCCGAAGCCGCCATGGGTCATCACCGCCTGCTCGCAGGCTGAGAAGCCGGCCTCGCCCGCCAGATACTTCGCCGCATTAGCGGCAGCGCCGCACGGCATGCCCTTGTCGTATTGCCACGCCGCCGACATCACCATCAGCCAGGCGGCTTCGAGCTCGACCCAGTTTTTCGCCAGCGGATGCTGGATCGCCTGGTTCTGGCCGATCGGCCGATTGAAGACGATGCGCGACTTCGCGTACTCCGCCGCTCGCGTCAGCGCGAGCTGGCCGAGCCCGACCGCTTCGGCGGCGATCAGGATGCGCTCGGGGTTCATGCCTTCGAGGATGTAGTGGAAGCCCTTGCCCTCCTCGCCGATCCGGTCCTCGACCGCGATCTCGAAATCCTCGAAGAACAATTCGTTCGAGTCGACGATCTTGCGGCCCATCTTCTCGATCTCGTGCACCTTGATCTTGGTGCGATCGAAGTCCGCGTAGAACAGGCTGAGGCCGTGGGTCGGTGACTTGACCTCTTCGAGCGGCGTCGTGCGGGCCAGCAGCAGGATCTTGTGCGCGACCTGCGCGGTCGAGATCCACACCTTCTGGCCGTTGACGACGTAGCGGTCGCCCTTGCGCACCGCGCGGGTCTTGAGCTGCGTGGTGTTCAGCCCGGTGTTCGGCTCGGTCACCGCGAAGCAGGCTTTCTCGCGGCCTTCGACCATCGGCGGCAGCATGCGCCGGCGCTGCTCTTCGGTGCCGAACACCACCACCGGGTTGAGCCCGAACACGTTGATATGCACCGCCGAGGCGCCCGACATGCCGGCACCGGACTCGGAGATCGTCCGCATCATGATGCTGGCTTCGGTGATGCCGAGGCCCGAGCCGCCATAGGCTTCCGGCACGCAAATGCCGAGCCAGCCGGCATCGGCCAGCGCCTTGTGGAAGTCGTGCGGGAAGCCGCCCTCGCGATCCTTCTTCAGCCAATAGGCGTCGTCGAAGCCGGTGCAGATCTTGGCGATCGCGTCGCGGATGGCTTCCTGCTGGTCGGTGAGGGCGAAGTCCATGGCTGGCTCTTGGTTGGCTTTTGTCTGGTGCGTTTCCCGCGCGCCGCGGCGCGCCGGCGCACAATGCCATCCCGGGCCGTGCTGGCAAGCACAACCCAGATCCGCGTCAGGCGAATTCCGAGAGACGGCAGAAGGCGTGATGACTCAGCGATCGAACACGGTGTTGCGCTGGGCGTTCACTAGGATGAAGGTCGTCCGCTTCGGGATCTCCTTCAGGCGCTCGGCGCCCATATAGGTCATCGCGGAGCGCAGCCCGCCGGCAATCGTTTCCACCGTCGCCCTCACCTCGCCGCGATACGGCACCTCGACGGTCTTGCCTTCGGCCGCACGATAATCGGCGACGCCGCCGTGATACTTGTTCATCGCGGTTGCCGACGACATGCCGTAGAACACCATGCCGGTCGGCACCTTGCTCCCGTCCCGCTCGGCATATGTCAGCTCGCCGCCGCATTCATCGTGCCCGGCCAGCATGCCGCCCAACATCACGAAATCGGCGCCGCCGCCATAGGCCTTGGCGAGATCGCCCGGCACGGTGCAGCCGCCGTCGGAGCAGACGTGGCCCTTGAGGCCGTGCGCGGCATCGGCGCATTCGATCACCGCCGAGAGCTGCGGATAGCCGACGCCGGTGAGATCGCGCGTGGTACACACCGAGCCGGAGCCGATGCCGACGCGGACGATATCGGCGCCGGCGATCACCAGCGCCTCGGTCATCTCCGCCGTCACCACCGTGCCGGCCATGATGATCGCGTCCGGGTTCTCGTCGCGCAGCTTCGACACCGCGCGAACGAACGCCTCGGTATAGCCGTTGGCGACGTCGATGTTGATCATCGGCACTTTGGTCTGCTGCTTCACCGCGGCGAGCCGCTCCCAGTCGGCCGCGCCGGTGCCGACGGTGAGGAAGACGTTCGGATCTTCGTACTTGTCGAGATAGCTCGCCAGCCGCTCCGGATCGTAGAATTTATGCAGCGCGACCAGCGCGCCGAACGGCCGGAACGCCTCCGCCATCTCGATCGTGCCGATCGTATCCATGTTGGACGCGATCAGCGGAAAGCCGGTCCATTCGCGGCGGGCGTGGCGGAAGCCGAGCGTGCGGCTGATGTCGGCCTCGAACCGCGACGACAGCACCGAGCGCTTGGGCCGGATCAGCACGTCGCGGAAATCCAGTTTCGGGTTCAGATCGATATGCACGCGGTGATCCTCTGTCGGTGAACGCCGATGATAAGAAGCATTGGTTGCGCAATGGTTCGCCCCTGCAATGCGCAAATGGTCGCCTGCACGGACGGCGGGTTGCCGCCGGCGGCCGGGCGCGCCAGAACCGTTCCCCGACAACAGGCAGGAGGATCAGTGCATGAAAGTCGTGGTGATGGGCGCGGGCGCCGTCGGGTGCTATTTCGGCGGGCTGCTGGCCGAGGCCGGCCACGACGTGACGCTGATCGGCCGGCCGAACCATGTCGAGGCGATCAACGCAAAAGGCCTGCTGCTGGAGACCAAGGCCGGCAAGAGATTCATTCCGCTAAAGGCCGCGATCGACGTGAACGCGATCGAGCCACCGGATCTGGTGCTGGTCTGCGTCAAATCCGCCGACACCGAAGCGGCCGGCGCCGCGCTAGCGCCGCGTTTGAAGGCCGACAGCGCGGTGCTCAGCCTGCAGAACGGCGTCGACAATCCGCAGAGGCTGTCGGGCCCGATCGGCCGCCCGGCGATCGGCGCCGTGGTCTATGTCGGCACCGAAATGGCCGGCCCCGGTCACGTGCTGCATCACGGCCGCGGCGACCTGCTGATCGGTACCTCGCCGCAGAGCGATGCGATCGCCGCCACGCTCACCGCCGCCAACATCCCAACGACTGTCGTGCCGGACATCGATCAGGCGCTGTGGTCGAAGCTGATCCTGAACTGCGCCTACAACGCGCTGTCGGCGATCGCCGACATGCCGTACGGCCCGCTGATGCAGATCGACGGCACCCGCGAGGTGGTGAACAATGTGGTCGCCGAATGCATCGCGGTGGCCCACGCCGCCGGCGTCAGCATTCCGGACGATCTGCACGACAAAGTGCTGGCGTTGCCCGGCATGATGCCGAGCCAGAAATCCTCGACCGCGCAGGACCTCGCCCGCGGCAAGCCCGGCGAGATCGACTTCCTCAACGGCTTTGTGGCGCGCCGCGGCGCGGAGCTCGGCGTCCCGACGCCGACCAATCTCGCGTTACAAGTTTCAGTGAAGCTGATCGAAGCCAGCCGCGGCATTGGTCGCTGAGGCGGACTATGTTGACACCCGCGCTCTCCACGCGCTCAGCGTCATCCTGAGGCGCCCGTTGCGCCGCGCGCCAGCGCGGTGCAGCGGGCCTCGAAGGATGGGCCGCAGCACACGTGGCCGCATCCTTCGAGGCTCGCTGCGCTCGCACCTCAGGATGACGTCGTGCGGGTGGATAGAAGAGTGATGCGAGCCGACATCTGTCCGAGTAGGAGGCCTATCTCACGCCGTCGCCAGCGCCGGCTCGACCAGAATACACCGTGCCGTCCGGCCGGGTCCGACCTGCACGTCGGGCGGCAGCCCCTCGGTGCAGCGAGGCTGCGCATGCGCGCAGCGTGGCGCGAACGAGCACGTGGTCGGGGCCTTGTCGAGCGACGGCGGCGCGCCGGGGATCGTCTCCAGCCGGGCGCCGCGCTTGGCGCCGTGGACCGTGGAGGCGAGCAGGCCCTGCGCATAGGGATGCAGCGGCGTCCGTACAATCTGGCTGAGATTGCCCTGCTCGATGATCTGCCCGGCATACATCACGGCGACGCGGTCGCAGATCTCGATCGCCACGCCGATGTCGTGCGTCACGAAGATCACCGACATGCCGAACTCGCGCTGCAATTCGCGTAGCAGCAGCAGGATCTGGATTTGCACGGTGGCATCGAGCGCGGTGGTCGGCTCGTCGGCCAGCAAAATCTTCGGCCGGCAGGCAAGCGCCAGCGCGATCATCGCGCGCTGCCGCATGCCGCCGCTCATCTCGTGCGGATAGGCCTCCAGCCGCCGCTTGGCCGAAGGGATGCGCACCACTTCGAGCATCTCGAGCGCGCGCGCCATCGCGTCGCGCTGGCTCTTGCCCTCGTGCCGCATCACCGTCTCGGCGATCTGCTGGCCGATGGTGTCGACCGGATCGAGCGCCAGCGCCGGCTCCTGGAAGATCATCGACACCGCCTGGCCGCGGAAATTCGACAGCGCGTCGTCGTCCATCGCCAGCACGTCGCGGCCCATCACCTCGACCTTGCCGGTGATCGTGGTGCGCTTCTTCGGCAGCAGCCGCATCAGCGCGCGCAGCGTCACGCTCTTGCCCGAGCCGGATTCGCCGAGCAGCCCCAGCACCTCGCCTTCGCCCAGCGTCAGGCTGAGATTGTTGACCGCGTGCACGGTGCGATCGCCGCCGAAGCGGATGTTGAGATCGCGGACCTCGACCAGATTGCTCATACCAGCTCCGGCGCTCGTTTGTGGAAGTCGGTGGCGCGCTGCCAGGCCGCGCCGATGCGCAGCAGCGTCGCCTCGTCGAAGGCGCGGCCGAATAGTTGCAGCCCGATCGGCAAGCCGCTCGCCGCAAAGCCGCATGGCAGCGCGAGCGACGGCAGGCCCAGGTAGTTGATCGGCCGTGTGAAGCGCGTCAGCCGCTGGATCACCGCCTCGGCATTGAGGCTGTTGCCGACGTCGCTTTCAGCAATCGTCGGCGCCGGCACCGGCGACACCGGCGCCAGCACGGCGTCGACGCCGGCAATCGCCGCGACGAACTCGGCCAGCGCCACGCCGCGCCAGCGCATCGCTTCCAGATAGCTCAGCGCCGGCACGCCGAGCGCGTTCTGCAGCCGCATCAGCACCTGCGGGCCGTAATCCTGCGGCCGCTCGCGCATCCACTGCGCATGAAAGCCCGCGGCCTCGACAGCGAGCACAAGTTGGCTCGCCGCAGTGAGCTGGCGCTGCTCAGGCAGCTTCACCTCGACGACACGCGCCCCCTCGCGCGCCAGCGTCGTCTTGGTCTCGTCGAGCACGCGCGCGACGTCGGCGTCGAGATCCTCGACATAGAACGCGTTCGGAATGCCGATCGTCATGCCCTGCAGCGAGCCGCGCGTCGCCGCCAGATAGTCCGGCACCGCGCGTGTCGACGTGGTCGGATCTGCCGGATCGACGCCGGCCATCAGCCCGGTGAGCAGCGCGCAGTCCTCGGCGGTCTGGGCCAACGGCCCGACGGTGTCGAGCGACTGCGACAGCGGCATTGCGCCGGCACGGCTGATCAGCCCAACCGTAGTCTTAAGCCCGGTGACGCCGCAGAAATGCGCCGGCATCCGGATCGAGCCGCCGGTGTCAGAGCCGAGCGCCGCAAAGGTCAGCCGCGCCGCCACCGCGGCGCCGGAGCCCGACGACGAGCCGCCGGTGATATGCGCCGGCGCCCACGGATTGCCGACCGCGCCATAATGCGCGTTGTGGCCGGTCGGGCCGTAGGCGAATTCCGACATCTGCAGCGAGCCGAGCCGGACCGTGCCCTGGTCCTTCAGCCGCTGCAGCGCCGTCGAGGTCGTGGTCGCGACGAAGTCCTTGCGGATCTTCGAGCCGCAGGTCACGACATGGCCAGCCTCGTAGTACATGTCCTTGTGGGCCAGCGGCACGCCGTGCAGCACGCCCTTGACCTCGCCACGCGCCAGCGCGGCGTCGGCCGCATCAGCCGCAGCGAGCGCGCTATCAGCTTCGATCGACATGAAGGCATTGAGCTTCGGCTGCGCCTTGGCGATGCGATCGAGACACGCTTGCGTCACCTCGCGCGACGATAGTTTCTTGGTCGAGAGCGCGGCCGCGACTTCGGTCAGCGTCAGCAACGCCGGATCGGACGAACTCATCGGGCGGACTCGTTCTGCACGGCGACGTAGCTGGCGGGTTCGAGATCGAACGGCAGTGTGCCGGCGATCGGCGCGAAACCATCGAACGCCGGGCCGATCGAATTGGCGATCCGCGCCGCGATGTCGTCGTCAACCGGCAGGCCGGCGATTTCCGCCATCGGCTTGATCACGGCGGGGGCGGGTTTGATCATTGGGCGGTTTCTCCTCTTGGGGCGCGGCTGTGGCCGGAGCCCGGAATCGCCATGAAGCATGCCGCCTGATGGCCGCTCGCGTCCAGCGTGGTCAGCTTCGGCGCGGTCGCCCCGCACAGCGGCTCCGCGAACGGGCAGCGGGTGTGGAACCGGCAGCCGGCCGGGGGATCGATCGGGTTCGGCGGATCGCCGGTGATCGGCGGCACTTCGGTGCGCTTGTCCGGGTCGGACGATGGCATCGCCGCCAGCAGCGCCCGCGTGTAGGGATGCGCCGGCTGATCCCACACCTGATCGACCGGGCCGAGCTCGACGACTTCGCCGAGATACATCACCAGCACGCGATCGGAGATGTAGCGCACCACGTTGAGGTCGTGGCTGATGAACAGATAAGTCAGGCCGAACTCGCGCTTGAGGTCGACCAAGAGATTCAGCACCTGCGCCTCGACCGATTTGTCGAGCGCCGACACCGCCTCGTCCAGGATCACCAGTCGCGGCGACAGCGCCAGCGCACGGGCGATATTGACGCGCTGGCGCTGGCCGCCGGAAACTTCGTGCGGATACCTGTTAGCAAACGTCTCGGGCCGCAGTCCGACCTTGCCGAGCAGCTCGCGCGCCAGCGCCCGCGCGGTAGCGTCCGCCATGCCGTGCACCTTGGGGCCGAACGCGATCGACTCCTCGATGGTGAGGCGCGGGTTCAGCGACGCGTAGCTGTCCTGAAACACCATCTGCATGCCGCGGCGCAGTTCGCGCAGCGACAATTCGCGGCCGACCGCGCGGCCGTCGAAGATGATATCGCCGCCGTTGCGCGGCATCAGATGCATCAACAGCCGCGCCGTCGTCGACTTGCCGCAGCCGGACTCGCCGACGATGCCGACGGTCTCGCCCTTGGCGATCGCGAACGACACGTCGTCGACCGCCCGCACCGTCTTGGCGGCGCCGAACAGGCCGCCGCGCACCGGGAAGTGCTTGGTCAGACCCTTGACGTGCAGCAGCGGCTGCGCTGCGCCGCCGAGATCCTCGATCGGCTCGAGCCGATCCGGGACATCCACAATCTCGGTCATGTCAGCTCCTGATATCCATGGCGCTGCGCATGCCGTCGCTCAGCAGGTTGAAGCAGATCGACACCGCGAAAATCATCACGCCGGGCAGCGCCGCTACCCATGGATTGACGTAGATCGCGGTGCGCAGCGTGTTCAGCATCAGGCCCCACTCGGGCTCCGGCGGCTTGGTGCCGAGACCGAGGAACGACAGGCCGGCGGCGAGGATCATCGACACCGAGATCAGTCCGGAGGCGTAGACGAAGATCGGCCCGAGCACGTTGCCGAGCATGTGCACCCGCATGATGGTGAACGGCCCGGCGCCGGAGGCGCGCGCCGCCTCGACGAAATCCATATTGCGCACGCCGGTGGTGACGCTCTCGGCGACGCGGGTGATCTGCGGCAGGAACACCACGGTCAGCGACACGATCGAATTGGTGATGCCGGCGCCGAGCGCGCCGGAGATGGCGATCGCCAGCAGCACCGAGGGGAAGGCGTAGAACACGTCGACGGTGCGCATGATCGCAGTGTTGACCTTGCCACCGACATAGCCGGCGACGAGGCCGAGCGAGGTGCCGAGCACGAAGGCGAAGATCACCGGCAGGATCCCGATGAGCAGCGACAGCCGACCGCCATAGATCAGCCGCGCCAGCATGTCGCGACCGAGCTCATCGCTGCCGAGCGGATAGTTCGGCGTGCCGATCGGCTTGAGCCGGCGGATCATCGAACCCTGATACGGATCGGCGAGATGCAGATACGGCGCCAGCAGCGCCGACAGCAAAATCAAGAGCAGGATCAGCGCGCAGGCGATGCTGACCTTGTCGCGCAGCAACCGGCGGCCGACCGTCGCCCAATAGCCGCGCGACGGGCCGGCGGGCGCGGTCTGCACGGCGGTGTCGGTGAGTGTGGTCATCGAATCCTCCCCGCTCAGGCGCGTTTGATGCGCGGGTCGATCGCGGCCTGCGCGATGTCCACCACCAGATTGAGGAACACGAAGAACAGCGCCAGCACCAGGATCGTGCCCTGCAGCAGCGGCAGGTCGCGCTGGAAGATCGCGGAGTTCAGCAGCAGCCCCGAACCTGGCCAGGAGAACACCGTCTCGATCAGGATCGAACCGCCGAGCATATAACCCAACTGAAGTCCCATCACCGCCAGCGCGGTCGGCGCGGCGTTCTTCAGCACATGGCGGAAGACTTGCGTCTCGCGCAGGCCTTTGGCGCGCAACGCTTCGACGAAGTCCTGCGAGAGAATGTCGCCGGTCAGCGCCCGCACCGTGCGGGTGACGATGCCCATCGGAATCACCGAGGTGGTGATCGCCGGCAGCACCAGATACTTCAGATGCGCCCAGTCCCACGCCCAGTGCCCCGAGCCGCCGGGACCGGCGCCGACCGCGGGCAGCCAGTTGAGCTGCACCGAGAAGATGATCACCAGCACCATGCCGAGCCAGTAATGCGGCACCGAGACGCCGGCGATGGCGATGCCGGTGGCCAGCTTGTCGATCCAGGTATCGCGGAAGTAACCGGCGATCAGGCCGAACAGCAG
>NZ_JBMDXE010000259.1:0-5847 GCF_048594845.1 Rhodopseudomonas sp. | reverse complement strand
CTCGTCGACAGCCTGATCCAGCGCACGATCGAGCCGATGAAGAAGGCGCTCGCCGACGCCGGCCTGAAGGCCAGCGACATTTCGGAAGTGGTGCTGGTCGGCGGCATGACCCGCATGCCGAAGGTTCAGGAAGTGGTGAAGCAGCTGTTCGGCAAGGAGCCGCACAAGGGCGTCAACCCGGACGAAGTCGTGGCGATTGGCGCGGCGATCCAGGCCGGCGTGCTGCAGGGCGACGTCAAGGACGTGCTGCTGCTCGACGTCACCCCGCTGTCGCTGGGCATCGAAACGCTGGGTGGCGTGTTCACCCGGATCATCGAGCGCAACACCACGATCCCGACCAAGAAGAGCCAGGTGTTCTCGACCGCGGAGGACAATCAGAACGCGGTCACCATCCGGGTCTTCCAGGGTGAGCGCGAAATGGCGGCCGACAACAAGATCCTCGGCCAGTTCGACCTGATGGGCATTCCGCCGGCCCCGCGCGGCATGCCGCAGATCGAGGTGACGTTCGACATCGACGCCAACGGCATCGTCAACGTCTCGGCCAAGGACAAGGCGACCGGCAAGGAGCAGCAGATCCGCATCCAGGCTTCGGGCGGTCTGTCCGACGCCGACATCGACAAGATGGTCAAGGATGCCGAGGCCAATGCGGCCGAGGACAAGCGCCGCCGCGAAGCGGTCGATGCCAAGAACCACGCCGACGCGCTGGTGCACTCCACCGAGAAGGCGCTGGCCGAGCATGGTTCGAAGGTCGAGGAGAGCGAGCGTCGCGCCATCGAGGACGCGCTGGGCGACCTGCGCGAAGCCCTGAAGGGTGACGATGCCGAGGCCATCAAGGCCAAGAGCAACACGCTGGCGCAGGCTTCGATGAAGCTCGGCGAGGCGATGTACAAGCAGCAGGCCGAATCCGACGCCGCGAAGCACGCGGCCAAGGACGATGTCGTCGACGCCGAGTTCACCGAGGTGGACGACGACAAGAACAACAAGAAGTCGGCCTAATCCAGCTTCTTGACGGAGAATCCGACCCCCATCTGACGAACGCGCCTTTGCGATCATCAGGTGGGGGTTGTTTTCGTTGGGCCAGACGCGGCATGAAAGCTGCAGGCTTCAAGGCTGTGGCTGAAGCTGCAGGCTGCCGTAGGGATCGAACGAGTTCGAGCAGGTTTGACGGATGTCCACGACCAAGCGTTGCTACTACGAAACCCTTGAAGTCGAGCGCAACGCCGACGAATCGACGCTCAAGAGCGCATTCCGCAAGTTGGCGATGAAGTGGCACCCGGATCGCAATCCGGGCGACGCCTCCAGCGAGATCAAGTTCAAGGAAATCAACGAAGCCTACGAGGTGCTGAAGGACGGCGACAAGCGCGCCGCCTACGACCGCTACGGCCACGCCGCGTTCGAGCAGGGCATGGGCGGCGGCGCGGGATTCGGCGCCGGCTTCGCGTCATCGTTCTCCGATATTTTCGAAGACCTGTTCGGCATGGCCGGTCAGCGTGGCCGCGGCACCGGCCGCGAGCGCGGCGCCGATCTGCGCTACAACATGGAGATCACCCTCGAGGACGCCTACAAGGGCAAGACCGCGCAGATCGAGATTCCGGTTTCGGTGACCTGCGATCCCTGCTCCGGCACCGGCGCCAAGGCCGGCACCAAGCCGAAGACCTGCTCGACTTGCGGCGGCGCCGGGCGCGTGCGGCAGGCCCAGGGCTTCTTCACGCTGGAGCGTACCTGCCCGAGCTGCCAGGGGCGCGGCCAAACGATCGAGGATCCCTGCCCGTCCTGCAGCGGCTCCGGCCGTGTCACCAAAGAACGCAATCTCTCGGTCAACATTCCGCAGGGCGTCGAGGATGGCACCCGCATCCGTCTCGCCGGCGAAGGCGAGGCCGGGGTCCGCGGTGGTCCTCCCGGCGACCTCTACATTTTCCTGTCGCTGGCTCCGCACGACATCTTCCAGCGCGATGGCGCGGACCTGCACTGCCGCGTGCCAATCTCGATGGTGACTGCGGCGCTCGGCGGTGAGTTCGAAGTCCCGACGATCGAGCGCGGCAAGACCAAGGTGAAGGTCCCCTCGGGCACGCAGACGGGCCGACGTTTCCGTATCGCGGGAAAAGGCATGCCCGTGCTTCGCTCGCGCCAGATTGGCGATATGTATGTCCAGGTTGCCGTGGAAACGCCGCAAAATCTCACGAAGAAGCAGCAGGAGCTGCTGGCGGAATTCGAAAAATTGTCTTCCGGTGCAACTCAACCCGAGGCCGCGGGTTTCTTCTCCAAGGTCAAGGACTTCTTCGGCTCCCGCGCAAGCACTCCCTAACCGTCTAACTTGACCGGCTGGGAAGTGCCCTATAGTTGTGATGTAACAATAATTTGACACTGGGCTAAATACCTCCCGGTTTGGTAGCGGAATGGCTTTGCAGTCCACGGCTCGTGCGTTGAAGAAGCCGCCCCGTCCTCTCGATGACGAGGTTCGCTTCCTTCGTTCCTGGATCGAAAAGCCGCTGCACATGGGCGCGGTGATGCCTTCGGGCAAACTGCTCGCCCGCACTATGGCCCAGTATGTCGATATCGATTCGAACGGGCCCGTCATCGAACTTGGACCGGGGACCGGCGCGATCACGAACGCGCTGGTCGAGCATGGTGTCGATCAGAAGCGGCTGGTTCTGGTCGAATACAATCCGAGCTTCTGCGCGCTGCTGCGCGAACGCTACCCGCAAGCCACCATCGTGCAAGGCGACGCTTACCGGCTGCGCGATACGCTGTGGCAGATCCTGCCAGATCCGGCGACCGCGGTGGTGTCCGGCCTTCCGCTCGTCACCAAGCCGATGTTGACCCGGATGAAGCTGATCCGGGATTCGTTCAATCTGCTCGAGCCCGGCGCGCCCTTCGTTCAGTTCACCTATTCGGTGGCGCCTCCGATTCCCAAATCGCTCCCCGGCGTTGCGACCGAAGCGTCGGAACGGATCTGGATGAACATCCCGCCGGCTCGGGTCTGGGTCTATCGGAAAGGTTGAGACCTTCCTGCCTTTCCCGATTTGCTGCCGCTGCTCTCCTCGCCGAATTTTCAGTTTCCCCGCCGCTCAACTCCGTTAAACAAAGCGCGGTCGCGCCTGCGTGGGCCGTCAGGAGATCAGCGTCATGTCCGCGGTGAAGATCCTCGTCATTCCGGGTTCGCTGCGCACCGGCTCGCACAATGTGCGGCTGGCGGCTGCAGCCGTGCATGAATTCGCCAAGGCCGACGTCGACGTCACCCGGATCTCGCTCGGGGACTATCCGCTGCCGATCTACGACGGCGACCTCGAGGCGAAGTCCGGTGTGCCGGCCAATGCGGTGAAGCTGAAGCGGATGATCGGCTCGCATCACGGCGTGCTGATCGTCACGCCGGAATACAACTCGGCGCCGCCGGCACTGCTCAAGAACGCGATCGACTGGGTGACGCGCGTCGAGGATCCGCACGAGACACAGGGACAGGTCTTCCGTGAACGTGCCTTCGCGCTGGCCTCCGCGTCCGAAGGCAAGCTCGGCGGTGCGCGATGCCTTGCGGCGCTGCGGCTGATCCTGTCCGGCTGCCGCGCGCCGGTGATTCCCAACCAACTCACGCTGTCCTTCGCGCATCAGGCGTATGACGAGAGCGATCGTCTGAAGCTTCCCGCCGATATCGCCGCGATGGACGCGATGGTCCGGCAATTGATCGACTTCGCTCAGCAAATGATGAGGTAACCGACATGGCGCAGGCCGACCCCGCAGATCGTGACCGGCTGATCGTCGCGCTCGACGTGCCGAGCGTCGAGGCCGCCGAAGCGATGATCGCCCGGCTCGGCGACAGCGTTGGCTTCTACAAGATCGGCTATCAGCTCGCCTATGCAGGCGGGCTCGCGCTGGTGCCGAAGCTGGTTGATGCCGGCAAGAAGGTGTTCGTCGATCTCAAGCTGCACGACATCGGCAACACGGTCGCGCGGGGCGTGGAAAGCCTCAGCTCATTGGGGGCGACCTTCCTCACCGTGCACGCCTATCCGCAGACGATGCGGGCCGCTGTCGAGGCGCGCGGCAACTCGGGCTTGAAAATCCTCGCCGTCACCGTGCTCACCTCCTACGATGATCGCGATCTCACCGACGCCGGCTACGCGCTCGGCGTGCGCGACCTGGTCGAGGCACGCGCCCGCCAGGCGCAGGCGATCGGCGTCGACGGCCTGGTGTGCTCGCCCGAGGAAGCCGGCCATCTGCGCGGCCTGATCGGCCCCGACATGGCACTGGTGACGCCAGGCATCCGGCCGGCCGGCGCGGCCGCCGGTGATCAGAAACGGATCATGACGCCCGGCAAGGCGATCGCCGCCGGCGCCAGCTATCTGGTGGTCGGCCGTCCGGTGATGGAAGCAGCCGACCCGAAGCAGGCGGCCGATGCGATCGTCGCCGAGATCGCGGCTGCGAAATAACGACGGGAGAGAACGATGGCCAAAGGCTACTGGGTGGCGCGGGTCGATGTGCACGACCTCGACGCCTACAAGCGTGACTACGTCGCTCACAATGGCGCGGTATTCGCCAAATTCGGCGCCCGGGTCCTCGTCCGCGGCGGATCCTTTGAGACTGCCGAAGGCTCGTCGCGCAGCCGCAACGTGGTGATCGAATTCCAGGACTACGCCACGGCACTCGCCTGCTTTCATTCCCCGGAATATCAGGCGTTGGTCAAAGCTCGCGCTCCCTACGCGGAGAGCGACCTGATTATCATCGAGGGCTATGACGGCCCGCAGCCTGGCTGACCGCCGGTCGCGGTGCGGCTTCGCCGTCCGGTGAGTTGCCGCGTTGTCATCGCGCCGCTATACCGCGCCTAGAAAGAGGATCGTGAGCCGATGTCCGAGATGCGTCTGATCGTTGCCGGAGCCGGCGGCCGCATGGGCCGCGCCCTGACGCGGGCGATCAGCGAGACCAAAGGCGTCGTGCTGACCGGCGCGCTGGAAGCGCCGGGCTCGGAGTTGCTCGGCCAGGATGCCGGCGTGCTCGCCGGCCTGCCGGCCAACGGCGTTCAGCTGTCGGGCGATTTGTGGAAGCTCTCGGCGAATGCCGACGGCATCCTCGACTTCACCGTGCCGGCCGCCACGCTCGCCAATGTGGCGATCGCGGCGCAGCGCGGCATCGTCCATGTGATCGGCACCACCGGGCTGTCGTCGTCCGACAATGCGGTGATCCAGAGCGTCACCAAGCAGGCGATCGTGGTGAAGTCCGGCAATATGAGCCTCGGCGTCAATCTGCTGGCGGCGCTGGCGAAGCGCGTGGCGCAGTCGCTGGACGACAGTTTCGACATCGAGATCGTCGAAATGCATCACCGCGCCAAGATCGATGCGCCGTCCGGCACTGCGCTGTTGCTCGGCGAGGCGGCGGCCGCCGGCCGCAAGGTCGATCTGGAAACGCATTCTGCGCGCGGCCGTGACGGCATCACCGGCGCCCGCAAGACCGGCGACATCGGCTTCGCGTCGCTGCGCGGCGGCACCGTGACCGGCGATCACAGCGTGATCTTCGCCGGCCCCTATGAGCGCATCGAACTCAGCCACAGGGCCGAGGACCGCATGATCTTCGCCCATGGGGCGCTGAAAGCGGCGATGTGGGCGCACGGCAAGAAGCCGGGCCTGTATTCGATGATGGACGTGCTCGGGCTCGCCGAGCTCTGAGCGCATCAAACGCGGCGGCGGAGATCGCCGCGCGCGGTGCTAACCGATCAGCGATTTGCCGGTCATCTCGGTCGGCTGTGGCAGCCCCATCAGCTTGAGCAGTGTGGGCGCGAGATCGGACAGCTGCCCGTCGCTCAGCGGGCCGTTATCACCTACCAGCAGAACGGGCACCGGATTGGTGGTGTGCGCGGTGTGC
>NZ_JBMDXE010000258.1:0-2397 GCF_048594845.1 Rhodopseudomonas sp. | reverse complement strand
TCGCGAGATATTCGGGAGTCGACCGGGATGAAGTAGTTCTCGCCGGCGTACTGGACTCCGTAGCCGGCCAAGTAGATCGCCGCGACCGTATCGGGTCCAGAATCCTCGGCCTTCTTCATAAAGTCGCGGAAGGCGCCGCGCAGCGTGTCGCCGTCGAGGTCGCGGGCGCCGCTGACGTCGAAGCCAGCGGCCTGCAGCGTCTGGGCGATCAGGCCGCCGTCATTGGCGGCGGTCGAGAGCGGCGCCTTGGCGTAGGCGGCGTTGCCGATCACCAGTGCGATGCGCTTTTCCTGCTGCTGCGCGAAGGCGCCGTCCGGGACGGCGATCAGCAAAACAACAAAGGCGGAGAACAGAGACAGAAGCGGAGTGAGACGCATGATCGTGACCTGATGCATGAGCGCCATCCGCACCTGCGGATCGCCACCGCGCTTAGTTCAGCGCGCGCTCATCTGAATGTCACTTGAACAAAACGCGACGTGAACAAGGCAGGCCGCTGCTGCACTGCGTGCGGCTCGGGACTGATACCACTCCGGGTCGTCGCTTACAGCGCCTGCACGTCGACGACACCGGACACCGCCTTGATGGCGCCGGCGATTTGCGGCGAGACCTTGTAGCGTCCGGGCAGCTTCATTTCGACCTCGGTTTCGAGGTCGAGCATCAGCACCAGCGAGACGTCGCCCTCGCCCGCCGAGCGGCCCTGCGCCGGGCTCGACGGCGCGGCGCCCTCAAGGCGCTTGGCAACCGAATCGAGGAACTTGGTATCGCGCAGGAAGATGCGAAGTCCCTTCTGCGCCTTGGCGGCAGCGGCATCGAGCGGCTCGGCGTGCAGCACGCGAGCGCGGACGTCCTCGCCCTGCAGCTCGGCCCCGAGCTGCAGCAGCACCGCGGCGCCCGGCTCGAGCACGTCGCGATATTGCGCCAACCCCTCCGAGAACAGCACCGCCTCGAAATGCCCGGTCGGATCCGACAGGCCCATAATGCCCATCTTGTTTCCGGTCTTGGTGCGCCGCTCCATCCGCGACACCACCGTGGCGGCAACCTTGCCGGCGGTGGCCCCGGACTTCACCGCCTTGCAGAAATCCGTCCACGACTGCACCCGCAGCCGCTTCAGCGCCGTGGTGTAGTCGTCGAGCGGATGGCCGGACAGGAAGAAGCCGATCGCGTCGTATTCGCGGCGCAGGCGCTCCGACGGCAGCCAGGCTTCGATCTGCGGCATCACGATCGACGGCGCGTCCGGCAGACTGCCGAACATGTCGTTCTGGCCGCTGGTGACAGCCTCGTTGGCCCGCTGACAGGCGGCTATGATCGCATCGGCGGCGGCGAACACGCGGGCCCGGTTTGGATCGAGGCAGTCGAACGCGCCGGCGGCGGCGAGACATTCAACCACACGCTTGTTGATCGCACGCGGGCTGACACGGGCCGCGAAATCGGACAGCGAGGCGAACGGCTTGTCGCCGCGCGCTTCGACGATCTGCTGCACCGCCTGCATGCCGACGCCCTTCAGGCCGGCGAGTGCGTAGTAGATCGTATTCTCGCCGACTTCGAAGGTCGCGCCCGAGCGGTTGACCGACGGCGCCTCGACCTTGATGCCGAGCCGCTGCGCTTCGGCGCGGAATTCCGAGAGCTTGTCGGTGTTGTTGATTTCCAGCGTCATCGACGCGGCCAGGAATTCGACCGGGTAATGCGCCTTCATGTAGGCGGTGTGATACGACACCAGCGCATAGGCGGCCGCGTGGCTCTTGTTGAAGCCGTAGTCGGCAAACTTTGCCAGCAGGTCGAAGATGGTGTCGGCGGCGTCCTTGGCGACGCCGTTCTTGACCGCGCCCTCGACGAAGATCGCGCGCTGCTTGTCCATCTCGGCGCGGATCTTCTTGCCCATGGCGCGGCGCAGCAGGTCGGCGTCGCCGAGCGAGTAGCCGGCCATCACCTGGGCGATCTGCATCACCTGCTCTTGGTAGATGATGACGCCGAACGTCTCCTTGAGGATCGGCTCCAGCATCGGATGCAGATATTCCGGCTCCTCGTCGCCGTGCTTGCGGGCGCAATAGGTCGGGATGTTGGCCATCGGGCCGGGGCGATACAGCGCCACCAGCGCGATGATGTCCTCGAACCGGTCCGGCCGCATGTCGACCAGCGCGCGCCGCATGCCCGCGCTTTCCACCTGGAACACGCCGACCACATCGCCGCGCGCCAGCATCTGATAGCTCGGCGCGTCGTCGATCGGCAGCGTCGGCAGGTCGACATGGATGTCGCGCTGCTTCACCATCTCGACGGCATAGCGGATGGTGGTGAGGGTCTTGAGGCCAAGGAAGTCGAATTTCACGAGGCCCGCAGGCTCGACCCATTTGAGATTGTATTGCGTGACCGGCATATCGGAGCGCGGGTCTCGATAGAGCG
>NZ_JBMDXE010000257.1:0-24212 GCF_048594845.1 Rhodopseudomonas sp. | reverse complement strand
CGGCCTCGTCTGCGAAGTGGTCTATGTCGACGACGGCAGCGCCGACGCCACGCTGAGCATCGCCCGCAATCTTCCGGCCGACGGCATCGACGTCCAGGTGGTGTCGCTGTCGCGCAATTTCGGCAAGGAGGCGGCGCTGCTGGCCGGCCTCGATCACGCCCGCCGCGGCGCCGTGCTGTTCATGGACGGCGACGGCCAGCACGCGCCGGAGCTCGCCGAGAAGCTGGTCTCGCACTGGGTCGATGACGGCTACGACGTCGTCTACACCGCCAAGGCGCATCGCGATAACGAGCCGCGATTGCGTCGCGCCGCGGTGCGCGGCTTCTACGCGCTGATCAATTGGGGCGCGCGGCAGCCGATTCCGGAGGACGCCGGCGACTTCCGCCTGCTGTCGCCGCGCGCGGCGGCGGCGCTGAAGCAGCTTCCCGAGCGCAACCGTTTCTTCAAGGGCCTCGCGAGCTGGATCGGCTTTCGCCAGTTCCGCGTCGACTACGAACCCGAGCCGCGCTCGCACGGCTTCAGCACCTTCAGCACCGGCCGCCTGATCGGCCTGTCGATCGAAGGCCTGACCTCGTTCTCTGTCGCGCCGCTGCGGATCGCCAGCCTGCTCGGCGCCCTGCTGGCGCTCGGCGCGTTCCTGTTCGGTCTGTCGATCCTGTGGGAGACCTGGGCTAACGGCAAATCGGTGCCGGGCTATCCGTCGCTGATGGTCGGCATGATGACGATCGGCGGCGTGCAGCTGCTGATGATCGGCATCGTCGGCGAGTACATCGGCAAGATCCTGTCCGAGCTGAAGGCACGGCCGATCTACTTCGTCGCCGAGCACAGCGTGCGGCAGTCGGGTCCGAGCGAGGGCGCCGCACACTCCGAACAATCCGCTGCCGAATGAGCGCGACTGCGCCGCGGCGGATATGGCTGTGCGCCGACGACTACGGCATCAGTCCGGGCGTCAACCGCGCGATCCGCGAACTGATCAGCAACCGGCGCCTTAACGCCACCTCTGTGATGATGGTCGGCCCCGCGATCGATCGCGAAGAGGTCCTGGCTCTGCAACAAGTGGCAGAGGAAGCCGATTGCGCGATCGGCCTGCATGCGACGCTGACTGCGCCGTTCTCGCCGCTGACCATGCACTATCACCCGCTGCACGGCGGCATCTTCCTGCCGCTCGGCCGCAAGCTGCGCGGCAGCCTGCTGCGCCGCCACGACCGCGCCATCATCGCCACCGAACTCACTGCGCAGCTTGAAGCCTTCGCCGAACGGTTCGGCCGGATGCCGGACTACGTCGATGGTCATCAGCACGTGCAACTTTTCCCGCAGGTGCGCGACGCCTTCGTCGGCGTGGTCAAGGCGCTGGCGCCGCACGCCTGGGTCCGGCAATGCGGCCGATCGCAGCCGCTGGCGCAGCGGCTCAGCGCTCCGAAGGCGCTGCTGCTGGATACGCTGAGCGGGCCGTTCCGCAAACGCGCAGCGCAAGCCGGCCTCGCCACCAATCCGGGCTTCGCCGGCGCCTACGACTTCGCACGCGAGACCAACTTCGAGACGCTGATGGCGTCGTTTCTCGACGGGTTGCCGGACCGCGGGCTGGTGATGTGCCATCCCGGCTTCGTCGACGATCTACTGGTCAGCCTCGACCCTTTCACCGATCAGCGCGAGCGCGAACACGCATTTCTCGCCAGCGATCGCTTTCCTGCTCTGCTCGCGACGCACAATGTGACGCTGCTGCGACGCTCCGACAGTGCGGCGACGCCGGCAGCGCCATCTCCTACCGAAAATTAATCCGGTCCGGGGCTTATTGCTGCCCAGCCACCTCCCTACATTTTTCAGCACTCATGCCCGCTGCGCCGCAGCCTGCGGATCGCGCCGCGTGAGCAACGGATGCTGAGGGAGACCATCATGACACCGCAAGAACGGCAGCTTGTGGACGATCTGTTCGAACGGCTGGCCCGCCTCGAATCCGCGCCGCGCGATCCCGACGCTGCGGCTGCGATTTCGCAGGGGCTGCGGCTCGCGCCGAACGCGGTCTATGGCCTGGTGCAGACGGTACTGGTGCAGGACGAAGCCCTGAAGCGCGCGCACGAGCGTATCCAGGAACTGGAAGCCGGCGACCATCAGCCTGCCGGCAATCAGGGCGGTGGCTTCCTCGACACCATGCGCGATGCGATCTTCGGCCAGAATCCGAGCCAGCCGCAGCCGCGCGGTTCGGTGCCGAACGTGCCCCCGCCTGGCGCCGGCGCCAGCCGCCCGGCCTGGAATACCGGGCAGGTGATCGGCCAGCAGCAGATGGGACAGCCGGCACCCGGGCAATATGCGCCGGGTCAGTACGCACCTCAGCAAGGCGGCTATGGCGGACCGTTCGGCGGCGGTGCCCCCTCGCCGGTCGGCGGCGGTGGCGGCTCGTTCCTCGGCACGGCTGCTGCTGCGGCGGCCGGCGTGGTCGGCGGTTCGCTGTTGCTCTCCAGCATTCGCGGCATGATGGGCGGCGGCGGCCATCAGAGCATGATGGATCAGACCGGGCTCGGCGGCCTCAATCCGTGGGGCGGCAGCGGCGATCAGTCGGGCAGCAGCCTGGCCCAGCAGGCCGGCCTCGGCGACATCGGCTCGCAGCGCGGCGGCGTCGATGACGGTTCGCGCTACGGCGCGATGGACCCTGCACAGAACGACGATTCCGATCGCGGCGGCGACTACGACCGCATGGCCGATGCCGGCTACGATCAAGACGACATGGACGACGGCTTCGACGATGGCGGCGGCGACAGCGACTTCGCCTGACGCTTAGCCACAACTACTCAGCACAACGGCCGCCCTCGGGCGGCCGTTGTCGTATCAGCGGCAGATGAGCAGACGCTCAGATCACCACGACGCGGGCGCCGACATTGACGCGGCCATAGAGGTCGATGACGTCCTCGTTGCGCATCCGGATGCAGCCGGACGAGACGTTGGTGCCGATCGTCCAAGGCTCGTTGGAGCCGTGGATGCGATACAGCGACGAGCCGAGATACATCGCGCGGGCCCCGAGCGGATTCTCGGGACCGCCTTCCATGAAGCGCGGCAGATCCGGACGGCGCGCCAGCATCTCCTTCGGCGGCGTCCATGATGGCCATTCACGCTTGGCCGAAATGGTCTTGACGCCCGACCAGGTGAAGCCGGGGCGGCCGACGCCGATGCCGTAGCGTAGCGCCCGCCCGTCGCCCTGCACCAGGTACAAGAACTTGTTGGGCGTATCGACCACGATCGTGCCGGGCTTCTCGTTGCCCTGATACTCGACCACCTGCTTCTCGTATTTCGGATCCATCGCCGGCCGCGCCGGGTCGATCGCTTCCGGCTGCCGCATGCCTTGCATCTGCGGGTGCATCGGCGGCAGTCCTTGGCCGCGACGTCCTTGGTAATAGGACTGCTCCGGCTCGTAGTATTGCGGCCGCGCCGGCTGATCGCCGTCGCTGAACAGGAATTCGATAAAGCCGCCGCCCATATTTCCGCGCTGCGCCGATGCGGTGCGCACGGGCACCGGCTGCGGCGCCTGCGGCGCACCGTAGATCACGGTCGGGGCGGAGGATTGCATCTCGTAGGCCGAGGCGATCGGCAGCCCGGCGGCGAGGCACGACACACTGGTCAGCAAGGTAAGCGTGGTTTTCCTGAACATCGACGTACTCTGAACTGTTTCGTCGGGATGCGCCCAAAGGCGCCGGTGAATGCAACGGATCAGAAACCAAAACCGGATCGGTTTGGTAAACGAAACCGCCGTGAGGATTCACCACGACGCGAAACAGCGGCAAAGCTGCGCTTAACGTTTATTTTCGGTGAAAGCCAAAGCGCGATGGTTAACAGTATGTATTTGCGCTTGCGATCTCAACCAACTGTTAGTTCCAACCGGCAACGCACCGTTAAAGAGATGGCACTACAAAGAAGTATTGCCTGAAAACGGGATGAGCCGATGTCAATCCAACGCAAGCGCTTCCGGATCGAAGAACTCACGCTCGGTAGCGCTCCGCCGCTTGCACCGATCGACTGTGACTCCGGTCCGACTCACCACGATATCATGTCGGAACTTCGCGCGATCCGCGCGCAGATCGTCGGCGGCGGCCAGCCTATCCTGGCCAACGGCGTCGGCACTCAGGAGATCGAGGCCTCGACTGCGGACGAAGTCGCCGAAGCCCGCGCGCTGCTGGCGCAGTATCGCGCCCAGATCGAACAGTGCGAAAAGCTCAAGGTCGAGCTCGATCTGATCCACAACGCGATCGACCAGACCAAGCGCGAAATCGCAGTGCTGCACACCAAGAGCTTCAGCGGCGAAGAGATGGCCCGGGTCAACGGCGAACTCGGCGCCGTGGTCGGCGGCACCGAGGAAGCGACTCAGCAGATCCTCGAAGCCGCGGAAGCGATCGATCAGGCCGCCACCGCGCTCGGCAAGGTCACCTCGGCCGATCAGCAGAAGGCGCTGAGCGAAGAGATTCAGGAACGCGTGATCTCGATCTTCGAGGCCTGCAACTTCCAGGACCTCACCGGCCAGCGCATCAGCAAGGTGATGCAGACCATGAAGTTCATCGAGCACCACATCGTGGTGATGATGGACATCTGGGGCGGCGTCGACGCCATCAAGGCGCATGTGCCGCCGGTGGTCGATACCCGCGAGGGCGATGCCAAGCTGCTCAACGGCCCCCGCGCGCTCGGCGACGAGGGTCACGCCTCGCAGGACGACATCGACGCAATGTTCAACTGATCGATCGCTATCGATCTCGCGAATTCAAGAGCCCCGATTCCGCTGAGCGGGATCGGGGCTCTTCCGTTTTCTGGGTCGACAGTCAGCCGCTATCGATCCGCCGTCCGCGGCGCGCGGATCAGCATGAAACAGCCGACCCCGATCAGCGCCGCCACCATGCCGAACTCGATCACCGCCGCGTCCGAAAACCGCTCCACCGCCGCGGCGACCACGAACGGCGCCGACGCCTGCACGAACAGGGCCGGCCGCGCGATGCGGCCGATCACCCGGCCGTAGCCTTCCGGCCCGAACATCAGCAGCGGCAGGCTGCCGCGCGCGATGGTCATGACGCCGTTGGCAGCGCCGAACGCGATGCAGAACAGGCCGGCGACGCCGACCGACACGCCGACGAAAGCCAGCATCGCGAACGCCACGCCCATCAGCGCAATGGCGCCGCGCGCGATCCACAGCGGATGGGTGCGGCCGGCGAGCAGAAAGTCGATCAGCCGGGCCGCGACCTGCGCAGGGCCGAACAACGCGCCGAGCGTAACCGCCGTGGCGCCGCTCAGGCCGCCGCGCTCCAGCATCGCCAGCAGGTTCGAGGTGACGCCGGACAGGATCAGCGCGTGCAGCGCGAAGCCCATCGCCAGCAGCAGAAACGGCCGTCCCTCGGGACGCAGCGGCTGCTGCGGCACCAGATGCGGCCCGGACGGGACCGCGCCCTCGGTCCGCGCCGCTGCCCGCGGCAGGGCGAAGCCGTGCAGCGGCGCAACCACCAGGGCCATGACGGCGGCAAATACGAGATAAGTCCCCCGCCAGCCGAAATGCTCGAGCAGCAGATGCGTCGCCGGCCAGCCGATGGTCGAGGCAAAGCCGCCCGCGAAGGTGACGAAGATGATCTGCCGCCGCGCCGAACTGCCGAACAGCCGCGCGAGCGTGGCAAAGGCCGGATCGTACAGGCTGGACGCCATGGCGGCGCCCATCAGCACCCAGGCGGCAAAGTACAACGGCCACGCATCGAAGACTGCGAGCAGCAACAGACCGAGCGCACCGATCAGCGCACCGGGCGCCATCACCACATGGCCGCCGTGACGATCGATCAGACCACCGACGATCGGGGACGCGATCCCGGAAATCACCAGTGCCAGAGAGAAGCCGGCCATGCCGAACGCCAGCGACCAGCCGCGGTCGGCGACCAGATGCGGCATGGTCAGAACCGGCGGATAGATCAGGATGCCCCAGCCGAGGATCTGGGTCACCGCCAACACCACGACCGCGCGTCCGGGTCCGACCAGAAGGCCGCGCAGGGCGATCATGACGTCATGGCGTCAGCCAGTCTCCGGGGCCGCTTCGGCCCTCTTTATTCGCAGCAATCAGGCGCGCGGGGAGCAGCGCACATACACCATATTGCCGTAGCGGGTCGCTGCATCCTTGTCGAGGAACCGCGTGACCAGGACGCGGCCGTCGAACGAGACGATCTCGCGGTCCTGCTCGCCGATCGGGCCGGCCGGACCGATATAGTTCTTGCCGCCCGGCGAACCCTTGAGGCGCAATTCCTGCGGCGTCGCCTGGTCGGCCAGATGCATGATCACGCCGCCGGTCGCGCCGGCGCCGATCACGTAGGGATTCTTGCACTGCGACAGCGCGGCCTTTTCGGTGCGCGCCCGGTCGGCAGGGTTTTGGTACGACGCCAACCCCCAGCGTCCGACGATCTCTTCGGAACGGATGGTCGCCGGAACTTCCGGCGGCGGCGCAGGCTCCGCGACTTCGGCCGGCTGCGAGCCGCCGAATCCACCGAACCCGCCGAAGCTGCCGCACGCGCCCAGGCCGAGAGCCATCAGGGACGCGATCGCCAGATTCAGAGGCGCGCGTGCGTTGCTTGAACTGATCATAATTTCTCCCCGAGAGAACATCCCCATGCGCCCCTTCGCCACACAACCGCAAAATGCCTCGTCAGGCAATGCGTTCGGCAAAGATCCCGCGCAACGATTCAGCCGCGAGAATCCATCATTCGCCTCACCAAGCTCTTAAGCTTTGAAGACGATCCCCTCAGCTTGACAGGAACTTCATCAAGCCATATTCGGGACGGACAATTAGCACTCTCGCAGCACGATTGCCAACAACGCGGACTACTCTTGCACCGCGTACCGACCCGGCACTCGAAGCCGAGCACCTCCAGCCCGCAGCACAGGATCTCCCATGGCTAAGCTCAATTTTCGTCCACTCCATGACCGTGTCGTGGTGAAGCGCATCGACGCGGAAACCAAGACCAAGGGCGGCATCATCATTCCGGACTCCGCCAAGGAGAAGCCGCAGGAAGGCGAAGTCGTCGCCGTCGGTCCGGGTGGCCGCGACGAAACCGGCAAGCTGACGCCGATCGACGTCAAGGCGGGCGACCGCGTGCTGTTCGGCAAGTGGTCGGGCACCGAGATCAAGCTCGACGGTCAGGAACTCCTGATCATGAAGGAGTCGGACATCATGGGCGTGGTCGGCTGATCCGCCTCTAGCAGACATCAGGAGAGTTGAATGGCAGCCAAAGACGTTAAATTCGCCGGCGATGCGCGCGATCGGATGCTTCGCGGCGTCGACGTTCTCGCCAACGCCGTCAAGGTCACGCTCGGCCCCAAGGGCCGGAACGTGCTGATCGAGAAGAGCTTCGGCGCTCCGCGCATCACCAAGGACGGCGTCACCGTCGCCAAGGAGATCGAACTCGAAGACAAGTTCGAGAACATGGGCGCGCAGATGCTGCGCGAGGTCGCCTCGAAGACCAACGACCTCGCCGGTGACGGCACCACCACCGCGACCGTGCTGGCCCAGGCGATCGTGCGCGAAGGCGCCAAGGCGGTTGCCGCCGGCATGAACCCGATGGATCTGCGCCGCGGCATCGAGATCGCGGTCCAGGCCGTGATCAAGGACATCCAGAAGCGCGCCAAGCCGGTCGCCTCCTCGGCCGAAGTCGCCCAGGTCGGCACCATCTCGGCCAACGGCGACGCGCCGATCGGCAAGATGATCGCCCAGGCGATGCAGAAGGTCGGCAACGAAGGCGTCATCACGGTCGAAGAGAACAAGTCGCTCGACACCGAAGTCGACATCGTCGAGGGCATGAAGTTCGACCGCGGCTACCTGTCGCCCTACTTCGTGACCAACGCCGAGAAGATGACCGTCGAACTCGACGACGTCTACATCCTGCTGCACGAGAAGAAGGTCTCGGGCCTGCAGTCGATGCTGCCGGTGCTCGAAGCGGTGGTGCAGTCGGGCAAGCCGCTGCTGATCATCGCCGAGGACGTCGAAGGCGAAGCGCTGGCGACCCTCGTCGTCAACCGTCTGCGCGGCGGCCTCAAGGTGTCGGCCGTCAAGGCGCCGGGCTTCGGCGATCGCCGAAAGGCGATGCTGGAAGACATCGCGATCCTGACCGCCGGCCAGCTGATCACCGAAGAGCTCGGCATCAAGCTCGAGAGCGTCACGCTCAAGATGCTCGGCCGCGCCAAGAAGGTGGTGATCGACAAGGAGAACACCACCATCGTCGGCGGCGCCGGCAAGAAGCCGGACATCGAGGCCCGCGTCTCGCAGATCAAGGCGCAGATCGAGGAAACCACCTCGGACTACGACCGTGAGAAGCTGCAGGAGCGTCTCGCCAAGCTCGCGGGCGGCGTCGCGGTGATCCGCGTCGGCGGCGCGACCGAGGTCGAGGTCAAGGAAAAGAAGGACCGTGTCGAGGACGCGCTGAACGCGACCCGCGCCGCGGTGCAGGAAGGCATCGTGCCGGGCGGCGGCGTCGCCCTGCTGCGCGCCAAGAAGGCCGTCGGCCGTATCAGCAACGACAATCCGGACGTCCAGGCCGGCATCAACATCGTGCTGAAGGCGCTCGAAGCCCCGATGCGGCAGATCGCCGAGAACGCCGGCGTCGAGGGTTCGATCGTGGTCGGCAAGATCCTCGAGAACAAGTCGGAGACCTTCGGCTTCGATGCGCAGAGCGAGGACTATGTCGACATGCTCGCCAAGGGCATCGTCGATCCGGCCAAGGTCGTGCGCACCGCGCTGCAGGACGCCTCGTCGGTCGCCTCGCTGCTGGTGACCACCGAAGCCATGGTCGCCGAGCTGCCGAAGGCCGACGCCCCGGCGATGCCGGGCGGCGGTGGCATGGGCGGTATGGGCGGCGGCATGGGCTTCTAAGCCCGCGTCTCTGTTTCCGACAAGACAAGGTACACAAGGCCGCCTCCGGGCGGCCTTGTTGCGTTTGAGGGAAGAATTGTAGTCGAGGCGTCCGCCCCACCCTCTCCCGTCATCGCCCCGCGAAGGCGGGCGACCCAGTATTCCAGAGCGCTGCGATGACCAACCAGCTCTCTGGGATACTGGATCCCCGCATGCGCGGGGATGACGGCTGTGTGTGAGGCACCGCAGCGGATTGCCGACCTCCGCCCCGCCATGTTTTTTGGCGAAGCGGCAACGATTTGCTAGTCAGGCCTTGGTTCGGTCCACTTCGAATCAAACAAGGCTCAAGACCTGCGAATCCTGCGAGGAATCACCCGATGCGCGCGCTTCTGTTCAGCCTGCTGATGCTGCTGCCTGCGACCGATTTGGCCCGAGCCCAGAGCAAGGCGGCGCCGAAGGCGGGAGCGACCACTACCGAAACCCGCTATTTCACTGCGCTCGACGGCTTCATGGACGGCGCCGACGTCATCCTCAAGGAAACCCGGCAGGGCAAGACGGTGACATCCGCCGTGCTCGATGTCTGCTACGCGCCGACCAAAGGCTCCGACCACAAGGATCGCTTCGTCGCCAATCTGCAGGCCAACGGGCCGGCCCTCACCGGCACCACCCAGACCACCAGCGACAAGGCTCCGGTGACGGTGAAGCTCGCCCGCAAGCAGAACGGCGAGACCGTCGACTTCAAGGGCCAGATCAGCATCGGCACCACGGTGCACGAGATCGCCTCGAACGACAATTCGGACCTCTCCGAGAAGGAATATCTCGAAAACCAGTCGAGCGACGAGAGCATCGCTCAGGCACCGAAGGATTTCACCGAAGTGTCGCCCGAGGCCGTCGGCATCAGGGTCAGCCTGGAATCTGCAGCTGACTTCCTGAAGACGCTGAAGGGCCAGAATCTCGAAGTGTCGCTGTCGAGCCTCAGCATCGGCTGCGACGCACTGCGCGCCGGCACGCTGGTGATCAACCTGACGACCGATCCGGCCCACGCCGCTGCGGTGATCGCCAAGGCCAAGAGCTTCCCGGGCGTGACCGCGGCCGGCTGGACAAACGGCATCATCGAGCTCGACCGCACCATCCTGTTTCCGGCCGCCGGCTGGCGCGACGGCGACAAGCTGAACAGAGACAAGATCGCCGCCACCGTCGCCAGCGTGCTGTCGCAGACGCTCGGCGCGACGCTGGCGACGTCCGCCTGGAACGACAATACCGGCAAGCTGAAGCTGACCTTCAAGAAGCCCAGCGACCTCGTGCAGTCGCTGCAGCTGACCGAGACGATCGAAGTCGAGGCGATGGTCAGCGCCGACAAGCCTGGCGCGACCGACAAGCTGCTGCTTTGGATCGGTAACCCGACCGATACCACGGCGGACGAAAGCACCGGCCCCAAGCTCGCCATTAATGACGATTCAACCGGCGACGAGGAAGCTGAGCCGCGGAGCGATGGCGGCGCGGTCGCAGCCCTGGCCAAGGAGCTGAAGGGCCAGCGTTGGGATTCCGAGAGCTCGACCTGGCAATCGCCGTAGCCGGTGCGGCCGCCCGACGCGGGCGGCCGTTTGACTTGCCGCCGCGTTGCAGCAATGAAGCGACTTTCTCGGCGGCAGGAATTTGGTTGAATGACCCGCACTGACGTAGTGGTGATCGGCGCCGGCCTCGGCGGCTTGACGGCGGGCGCGATCCTCGCGCGCGACGGTCGCCGCGTAGTGGTGATCGAGCGCAGCAATTCGGTCGGCGGTGCCGCCTCGAGTTACAAGGTCGGCGATCTGTTCGTCGAAGGCTCGCTGCACCTGACCGGCGATCCGCATGACTCGCAGGATCCCAAGCATACGGCGCTCAGCCGCGCCGGCGCGCTCGACGGCGTGCAGTGGGTCCCGGCCGGCGCGCTTTACGAGATGCGCGGCGGCCCGCTCGGCGCGCCGTTCGTGCTACCCGACAGCTTCGACGCCGCCCGCGCGGCGCTGACCGCGCGCTTCCCGGACGCGGCCGATGCGATCGACCGCTTGCTCGGCGAGATGCGACGGCTCGCGATCGCCGCCGGCGACGGCGGGCTCGACGCGGTGTTCGCGCTGGCGCCGGAATTCCCCGACTGGTCGGTCTCGCTCGCCGACAAGCTGCAGGCGCTGTTCGGCGGCAACGAAGCGCTGAAATGCGCCATCGCCGGCAATCTCTGTTACGTCCACGACGACACCACCGCGCAGTGGTGGGTGCCGTTCGCGATCGCGCAGGGCGGCTTCCTGCTGTCCGGCGCGCGGTTCGTGCAGGGCGGATCGCAGCGGCTGTCGAGCGCGATCACCCGCTCGATCCGCAAGGCCGGCGGCGAAGTGCTGCTTCGCCGCATCGTCAGCGGCATCGAGATCGGCGAGGCCGGCGCGCCGAGCCGCGTCACTCACACCGCGCGCGACGGCAGCGACCCGCAGACCATCGAGGCCGCAACGGTGATCGGCAACGCCGCACCCGCGACGCTCGCGGCGCTGATGCCGCAGCCACAGGCCGCACAACTCACCGACAGCTACAAGGATCGCCCGCTGGGTCTCTCTCTGTTCGCGCTGACGCTCGGGCTCTCCGCTCAGCCGCGTGAATTCGGCGTCAGCAGCTTCGTGACACAGTTGCTGCCGGATTGGATGAAGACGCTGGCGTCCTACGCGGAAGGCAAGACGCTGATGGCCGGCGAGCCCGGTGATCGCATGCCGCCGCTCGCGCTTGCCGACTATGCGGCCATCGACTCAGGCGTGCCGGCGCCGCCTTATGTGCTCTCGGTCGTCGGCCCCGATCAGTTGTCGAACTGGGCCGGTCTGTCGCAGGACGATTACCGCGCCAAACGCGCCCGCTGGCAGCAGGCGATCGTCGAGCATCTCGATCGCATGTATCCCGGACTGGCGGCGGCCGTGACGGCGAGTTCGTTCAACGTCGCACTGTCGGTGCAGCAATATCTCGGCGCGCCCGAAGGCTCAGTGTACGGCTTCGCGCCGCTGCCACCGGACAAGAGCGGCAAGCCCTATCGCACGCCACGCACCGTGCTGCCCGGCCTCTACCTCGCCTCCTCCTATTCCGGCATGGGCGGCCACAGCGGCGCGATCCAGTCGGCGGCGCTGTGCGCGGATATGATCCTGGGCAATCAGGCGGCGAAGTAGCCAAGGCACCGGTACACGCTCACGTTCGTCATTCCGGGGCGCGCGTAGCGCGAGCCCGGAATCCATACTCCGCGCGCTCGCGGTCGAGCACAGACGACGACGCGCGCGCTGCTCAAACATTAACACACGGGTTATGGATTTCGGACTCGCTCACTTCGTGAGCGCCCCGGAATGACGAATGCTGAAGTTGTTGCCTTCTTGGAAGCCTCACGCTTCCGTCATTGCGAGGAGCGAAGCGACGAAGCAATCCAGCCCGGTGCACTGCGCTGGATTGCTTCGCGCAGCCTGTCATCGGGCGGCGCTATGCGCCGACCCGTTAGCTCGCAATGACGGGGAGAGGTGTTACCTCGCGCCGTTAGTTCGTGTTCAGCCGAAACCGCAGCGTCTCGCCGCCGGAGAACGTCACATAGTCGCCCTGCCGTGCCCATGTGGTCGCGGCCGTCAGGGCGGCGACGAGGGCATCGTCGGCCTGGGCACGGTCAGGCGGACAGGCGCGGTTATCGATCGTGCCGGGCACGAAGATCACGGTGTTGCCGGCGACCGAGAACTGCCCGGAGCCGCCCTTGCACCACAGCTCCACCCGCGCCTCGCCCTTCTCGTCGATCTCGATGTTCGGAATGCGCTTCGAGCCCGGCTTCGGCGGCGCTTCGAGCGTCATCTCCAGACCGAACGGAAAATCGCCGGCGGGCTGCGTCAGCGCGGCACCGGCTGATCCCGCGACGAGCGCCGCTGCGAGCGCAGCGGAGGACAGCATTGAAGTCGAACGCATCTCACCTCGCGTAGTGTGGGGTCGCCTCATCTGTATCCCGCACGCAGCCGGCTTGGCCAGTTCGGCGACGCCCGATCCTGAAAACGTCGAACCCCGCGGCTTGCGCCGCGGGGCCCGCAACCTCTCAGAGGCGAATGGCTATTTCAGGACCATCGCGGTGAACGGATAGACGTAGGCCTGCAGCATCACCAGCACGCCGACCATGCAGGCCAGCGCGATCGAATGCAGGAACACGTAACGCAGGATCGAGCCTTCGTGGCCATACCAGTTGGTCGCGGTCGAGGCGACGACGATCGATTGGGCATCGATCATCTTGCCCATCACGCCGCCCGACGAGTTCGCCGCACTCATCAGGATCGGCGACAGGCCGAGCTGCTCGGAGGTGATCTTCTGCAGATTGCCGAACAGCACGTTCGAGGCGGTGTCCGATCCGGTCAGCGCCACGCCGAGCCAGCCGAGCAGCGTGCCGAAGAACGGATACAGCACGCCGGTCGCCGCGAAAGCGAGACCGAGCGTGGCGTCGACGCCGGACAGCCGCGTCAGCGTGCCGATCGCCAGCATCGCCGAGATGGTGATCAGCGAGATCGCGCACAGCCGGATGGTGCGGCCGTATTCGAAGATCATCTTGCCCGGCGAGATCCCCATCAGCACTCCGGAGATCAGCGCCGCCAGCAACATGCCGGTGCCTGTGAACGACAGATAGGTGAAGCTGAACACCGCACCTTCCGGCGTCGGCTTGGCGGCGACCGGCGGCACTTTCATGATCATCTTGTCGAGTTCAGGGACCGGGTAGTTCCAGACGAAGATCGAGTTGGCCCAGCCCTTGAACATCCCGGTGCCCCAGATCAGCATCACGATGCAGACGATGATCCACGGCAGCAACGCGCCCCACAGCTGCGGCTGGGTGAGCTTGGTGGTGTCCATCGGCTTCGGCGGCTTCATGGTGGCGGCCGATTCATCGTTGCCGCGCAGCTTCGGCGACAGCCACAGCTCCTTCGGCTGCCACACCTTGAGGAACAGGATCAGGCAGCCCATCGAGATCAGCGACGCGCCGATGTCGACGATCCACGGATTGATGTAGTTCGAGATCACGAATTGCGGGATGGCGAAGCCGACGCCGGTGACAAGGATGGCGGGCCAGATCTGGATCATGCCGCGGAAGCCGGCGAACGCCCAGATCAGCCAGAACGGCACCAGCAGCGAGAAGAACGGCAATTGCCGCCCGACCATTGCGCCGAGTGTGTAGGGATCGAGGCCGGTGACCGAGGCCAGGCCCTGGATCGGCGTGCCGAGCGCGCCGTAGGCGACGGGCGCCGTGTTGGCGATCAGCGACAGGCCGGAGGCAGCGAGCGGCGAGAAGCCGAGCCCGATCAGGATCGCGGCGGTGATCGCGACCGGCGTGCCGAAGCCGGAGGCGCCCTCGAAGAACGCGCCGAACGCAAAGGCGATCAGCAGCAGCTGCAGCCGGCGATCGGTCGTGACGCCGCCGATCGCCCGCTGCAGCAATTCGAATCGGCCGGTCTCGACCGTGATGCGATAGAGAAAGATGACGTTGAGGACGATCCAGCCGATCGGGAAGAAGCCGGTGACGACGCCGAGCAGCGAGGCCCGGATCGCCATGTTGGACGGCATCGTGAATACGAAAATCGCCACCAAGTTGGCGAGGATCAACGCGATGATGGCCGCGAGGTGTGCCTTCACTTTGCCACTGGCGATCAGCACCAGCAGCGTGACCACCGGGATGGCCGCCGCCAGGGTCGACAGCGCCGCGCTCCCCAGCGGATCATAAATTTGGTTCCACATCCGAATTCCTCCCTTCGAGATTTCGTGGCCGGCTATTGGCTGCCGGTAGCGAGAAGGGAGCGCGTCACGCGCGAGGCGGTGAGCGACAGCTAACGGGCGCTCACAACCTCGCGAAATCAGTCAGCCACCATCCCCCACCTTCGGCTTCATGCTAGGGTGCGACAAGAGGGCGCGACAAGCTGTTGTAGTTCGTTTTACCTACAACTTTCGTCTAGCGCGTCTCCGCTCGGAGACGCCGCATCCGGAGAAACCGATCCTGTGACCAATATCCGATCCACCCTCGCCACCGTCTGGCGGATCGCTGCGCCCTACTTCAAATCCGACGACAAACGCATGGGATGGACGCTGCTGACCGCAGTGGTGGTCATCGAGCTCGCCGTCGTCGGCCTGTCGGTGCTGTTCAACCGCTGGAACAACGTCTTTTACAACGCGCTGCAGGAGCGGAACCTCGACGTCTTCGTCTATCAGCTCAGCTATTTCTGCGTGCTGGCGGCGATCTGGATCGCGCTGAAAGTGTACCAGCTCTATCTCAACCAGTGGCTGCAGATCCGCTGGCGGCGCTGGATGACCGAGCGATATCTCGGCGAATGGCTGCACGATGCCAACCACTACAAGATGCAGCTGCTCGGCGACGCTGCCGACAACCCGGACCAACGTATCGCCGAGGACACCCAGATGTTCGTCGAGCGCACGCTGATCCTGGGGGTCGGCCTGCTCAATGCAGTGGTGACGCTGGCGTCCTTCGTGGTGATCCTGTGGGGTCTGTCGGACGACGCACCGCTGCACGTGTTCGGCCGCGATATCCCGATCCCCGGCTATCTGGTGTGGGGCGCGCTGATCTATGCGATTCTCGGGACCGCGCTGACGCACTGGATCGGCTCCCCGCTGGCCGATCTCAACTTCCGCCAGCAACGCTTCGAAGCTGATTTCCGCTTCAACCTGGTTCGTGCGCGCGAGAACGCCGAGCAGATCGCGCTGCTCCGCGGCGAGCCGGCCGAGCGCGGCAAGCTGGCGTCGCGCTTCGGGCTGGTCGCCGAGAACTTCATGCGGATCATGAGCCGCACCAAGAAGCTGACGGCGTTCACCGCCAGCTACTCGCAGGCCTCGATCATCTTCCCCTACATCCTGGTTGCCCCGGCCTATTTCGCCGGCAAAGTCCAACTCGGCGGTCTGATGCAGACCGCATCGGCGTTCAGCAGCGTGCAGGACTCGCTGTCGTTCTTCATCACGGCGTACCGGACGCTGGCCGAATGGCAGTCGGTAGTTGCCCGTCTCGACGGATTCGAGGCTGCGATCCAGAATGCCAACGCGTTGCGTGCGAATCCCGGTGTGGCCCGCGTGGCCGCGAGCGATAGCGGATCGATCGATCTCGACGATCTGAAACTCAGCCTGCCGGCCGGACAGCCCCTGATCGCGGCCGACGACTTCAGCATCAGCGGCAAGGAGCGCACACTGATCGCCGGCCCGTCAGGCTCTGGCAAGTCGACGCTGTTCCGCGCCATCGCCGGTATCTGGCCGTTCGGCTCCGGATCGATCGCCATCCCGGCCGACGCCTCGCTGATGATGCTGCCGCAGCGGCCTTACTTCCCGGTCGGCGAATTGCACGCCGCGATCGTCTACCCTTCGGAAGCGGACGCATTCAGTCCCGCCGAGGTCGGCGAGGTGCTGAAGGAGGTCGGCCTGCCGGCCCTGGCCGACCGACTTGCCGAGCACGGTCACTGGAACAGAACGTTGTCGCTCGGCGAACAGCAGCGCCTCGGCGTCGCCCGTGCCTTGCTGCACAAGCCGCGATACCTGTTCCTCGACGAAGCCACCGCGTCGCTCGATGAACCGTCCGAAGCCGCGCTGTATCGGCTGCTCGACCGCAAATTGCCGGACACCACGATCGTATCGATCGGCCATCGCTCGACGCTGGATGCCTTCCACCAGCGCGATGCCGTGCTCACGCCCACCGGCAAAATCTTCACGCTGCAGGACAAGGCGAAAGTGGCGGTGCCGGCGCAAGGCTGAGGCCGGCAAGCGGCAAGCGGCAAGCGGCAAGCGGCAAGCGGCAAGCGGCAAGCGGCAAGCGGCAAGCGGCAAGCGGCAAGCGGCAAGCGAGATTGCACGGGCTTACCCCGGGCACAACTGTCATCGCCCGCGTAGGCGGGTGATCCAGTATCGCAGTGCGCGTGTTGTGGCGCCGGAGCGGTTCAACGAATGCTCTGGGATACTAGGTCGCCCGTTCAAGCCGGGCGATGACGGGATGGCGCGCGGAGGGGCCTCACCTCATCCTGCGTGCGTGGGATCGTCGAGTGGGGACCTATCTGCCAGCATTCGCAGCTATTCGCCCGCCCCCATGACGACGTCCGCGCGAAACAAAAAGGGCGGCAGATTGCTCTGCCGCCCTCGTGTTCCCGGAGAGGGAAGACTTACTTGATGTTGCTCTGCAGCGTCACGTCAGCCGAGAGCTTGGCGATGAAGGTCGAACCGCACCACTTGGAACCGACGCCAGTCGGGTTGATCGCCGAGAAGCTGCCATTCGCCGTCGCAGTGAAGTCGCTGGTGAAAGCGTTGCAATCAGCCTTGGACAGATCGGTGTCCGAGTAACGCAGGTCGAGGGTGAACACCTTGTAGGTGAAGCCCACGCCGATGTTCCAGGTGTTGTAGTCCTTGTACTTGATGCCGTTCGGGAAGGCAGCCGTGCCGTAGAACGAGTCGGAGGTGCCCAGCCACTGGCGACCGAACTCACCCGACACGTACATTCCGACGCCGCTCGGACCGAACGTGGTGCTCGGGGCGGTGAACTTGCCGGTCACCGACGCGTAGTTGCCCCAGGCGCCGCTGTTCAGGTAGCTCGGGGTGTAATACTCGTTGGCGCCGATCGTGAACATGTCGTTCACGGTGTAGGCCACCTTGGCGTAACCTTCGAAGAAGCTCAGATCCTTCTTCAGGACGTTGCCGTTGACGAGCGCATTGGTGGCGCACTCGGTGCCCTGGAAGTTGCCGGCGAAATCGACGCCGTTTCCGCCGAACTGGCAGGTGCCGCCCGGATACAGGTAGCCCCAGACGCCGAAGTCGAACGCGAAGGCGCCGAAGGTCGGGCGGATACCGCCGTAGATGTCGACTTCGGCGGCGGCGCGGTTCGGGAACGAGATGCTCTCGAAGGAGCTACCGACGTAGAGCTGCAGATCCTTGGTGACGTTGTAGCGCGGCTCGAAATAAGCGGTCACCGACGGCTTGTGGTTCGACTGGGTGATGCCGCGGAACACGTAGTCGCTCATGATGGCGGCGCCGAACGCGACATCCCAGGGGTCGAACGCGACGACCGGCGGAGCCTTGGTGTAAACCTTCGCAGCCAGATCGGCGGCCGACGCCGACGAGACACCCACAGCAAGGATGGCCGCGGCCGACAGAATTGCTTTCTTCATGATGATCCCCATCGCTTTCAAGTCAGCCCGACCAGAGTCCAAGAAAAGACACGATATCGACCTGCTCAGTAACTCCCGCACAATCTGCGGCCGGCGCACGGAACCGTGAAGCAAAAAACACATGCAGCTGCCGGTTTTTTGAGCAAATCAGCCCATCCGATTACGAGTAGTTGCGGGGTGTGGCAATTTGACAACTAATTTGAGAACGGTTCTGAGCTGGTCGGAACAAACTCGCCAGTCGGAGCAACACTTTCGACGAAGAGCGGCGGTGCACGTCACGACCAGCATCGCCAACTGCGAAGCCGATTCGCAGAACTCAGGACGACCGTCCGCCGGCAGGTCGGGAGCCTGAGCAGCGCCCACTGGACGACAGCAAAAGACCGCGGACACTGCCCGCGGTCTTTGTCGGATCGGATTTCCTCGGCCGCTTAGAGCGAGTCCGGAGTGCGCGGACGCTCCTCATGAGGATGCTCGGCTTCGGTCTCGACATCCTCGCCATCATCCCCCGCCGGGAGCGCCTCGACGGAGGCGTTGTCCTCGTGGTCAGCTTCCGCAGCTGCGGGAAACGGCTCGGCGGGTTCATCATCCGCTGTTTCTTCGACCGCTGTCTCGGGCGCCGGCGCGGCTTCGGAGTCGTCGGCATCCGCCGTGACAGCCGACGCGGCCTCGATCTCGGCCGGCTCCGGCGCAGCGCCGTCGGTGCTCTCCGGCTCCGGCTCGGGCGTCGATGGAGCCACCTTTTTCGCCCGCGGTTTGCGCGGCTTGGCGACCTTCGTCACCGCAGGCGCTTCGGCCGGGGCAGCAGCGTCGATCGCCGCGAGAATCTCACTCGGCGGCTCTTGCGGCACGGCCTCGGGCGCAGGGGACGCCTTCGGCTTCGGAGCGGCTTTCTTCTTGGCCGGAGCCTTGGGAGTTGGCGCAACAGCCTTGGCCGGCGACGCCGCGGTCTTCGTCACCTTCGCCGGAGCCTTGCTCGGCGACGGCCTGCCTAGAGCTTTGGCCTTTTGCGCCTTGCCGACCGGAGCTTTCTTGGTCACGGCCTTTTTGGCCGGCGCCTTTGTGGCAGCAGACTTTTTTACGCCCGCCTTGGCAGCGGGGCCTGCGGACTTCTTGCCGGCAGCCTTCTTTGCAGGAAGCTTCTTCGCGAGAGCTTTTTTCGCAGGAGCCTTTGCCGACGCTTTCTTTGCAGAGGCCTTCTTCGCAGCGATCTTCTTCGCAGGAGTCGTTTTGGCGCCGGCTTTCTTCGTGGGGGATTTACCGGGCTTGCTCGCTACTTTTTTGCCGGCTTTCTTGGCAGCCTTTTTGTCGGCTTTCTTGCCGGACGTCTTGGCGTCCTTCTTGGCTTTCTTGGCGCTCAGCAGGAGCTTTGCCTTGTCGGACTTGCCGGCTTTCTTGTCCTTCTTGCCAGCCTTGTCCTTCTTGGACTTCTTGTCCTTCGCCATCGTCGTCCTCCTGTTGTGCGGATCACCCCTGTTCGGCAATCACGCCATCCGCCAGCAGGCCTGCAGCGCGGTCAGCTTTTCTCAGGCCGTGGACCGCCTGTCGCCCAATCGAGCAGTTCGATGGTGTGCACGACAGGAACATCCGTTCCGCTGGCGATCTGCACCATGCAGCCGATATTGCCTGCGGCGATCACATCCGGCTTGACCGAAGCGATGTTGGCGACCTTGCGGTCGCGCAATCTGGTCGCGATGTCAGGCTGGAGAATGTTGTACGTACCCGCCGAACCACAACACAAATGACTTTCGGGGATATCTTTCACCACGAATCCGGTCTTGGAAAGCAATTCTTTGGGCAGCCGCGTGATTTTCTGCCCGTGCTGCAGCGAGCATGCGGAGTGATAAGCGACCACGAGATTGTCGTGCGCCTGCTGCGGCATCAGCTCCAACTCGCTGATATATTCGCTGATGTCCTTGGCGAGCGCGGACACACGCGCAGCGGATGCGGCGAACTCCGGATCCTCACGCAACATAAAACCGTAATCTTTGATGACGGTCCCGCATCCCGAGGTCGTCACTAGGATTGCATCGAGACCGCCGCGATCGATCTCCCGCAGCCACGCCTTGATGTTGGTGCGCGCATATTCGAGCGTCCGGGTATCGCGGCCGAGATGATGGATCAGGGCACCACAGCAGGCTTCATCGGCGGCGAGTACCACCTCGATGCCATGACGCGTCAGCAGATTGATCGCGGCGCGATTGATCCGCGGCGCCAGCACCTGTTGCGCGCATCCGTGCAGCAGCGCCACCCTGCCGCGCTTCGGCCCGATCGCCGGGAATGTCGTGCCGGAGTCGGGACCGCGCTCCGGCAATTGCTTCGGCGCCAGCGCCAACATCGCCTTGATCCGGCCGAGCAGCGTCGGCCGGGCAAGATCGTGCGAGCTCGGCAGCAGCGCGGCGAAGGGCTGCACGATCCGCGCCGCCCACATGCCTAGCCGGAACATGCCCGGATGCGGCATCATCCAGGACAGCGCCTCGCGGACCACGCGGTCCCAGAACGGACGCTGGTAGTCGCGCTCGATCCGCACCCGTGCCTGATCGACCAGATGCATGTAGTTCACGCCCGACGGGCACGTCGTCATGCAGGACAGACACGACAGGCAGCGATCGATATGCTTGACGACGTCCGCGGTCGGCGGCTTGTCGCTCTCCAGCATCTCCTTGATCAGGTAGATGCGGCCGCGCGGGCTGTCGAGTTCGTCGCCGAGCAGCACATAGGTTGGACAGGTCGCCGTGCAGAAGCCGCAATGCACGCAGGCACGCAGGATCTTGTCCGCTTCGGCGATATCCGGGTCAGCGAGCTGGGCGAGAGAGAAATCGGTTTTCATACTGCGGGTCCGCGCGACAACCGGCCGCGATTGAGAACGTTCCTGGGATCGAAGCTGTGCTTCACCCGCTGCCCGAGCGCCGCAAGCCCGGCCGGCTGCGGCGGGAACACATCTACGGCGGAGCGCACCTCGTCGCTCGCCCGGATCAGCGTGGCGTGACCGCCGATCTTGTCGACGCGCTGGCGCAGCGCCTTGGCGTGAGCATCAGCGGCCGGCGGGAGAGCCGCCCAGATCAGGCCGCCGCCCCAATCGTAGATCACCTCGCCGCCGCTCTCGCGCTGCAGTGCCTCGCCGAACGCACCGCCGGACGCCGGCGGACAGACGATCCGCCAGACTGGCCACAGCGCGCGCGGTCCTGAGGCCGCGAACGGTTCGACGTCGCGCACCGCCGACCACAGCGCGGCGGAGGTTTCGTCGGTGATCAGTTCGGCCGCACCGTAGCTTGCCAGCATCTGACGCAGCGACTCGGCACGGTGACTGGCCGACGAGGTGATGCCTTCGAGCCGCAGCAGAGTCAGCGACTGATCTGGCTGAGAGATATCGCCGAGCACGCCGCCGGTGGTGCGCAGTGCCGAGCCCGGCAGATGCGCCGCGCCGCTGACGTCGTAAGGCGACCCCATGGCTGCGGTCATCGCCTTGTTGGCCGCGACGTCGCCGAGGCCGCGCAGCAGCAGCGTGCGCTCGCATTCCGGCCGCGGCGTCACCTTCAGCGTCACCTCGGTGGTCACCGCCAGCGTGCCCCAGGAACCGGCGAGCAGCTTGCAGAGGTCATAGCCGGTGACGTTCTTCACCACCTTGCCGCCGGCCTTGAAGCTCTCGCCGAAGCCCGACACGCCGTGCGCGCCGAGCAGATGATCCCGCGCGCCGCCGGATTTGATCCGGCGCGGTCCGGCAAGGCCGGCCGCGATCATGCCGCCGACGGTGCCTTCAGTTTCGACGGTGCCGAGCAGCAGCGCTGTATTCATCGGCTCGAAGGCGAATTGCTGATTCTTGGAATCGATCAGCGACAGCACGTCAGCCAGCGGCGCGCCGGCCTGCACGGTGATGATCAGTTCGTTCGGCTCGTAGGCGACGACGGCGTTCAGCGCCGACAGGTCCAGCACCGCATTGGTGGCCATCGGCTGACCGACACGCCGCTTGGTGCCGTGGCCGACGATCTCGAGCGGCTGCTCATTGGCGATGGCGGCGCGCACCACCTCTTCGACGTCCTGCGCGTCACGGGCTTTCAGCGTATCCACGGGCGAAAGGTGTCCTTCAACTCGGTCGGCGATCCCCCACTCCCCCGTCATTGCGAGGAGCGAAGCGACGAAGCAATCCAGCGCCGAGCACTGCGCTGGATTGCTTCGCTTCGCTCGCAATGACGGGGAGGGGCTGTGCTGCTTGCATCGATAAACAGGCCAAGCCTAAAACCGCGGGATGTCCGGGAAAGGCAGCTTTCCCCCATGCACGTGCATGCGGCCGAGTTCGGCGCAGCGGTGCAGGGTCGGAAACACCTTGCCCGGATTGAGCAGGCCGTCGGCGTCGAACGCGCATTTCAGGCGCTGCTGCTGATTGAGATCGATGTCGGAGAACATCTCCGGCATCAGGTCACGCTTCTCGATGCCGACGCCATGCTCGCCGGTCAGCACGCCGCCGACCTCGACGCACAGCTTGAGGATATCGGCGCCAAACGCCTCGGCGCGGTCCTGCTCGCCGGGCTGATTAGCATCGTACAGGATCAGCGGATGCAAATTGCCGTCGCCGGCGTGAAACACGTTGGCGACTCGCAGGCCGTATTTCTCCGACATCTCGTTCATCCGCCGCAGCACCAGCGGAAGCTGCGCGCGCGGAATGGTGCCGTCCATGCACAGATAGTCGGGCGAGATGCGGCCCACCGCCGGGAACGCCGCCTTGCGGCCGCTCCAGAACAGCAGCCGCTCCTGCTCGGAGGTCGAGATCTGGCAGGTGGTCGAGCCGCAGCCGAGCGCGATGGTCTCGACCCGCGTGATCAGTTCGTCGACTTCGACCTGCGGCCCGTCGAGCTCGATGATCAGCAGCGCCTCGACGTCGAGCGGATAGCCGGCATGGACGAAGGCTTCGGCAGCGTGGATCGCCGGCCGGTCCATCATCTCCATGCCGCCGGGAATGATGCCCGCCGAAATGATATCAGCGACGCACTGTCCTGCCGCTTCGACATTGGTGAAGCCAACCATCAAGGCGCGCGCCGTCTCCGGCTTTCGAAGGATGCGCACCGTGACTTCGGTGACGACGCCGAGCAAACCTTCCGAACCGGTGATCACGCCCATCAGATCGTAACCGGCGTTCTCGGCGCACTTGCCGCCGATGCGCAGGATCTCGCCGTTCATCAGCACGAGCTCGCAGCCGAGCACGTTGTTGGTGGTCATGCCGTATTTCAGGCAATGCACACCGCCGGAATTCTCCGCGATATTGCCGCCGATCGAACAAGCGATCTGCGACGAGGGATCGGGCGCGTAGTAGAAGCCGGCGTGATCGACCGCCTGGCTGATCGCCAGATTGGTGACGCCCGGCTCGACCACCACGGCACGATTGTCGAAGTCGATCTCGCGGATGCGCTTGAACTTGCCGAGCCCCAGCAGCACACCGTCGGCGAGCGGCAGCGCGCCGCCGGACAGCGACGTGCCGGAGCCGCGCGGCACCACCTTGATGCCGTGCTGATGGCAATAGCGCAGAACTTCGGAGACCTGCTTGGTCGTGCTCGGCAACACCACGACCATCGGCGGCTGGCGATACGCCATCAGCCCGTCAGACTCATAGGGGCGCATTTCGGCGTCGCTCGAGATCACGCCCTCGCCCGGCACGATCTTCCGCAAGGCCGCGATGATCTCGTCGCGGCGGGCCAGCACGGACTGATCCGGCTCCGGCATCAGAATGGTCATGCGAGATACTCCTGCGCAGGCTGCTGTGCGCGAGGCGATTGTAGCGCCGCGGGCGGAAACGGTCGGATCAGGATACGCTGATTGTCATATCCAGCACACTCGCTCAGAGCAAACTGGAACTGATCAGGCTCCGACCAGACTACGCGGCGGCACCACCGCCTGGACCACGAGGCCTCGGGCCCGGGCGTCCATCACACCGACTGCACGGAGTGCTAGCAGCGTGACGGTTTGCACTGCATCACGGAGTTTCGCCGGGTCGTCGAGATTATCCGGCGCCAGCGGCCCCACCAGAGACTCGTGCACCGCGCCGAGCAGCGCGGTCGAGGCGAGCGCGGTGTCTTGCGCGGGCAGATGGCCGGCGCGCACCGCGGCAGCGATCCGCAGCTCGATCTCGCCAGCGATCTCGCGGCGACTGGCGAGTCGTGACGCGGAGACATCGACATCGACCGGTTCCGCCAAGATGCCCCATGCGAGCTTGC
>NZ_JBMDXE010000256.1:0-2451 GCF_048594845.1 Rhodopseudomonas sp. | reverse complement strand
CGAGCAGCGCCGGGTAGTTGACGTTGGCGACGATGTTGGCCGCCAGCGCCGCGATCAGGATGGCTGCCACGATACCAACGCGAACCCATTCGATGCGCAGCCCGCGCGGTGGATCCTTGACGATCGGCGAGAAGGCTTGCTGCTGCATCGAGGCCGGCACGGCGAACAGCAACAGCGCGACCCCGGCCGCCACGTAGGCTTCGACCACGCTGAGCGGGCTGACGCCGGCGATCCACATCATCGTCGTCGTGGTATCGCCGACCACGCTGCCGGAGCCGCCGGCATTCGATGCCGCGACGATCGCGGCCAGATAGCCGATATGGACCCGGCCGCGGAAGACGTGCCGCGCCACCATGCCGCCGATCAGTGCGGCGGCAATGTTGTCGAGGAAGCTCGACAGCACGAACACCAGCACCAGCAGCACGACCGGACCCTTCCAGTCGTCCGGCAGCAGCGCCGGCATCTCGTCGGGAATGCCGCTCTTCTCGAAATGCGCCGACAGCAGCGCGAAGCCCATCAGCAAGAGAAACAGGTTCGCCAGCGTGACCCATTCGTGCTCGAGATGCAGCGCCAGGCCGAGCACCCCGGCGCCGGTCTTGAAGCCGGCAAACAGCAGTTTGTAGACGGTGATCGTCGCGAGGCCGCCGAGCGCGATTGCCATCGTATGGCGATGGAAGATCGCCACGCCGAGCAGCGTCAGGGCGAACAGGACGAAGTCGAGCGGAATGCCGAAAATCACGACCGGAGTCACGCCGGCCTCGTCGGATCAGCGAGCGGAGCAGCGCCGGCGAGGGCGGCGTCGTGATATCGGAGTGTCAAAGGCATCGATCCCGGCGAGACCGCCGGCGCGCTCTTCCCGAGGCGCCGGTCCGGCCGGCGGAAGCTGCCCGAGCTGCGACAAAATGGCAAGATCGGGCGGCGCCACAAGACCTAGGCCTTTCGGCCGTCAGCTTCGCGTGGCGAGCCAGATCCAGTGTCGCGAGCCGCCGCGCTTGCCGACTGCGCGCACCGGTACCTCGTTGACGGTGAAGCCGCTCTGCCGCAGCCGCCGCGTGAAGCCGTCGTCGGGGCCTGACGACCAGAGCGCCAGCACTCCGCCGCCGCGCAGCGCCGCGCGGGTGTCGGCAAGGCCGCCGGCGTCGTACAGCCGGTCGTTGGCTTTACGGGACAGGCCCTCGGGGCCGTTGTCGACGTCGAGCAGAATGGCATCGTAGCGTCCGGCGCCCGTCTGGATCAGTTCGCCGACGTCCCGCGCGACGAGATTGACCCGCGGATCGTCCAGGCTGCCGTCGAACAGCGTCGCCATCGGTCCGCGCGCCCAGTCGATCACGTCCGGCACCAGTTCGGCGACGTCGATCACCGCATCCTTGCTGAACACGGTGAGCGCCGCGCGCAGCGTGAAGCCCATGCCGAGCCCGCCGATCAGCACGCGCGGCTTGCTGCGTCCCTCGAGCTTCTTGCAGGCGAGGGTGGCGAGGGCCTCTTCAGAGCCGCCAAGGCGGCTGTTCATCAGCTCGTTGGAGCCGAGCTTGATGGAGAATTCCTCGCCGCGCTGCATCAGCCGCAATTCGTCGCCGCCAGGGATCTGCGCCGTGGCCAGTTTGATCCAGGGAAGCACGTTGCGTCACTCGTCAGGCGGCCGCCGGCGTCGGGGCGGGCGCTGGGGTATTGGTGCGGCGGAAACGTAGCACCATTCGTGTGCCCGCGTGTGCGGGATCGCGCGCCACGCTGGCTTCGAGCTTGGTCGCCATGGCGTTGACGATCCGCTGCCCCATGCCGGTCGATTGCGGATGCGATTTGGCGCCGAAGCCGACGCCGTCGTCCGAGATTGCCAGTTCGAGGTCGTCGCCGTCGGCCTTGAGGTCGACATGGATCGGACCCTGGCCTTCCGGATAGGCATATTTAACAGCGTTCATCACCAGCTCGTTGACCACGATGCCGATCGCCACCGCCCGATCCGGATCGATCTCGACGGCCTCGGCGGCGAGCGTCAGCCGCGACATCCGGTTGCCTTCGGCGGAACGTCGCAGATCCTCGAGCAGCGCTTCGAGATACTGGTTCAGCATCACGCTCTTGAGGTCGTGCGACGTGTACAGCCGGCGGTGCACCTGCGCGACCGCGGCGACGCGGCCCATCGCATTGGTGAGCGCCGCCTTGACCTCGCCCTCCTTGCTGGAGGAGGCCTGCAGATGCAGCAACGAAGCGATGATCTGCAGCGAGTTGCCGACGCGGTGATTGACCTCGCGCAGCAGCATTTCGCGCTCTGCGGCGAGCGCCGCGTAGCGATCGCGCGAGGCGCGGACTTCGGCCTCGGCATCGTCGCGCGCCTTGCGGATGATCGCCTGACGCAACGCCTGGTCGGCCGCGACCTGAAGCAGCGGGATGAAGTCGCCCTGGGTGTCCTTGACCAGATAGTCCGCCGCGCCGGCCTTCAGCGCGGTGACCGCGATG
>NZ_JBMDXE010000255.1:0-25300 GCF_048594845.1 Rhodopseudomonas sp. | reverse complement strand
GTCGCTGGTGACGCCGCCCAGCGCCTTGAGGTCTTCGTCGGCCTCTTCCTCGATCACGTCGACGACATCGTCGATGGTGATGACGCCGACCAGCCGGTTGTCGGGATCGACCACCGGCGCGGCCACCAGGTTGTACTTGCCAAACTGACGGGCGACCTCTTCCTGATCGTCGAGCACCGACACCTTGCGGCGGTCCTCGTCGACCAGATCGGCCAGCGGCACGCTGCGGTGCGAGCGCAGCAGCGCGTCGAGTGCCACCGCGCCCTGCCACTGATTGCCGCCGTCGACCACGTAGATCTCGTAGAAGCGATCCGGCAGATCTGGCGTTTCGCGCATGTGGTCGATCGCCTGGCCGACATCCCAGTCGCGCGGCACAGCGATGAACTCGGTTTGCATCCGCCGGCCGGCCGAGTTTTCCGGATAGTCGAGACTGCGCTCCAGCGCATCGCGCTCGGATGGCGGCAGCTTGTCGAGGATCTCCTCTTGCTCGTCCTCGTCGAGCACCTGCAACAGTTCGACGGCGTCGTCGGAGTCGAGTTCGCGCACACCCTCCGCGACGGTCGCCGGCTCGAGCTCGTCGAGGATCTCCTCGCGGACCGTCTCGTCGACCTCGTTCAGCGCCGAGAAGTCGAAATCGGCGCCGGTCAGTTCCACCAGCCGGACGCGCTCGTCGGGCTCCAGCGTCCCAATCAGATCGCCGAGATCGGCCTCGTGCAGGTCGGTCACCACGTCGCGCAGGAACTGCGCGTTTTCCGCGGCGATGGCCTCGGAGACTGCTGCAACGAATTCGGCCCTGATTTCGCCGTCCTCGTCGCGCATCGGGAGCTGATCGATCACGGAATGGCCGTCTCGCAGGCCCGCGTCGATGTTATCGGCCATGGCGCACCCCGTATGCGTGGTAGCTGGTTTTAGCGGTTGCGGAATTCGCGCGCCGTCGGGCAAGATGCAGGATCAATCGGCGGTCGAATGCCAGTGGCAATACTCAATCGGTGACGCGCGGCGCAATGAAATTCACGACATCCACGTTCGATCAGTTCGCCCCGGGGGTGTCATGACGAAAGCGAAGCGCGCCGCCGCGACGGTGAAGCGAGCTGCCGCAGCAGCTGTCAGCTTTGCGGTGCTCGGCTCCGTTGCTCACGCCGCCGAGTGTCCCCGCCCCGACGCCCTCGGCACCGCCCGCACCCTCACCATCGATGCGTCGAAGTATCCGCGGATCGGCACCAAAAGCTTCCCGGACACGCTGCCGCTCGAGGATCACGAGGTCGTGCTGACCTTCGACGACGGCCCGGCCGCGACCACCCCGAAGGTGCTCAAGGCGCTGGCGGATGAATGCGTCAAGGCGACGTTCTTCCTGGTCGGCAAGCCGGGCCTCGAGATGCCGGCGCTGGTGCGGCGGATCGCGGCCGAGGGCCACACCGTCGGTCATCACACCTACACGCACGCTCACCTCTCGCATCTCAGCATGGCCGATGCTTTAGCCGAGATCGACCGCGGCATCGCCGCCGACGAGTCGATGCTGCGCGGCCATGGCGCGCCGCTGTCGGAGACCAAGTTCTTCCGCTTCCCGTATTTCGAATCGACGCCAGAGCTGCTCGACAAACTTCAGTCACGCGGCATCGTCGTGTGGGGCGCCGATTTGTGGGCCAGCGACTGGAATCCGATGACGCCGGAGCAGCAGCTCAAGCTGATCAGCGAACGGCTCACCGCCGCCCGTAAGGGCATCATCCTGTTCCACGATCCGCGTGCGCAGACGGCGGCGATGATCCCGGATTTTCTGCGCTTCCTGCGCGAAAACCATTACCGCGTCGTCCACGTCGTGCCGCCGCCGGCGGACAACCCGGCCATTGCCACCGGCGCACACGCGATCCGCTGAATCAGCGCTGGTGCGCGCGGACAAATGGTGATCAAAGCCACAATTAAGCTGCCGTTCAGGGCGATATCGTACCGTCCTGAAGGTCGATGCTGGCTGATTGAGGTGCGTGGTCGCGTGATGGGTGGATTGTTTCGACGTGCGGGCCGGACGGTGTCCCTGCTTGGCCTCGCCTGCGCGACCGCAGCGCTCGCTCTGTCCGCCACATCGGCTCTGGCGGCCGATTGCCCCGGCAATCCCAACGCGCTCGGCACGTCGCGCACGCTGGTTGTAGATCCGCGCGAACACCCGCGGATCGGCACGATGCAATATGCCGAGACGCTGCCGTTGCAGGACCACGAGGTGGTGCTGACCTTCGACGACGGCCCGCTGCCGCGCCACAGCAATGCGGTGCTCGATATCCTCGCCAAGGAATGCGTCAAGGCGACGTTCTTCGTCGTCGGCCGGATGGCGCAAACGTTTCCGGATGGCGTGCGCAAGCTGCGCGATGCCGGCCACACTATCGGCACCCACAGCCAGAACCATCCGCTGAGCTTCAACCGTATGTCGGTCGAGCAGGCGCAGCAGGAGGTCGACCAGGGCATCGCGTCGGTCGCGGCCGCGCTGGGCGGCGACCGGTCGGCGATCGCGCCGTTCTTCCGGGTGCCCGGGCTCCTCCGCGCCGAAGCGGTGGAGAGCTATCTGGCGTCGCAGGGCCTGCAGGCCTGGAGCGCCGACTTTCCCGCCGACGACTGGCGCCACATCTCGCCCGAAGCGGTTTACGGCCTGGCGATGAGCCGGCTGCAGGCGAAGGGCCGCGGCATCCTGCTGCTGCACGACATCCAGGCGCGCACCGTCACGGCGCTGCCGCGCATCCTGCAGGAGCTCAAGGCCCGCGGCTATCGCATCGTCCACGTCGTGCCGGCCAGCAAGGATCTGCCGAAGACCCCGACCGAGCCGTCGCAATGGCGGCTGCATCCGATCACCGAGCAGGTCGCGATCTCGCATTGGCCGAAGGTGCCGGGCTTCAGCTTCGCGCATGCGGAGATGCTGCCGGGCCCGTCGGTCGCGGATCTCAGCCTCGACCTTGGCGGTGCAAAAGCGTCGTTCCATCATGCGATGCGCGGTGTGCCGATGCCGAAGATGGCGCCATGGCCGCGTCAGCTGCCGGTCGAGACCTCGGCTAATCCGATCGTCTTTCCGGTGCCGTCGCCGGCGCTGTTCAACATCCCCGAGAAGACGCAGCCGGCGATCCGCGCCACCATTCTGCTGCCGTCCCGCCATGCGGGCAACGAGCCCCACGCGCCGGCCGATGCGATGGCCTCGGCAACTCCGCCGATCCGCCAGATTTCCGGCAGCCACGCCATCGCCCCGGCCGGCCTGCAGCGCGGCCCGATCATCATGCCCGCAAGGCCGCGGCCGCTGAACCACTGACGCGCTTCGCGATTGATTGAAGCGACGCATTTCACAAGCACTGAATCGTCATCCTGAGGCGCGCGCGCAGCGCGCCTCGAAGGATGCGGCCACGGTGTGTGAGGCCGTCCTTCGAGGCCCACTGAGCCGCGCATAGCGCGGCCCACTGGGCGCCTCAGGATGACGGCAGTGAGCTCGTCGGAAGCAGAACTAATTCAGCCGAACGAACGCCCGAGATTTTCGTACACCGCCGGCCGGGCGCGGCGGATGTAGAGCGCGAACAGATAGCCGGCGACGGCAATCACGACGAGCGCCACCGGCAGCCCGTCGATCGCCAGCGAATCCGAGCCGCTGACCAGCGCCAGATTGGCCAGCATCGTCACCAGGCACGCCGCCAGCCCGAGCGCGCTGAGCACCGGCGCGACCAGCGCCGCCCACAGGCCGACGCCGCGGCGGTTCTTGCGGAAGAACGTAATCACCGCGCCCGACACTACGATCTGCACCATCAGGATGCCGAGGCTGGCGAAGGTGCTCATCCAGGCGAACACCACGTCATAGGGGCTGGCCTTTGCCAGCACGAACAGCAGCGTGGCGACGAACAGCACCGCGGTCTGCACGATGCCGGCAATGTACGGCGACTGGTGCAGGTCATGCGTGCGCGCGACGTGGCTCGAGGCGATGCCTTCGCGACCGAGCGCGAACAGATAGCGGTTGATGGTGTTGTGGAACGACAGCGTGCAGGCGAACAGGCTGGTGATCAGCAGCGCGTTCATGACGATGCCGGCGACCGCGCCGAGCCGCGCCTGCACCGCGGTGAGATACAGCGTCGAGGCGTGATCCGTCGCCTGCTGGGCGATCTGCGACGGCCCGTAATGCACCGCCACCGCCCAGCTCGCGAACGCATAGAACAGCGCGATGATGCCGACCGCCCAGTAAGTCGCGCGCGCGATGGTGCGCTTCGGATCGCGCGCCTCCTCGCCGAAGATCACGGTGGCCTCGAAGCCGATGAACGAAGCCACCACGAACACAAGCGCGACGCCGAAGCCTGACGGGAACACCGCGCCCGGCCCGTAAGGCTTCAGCGACACGCCCTCCGGTCCGCCGCCGCCGATCAGCACCGCGACGCCGAGCAGGCCGAGAATGGCGATCTCGGCGATCATGCACAAGCCGAGCACCCGGCCGCTGAACTCGATGTTGCGCGCGCCGCAGACATGGACCGCCGCCATCAGCACGATCGCGTAGACGAACCAGTGGATCTCCGGCCCACCGGCCGAAATCATGATGGTGTTGCCGAAGAAGCCGAACAGCCCCACCACGGCGATCTCGATCGCTAGGTATGTCGCCAGCGTCACGAACGCGCAGGCGAGCCCCGCCGGCCGCCCCAGTCCGTTGGCGATGTAGGCGTAGAAGCCGCCGGCGCTGCCGACGAAGCGGTTCATCGCCGTGAAGCCGACGCTGAACACTGCATAGAGCGATCCGACCAGCAGATACGTCCCCGGCACGCCCGGCCCGTTGCCGAACGCGAACGCCGCCGGCGAGGCGCCGACGACAGCCGTGAGCGGCGCCGCCGCCGCGACCACGAAGAACACGATGTGGGCGACGCCGACGGCGTCCTTGCGAAGGGTCTGCCGTGGCTCGCCTCCGGTCGTCACCGTCATCCTGCTCTCCCCGTCAAAAGACTCACCGCCACAACTTCTCGTCGCCCGAGTACTCCGTGCCCGGCAGCTTGCCGGGCGTCAGGAACGCGCCGAGCACGTTGCGCATGAAGGTCGCGGCGTTGTTCTCACCGCCCTTGCAGGGCAGCGCCTGACTCCAGGCAATCGACCCGATCGACAGGCAGGCGCCGTCATTGGCCGTGGTGAAGTAAGTGATGTCGGCGCGCACCTGCGGATCCTGCGTGCCGCCGCGGCCCGGGAACGCATAGGCGACTTCTTCCGACACCAGCGGGTAGTTGTCGGAATGGCCGTGCGACGCCGCCAGCAGCAGCGCGTGCGGCGGCGTGCCGAGCGCAAGATCGTAGCGGTCGATCTCGAGGCCGGCGGCGCCGCCGAGCCCGAGGCCGAAATCGCCGATCTTCTCCTGCGGCCCGATGCCCTCGAACATCCAGGCGGCGCGGCGGTGGAACGAGTCGGGCATCCGCTCGAATGGCTGCGACTCGTCCATGCCCTCGGAGGTGAAGCCGACGCCGACGATCTTCTGCGGCGCCCGGCCGCGCGAGCGCCACAGGCCGGAGCGTTCGCCCGTGGTGGCGAGATAGCCCTCGCCCGGATCGGCCTGCCAGGCGCGCGAGCCGGTGTCGAGCTTGCGCACCTCCATGCAATGCGGCTCGTCCTCGCGCAGCCCGCATACCCAATAGTAGCCGTTGCCGCCGAGATACATCAGCCGGCCGCCGGCGCGCATGTAGTCTTCGGTGCCGTCGAGCATCTTCTCGGAGTAGTATTCCGGATGCGTGCAGGTGATGACGCTGCGATACGGCGCCAGCGCCGCCGCGCCGCCTTCGTGCAGATCGTGGTCGGTCAGCACCTCGAAATCGTATCCGGCATGATCGAGCCACCAGATCAGCGACAGGTCCGCCGGCAGCGCCCACGGCACGCCGATCGAACCGGCGCGGAATTTCGGCCGCATGTTGATGATCGGTCGCCGCCACGAGGTGTAGCAGCAACCGGCGCCGTCGGCATGGTGGTCGTAGGTCGACAGGCCGAATTCCTGCAGCTTGTAGTTCTCGATATCCTCCTCGCTGAGGATCGGCGTGTGCGCCACGATCGACTGCGCGACCGGCGAACCGAACGCGAGCTGCTCGTTGGCATAGGCGAGGTAAGAGAACGTCGCGATCAGCACCGCTAGCGGCGCCTTCGGCTTCAAGGCCGCGACGAAGAACGGGATGTGATCCTCGGCCTCCCCGGCGCGCAGCCGCAACGCGTAGACGCCGCTCTTCAGATCGTCCGGAATGGTCAACGTGACGGTCGGCTGCCATTTGGCGTCGGTCAGCGCGTCGTCATGGAAGGCGATGCCGCCATATTGCGACGGGTTCAGCCGGTAGCAGTCGTCGCGGCCGGCCCAGTTCCAGCCGGTCATCCCGCGCACCGGGCGATTGACGCCCTGCGCGTGCAGCCCGCTCGGGCCGGTGTCGACTATGGTGTCGCCGATCCCCGTGTCGGTGTAGCCCGCGGTCGTATCCCAATGCGCGATCCGCGGCACCGAAGCGGGTGGCGCACCGCTGCGCAGGATCTCGGCGATGTCGATATCCGACAGCACCGCGCCCGCCACGCCCGCGCGGTCGATCTTGCCGTTGTACAGGATGCTAACGAAACGGCCACGCAGGTCGTTCTCTTCGCTGCCGCCGGCCCACAGAAACGGGATCGCCGCACCCGGATCGGCCGGCTTCACCTTCAGCGTCTCGGTGACGTGGGAGTCGTAGTCGCGCGGCACGACCGGGCCGGTCAGCGAATTGTAGCGGTTGACGACGCCGACCTGATGCAGTCGCACCTCGCCGCTCGCGGCGCTGTAGCTCGCCGCGACGAAGTACCAAACCCGCTCGACCAGCGGGATCTCGGCCGCAACGTGGTCAATCTGCGCGCCGTCGCCGACCCAGAATTCCAGCTTCCCCTCGGCGCTGATGCCGAGGCCGTAGCCCTTGCTGGCGGCGACGTCCCATTTCGACAGAATGGCCTGCCGCTTGATGCCGGGCTTGGTCGGATACACGAACGCATACAGCGTGAAGTCGCCCTTCGGCATCAGCAGCTGCCGCGGATCGTCGACCACCGCATGGCCGCCGAGCTGGGTGAATTGCCGCTTCACCGCGATCGTCGCCGGGATCGTGCTGACGACCTCCTGCTCGACGAAGCCGGGCCCGTCGGGGCTTTCGTCGCCGTGCAACAGGCGGACGAGTTGCGCGTCGACGTGATCGGTGCCCTCGCCCGAGATCATGAACGAGACCGTCTGGCCGGCCTTCACCGACAGCGGGTCTGCATAACCATGGATACGTTTGGTCGCCATCGCCGGGCCTTCAGCTTTCGAGCAGATCGTTGACGCGGAGCAGGAACACCGCGTGGTAGACTTCGTCGAGCGTCGCGTAGAGCTTGTCGTCGACCACGCGCGGCGGATGGCCGGCGCGGCCGGAGAACGCCATCACCTTGTAGGAACAGCTGCGATACGGCCCGACCCGCATGATGGCGTATTTGTCCGCCAGCTCGGCGCGGCGGAAGTAGTTCAGCACGCGGTCGAGCGCGTCGGAATGCTGACCGAGCGGCTTGGCCTTGTGCTCGGCGATCAGCTCCGGCGTGATCATGGTCTTGAGCTGGTCGCGGATGCGCTTGTCGAACAGCCGGTAATAGACCTGCTGCTTGTCGGCGATCTCGGTGGCTTCCTCGGGCATCACTTCACCCCCCTTCTTGGTCCGGACGGCGCGGCGCTCGCTCTTCTTGCGGTTGCGGAAATTGCGGAACTGACCGCGCACGCCGACGAGGCCGTTGTGCGCGGTGGTGGCGACCAGCACCATCACGGCGGCGATCAGGATGATGCGCAGCGGCCCGAGATCGATCAGGCCCTTGTCGATCAGCACCACGATCGCGGTGCCGACCACCGCACCCTCGGAGCGGCCGAGGCCGCCGATCACGATCATGGCGAACATCACCAGCAGCTGATCGAGCGAGAACACGGTCAGCGAGATCGAGCGATAGAACATCGCGTAGAAGGCGCCGATCGCGCCCAGCGCCGCCGACGAGATAATGAATACCCACAGCCGCGCGCGGCGATAGTCGATGCCGACCGCCTCGGAGAACGCCTCGTCCTCGCGCGCCGACTGCAGCAGGATGCCCAGCCGTTCGCTGTTGACGAGGCGGAACACCAGCAGCGCGCAGAGCAACAGCACGAACGCGCCGGCGAAGCCGAGCAGCAGGCCCGGCCGCTTCAGCAGCCAGTCCGCCGGGATGAACGAGGCCACCTGGTTGATGCTGCCGTTGGACGGCGCCAGTGCCTTGATCTGCGACACGAACACCCGGCAGATCTCGGCGACACCGAGCGTCAGCAGCGCGTAGTAGAGCCCGTCGAGCCGCGTCGACGGCAGCGCCAGGATGGCGCCGATGACGAGCCCGACCAATGCGCCGATCGGAATCAGCAGCGGCCACGGCACGCCGAGATAGACGTTGGCGGCGGCCGCCGCGTAGCCGCAAAGCCCGACCACCGCCATCGTCGCCAGCGAGAAGATGCCGGCGGTGCCGATGATCAGCGTCCAGATCACGTTGATCGCCGCATAGATGCAGAAGATCGACGCGACCGTGATACCCTGGTCGCTGAGGAACGGCGTCACCACGACCAGCGCGCCGAGGCCGAGCGTCCACCACAGTGGCCGCTTGTCGTCGAGGCTGCGTTCGCGGACCAGCGACCGCGGATTGATCCGGCCGCGCCACGCCAGCCAGTGCCGCTTGCTGAACGGCACTCGCCAGCGCGCCCACGGCGCCGCGCCGGCCGGCTTCAGCGTCAGTTCGTGCGGCCGGCGGCCGACCTGATAGTATGTGCGATCCGGCGTCTGATCGGCCACGCCCTACTCCCGCGTTTCGTCGAGCAGGCCGCCCAGTCCGCGCGGGCGCGCGACGAGGACGGCGATGATCACTGCGAACTGGATGAACAGCACGTAGCGCTGTCCGAGGAACGGGACGATGCCGGTGATCGCTTCGACGAAGCCGATCAGCACCGCACCGGCGACCGCACCCGGCACCGAGCCGAGGCCGCCGAGCAGCGCGATGGTCAGGCCCTTCACCAGCGGGATCGCACCGGCGGTCGGGCTGACGAACACCGTCTGTGACAGCAGCACCGCGGCGAGGCCGGCGAAGGCGCCGGTCAGCATCATGATCGGCAGCGCCGTGCGCCGCGCAGAAATGCCCGACAGCGCCGCGCCCTCCATGTTCTGCATCACCGCGCGGATCTCCAGCCCCATCCGGCTGCGGCGCAGCCACAGCAACGTCAGGCCGAGCACCGCGATGGTGGTCAGGATGGTGACGATCTGGTCGATCCGCAGCGCCATCCCCAGCACCTCGGTGCGGCCGATGCCGAACACCTTGGGCAGGCTCTTCTGCTGCGGGCCGAACCACCACAGCAGCGCCTGCACGGTGGCGAGGTTGATCGCCATGGTGATGATCAGACTTCGCACTGCGAAGTTCGGCTTGTCGTGGATCGGCAGGAAGGCGATCAGATAGATCACCACGCCGCACAGCGCGCCGGCGACGATGCCGGTCAGCGCCAGCAGCACCGCGAGCGCCGGATTCGACCACGCCGTGGTGGTGATCGCCGCCTTGACCAGCGGCGTGAACCATTGCGCGGCGAGGAAAGCGCCGTAACCGGACACGGCGAAGGTCGCGCCGTGCGCCATATTGACCATGCCGACGCTCGACCACAGCAGCGAGATGCCGATCGCCATCAGGCCGTAGATCGCTCCGAGATACAGCGCGTACAGAACCAGCCCAGCATCCATCAGACGAGATCCACGTGGCCGACTTCGCCGCGCAAGCGGCCGGCGTGCATGCCGATCATGCGATCGACCTTGCCCGACAGGAGTTCGACGTTCTGCTCGGCGATCAGCATCGCCTTGCCGTCGAGCGAGATGTTCATCAGCGCATCGACGACGCGCTCGGAGATTTTTGGCGCAAGGCCGAGCGAGGGTTCGTCGATCAGATAAAGCTTGGCGTCCGCCATCAGCGCCCGGCCGATCGACACCATGCGGCGCTCGCCGCCGGACAGCTTGCCGACCAGCGAGTCGCGCAGCTCGCGCAGCGGCGGGAAGATCTCGTAGACCTTCTCGCGGCGCGCGCCGCGGCCGTGCCACGCTTCCTTGGTGTAGGCACCGCAATCGAGATGCTGGTCTACGGTGAGCCCCGGGAAGATCGCATCGCCCTGCGGGGTCATCGCGATCCCCATCCGCACGATGCCCGGCGTGCGACGGCCTTCGCCCAGCGAGCGCGAGCCGCCGATCTCGGCATCCTCGAACCGCACCGAGCCGCGCTGCCAGCCGACCAGATGCATGATGGCGCGGAACAGCGTGGTCTTGCCGTGGCCGTTGAGCCCGACGATCGCCAGCCGCTCGCCCTTCGCCACCGCGAAGTCGATCTCGTGCAGCACGCGCAGCGGCCCGTAGCCGGCCGACAGGCCTTCGATCTTCAGGAGATTGCGGCTCATGCCGTCCCCTCGAAGTAGGCGGCTCGCACCTTGGGATCCTTGAACACGCTCTCCGGATCGCCCTCAGCGATCACCGCGCCGAGATCCAGCACGACGATGCGGTCGGCGATGGCGCCGAGCAGTTCGAGCCGGTGTTCGATCAGGATGACGGCGATGTGATACTCGTCGACCAGCTTGCGCAGCAGCAGGTCGAGTTCGGCGATCTCGGTGTTGATCAGGCCGGACGCCGGTTCGTCCATCAGCAACACCTGCGGGCGGCGCATCATCAGGCAGGCGAGCAGCAGCTTGCGGCGATCGAAGGTGTCGAGCGTTCCGGCGAGCCGCGACCAGGATACTTCGAGGCCGACCAGGCGCGCCGCCCATTCGGCGTCGTGCACCGACATGTACGGCGGATAGGCCTTGCGGGCGGCGCGGAACACTTCACCGACTGTCAGCGAATTCGGCACCACCGGGCTCTGATAGGTCCGCGCGACGCCGCGGCGGGCGCGCTGGAAGATGTCGAGCTTGCCGAGCGGCTGCTGATTGAGAAACACTTCGCCACGCTGCGGCACATAGCGGCCTGACAGCACTTCGAACAGCGAGGTCTTGCCGGCGCCGTTCGGCCCGATCAGCCCGAGCATCTCGCCGCCGCGCACCGCGAGCGCGACGTCCTTGAGGATCTGCCTGCCGCCGAGCGACAGGCTGATCCCTTCGCAGCCGAACCGCGCGCCGTCGATCATCGCCCTGCCCGCCGGCTCGCTCAGAACCAGGGCGCGGGCTTGAGCTTGGCTTCGGCGAGCCCGTCCGGCGCGATGATGGTGTGCTTGCCGTCCTGCACCTGCAGCAAGAGATGGCTGATGCCGGCGTTGGCATCCTCGGTCTGCCACGGATGCACCAGCGGGCACTGTTCCGGCCGGTCGAACGTGTAGGTGCCGCAGACACCGGTGTACTTCGCCTTGCGGATGGCGGCGCCGACGCCGTCGAAATTGCTCGGATCGACCTCCGCCCAGATCTGCGCCAGCATCTTGGTCATGTCGTAGCCGCTGCCGGTGTAGACGATGCCCATGTTGTCGCCGAACCGCTTCTTGTAGGCGGTGCGGAAGGTCGCGGCCGGTCCGGTCGCGTGGGTGCCGATCACCGTGCCCCACACCATCCCTTCGGCGGTGCCGCCGGCAAGGCTGAGAAACTCCGGCTGGCTCGGGCCATACTGCAGATACACCAGCGAGCCCTTGACAGGATCGCCGGAGAACTGCTGCGCGAACGCCGCCAGCTCCGCCGCGACCCAGTGGTCGATGAACAGCACGCCGGCATCGGTGTCGTGCAGCGCGCGCAGCACCGGCGCCCAGTCCTGCACTGGATATTGAATGTCGGTGATGGCGCCGACGGCCCACTTGCCCTTGGACTCGGCGATCGCCTGCTGCGTCGCCTTCGAGATCACCTGGGTGTAGGCGATCTGCTCCTGCACGATGTGGATCTTGTTGTTCTTCGGCTTCCAGGCGCCGCTTTCGACCAGCTTGTCGAGATAACGGATGAAGCCGTAGCCGTACCAGGTCTCGGCGCCGTCGATCATGAAGACGTTTTTGTACTTCTGCGGATTGCCCTTCACGAGATCGAGCGACGCCTGGCCGGTGTTGCCGTGCACATACGGCACGCCCGTGGCCGCGGCCGCGTCCATCGCCGGCTGCGGGATCAGCACGAAGGCCGAGGTGATGGCGTGGACCTTGCGGCCGTTCAGGGCCTGGAACGCGCTCACCGTGCCTTCAGGCGACAGCACGTCGATGTCCACCACTTCGAGCCGCAGCTTGCGCCCCTTCACGCCGCCGGCGGCGTTGATCTCGTCGACCGCCAGCGTGCTGCCGTTCAGCCAGTCCTTGTGATCGCCGACGCCGACCGGGGACGACTGCGCCGTGGGGACGCCGATCAGAATGTCGTCCGCCGCCTGTGCCGGCCGAATGAAAGGCGCCGCCAGCATGGCGCTGGCAGTCCCGAGAAGTAGCTCCCGACGTCCGATACCCGAGCTCATGCGCTGCTCTCCGATTTGCTGACGATGCAAATCATAAGCAGCGCGGTTCCGGACTGACCATGATGCGAATGCATCCCCCAGCCGGGTGCTTGCTAAGTGGCCGGTTTTGCTTGCTACGCATCAGGCAGCGTTTGCTGCAGCGCGGCTTCGCGCAATGGGAGAAGCCGCAATTAGCGCCGTTTGCGAACCGGTTTGTTCTTCACCGTGGTGAGGAACGCCCGGTCGGCCTCGATCCGCTTCTCGAGGAACGTCGTCACCGCCTTGATCCGCGCAATGTGGAGCAAGTCTTCGTGGACGGACAGCCAGATATCACGGGTTGTGAACAGCTCGGGCATCACCGGCTGCAGGGTCGGATCCGCCGAGGCCACATAGGACGGCAGCATCGCGATGCCCTGCCCTTCGGCCACGGCGATCCACTGCGCCACCAGGCTCGTGCTGCGGAACACCGTATGCGGCGGCCGCAGCACGTCGGACAGCCAGCGGTTTTCCTTGCTGTAGATGTGATCTTCGATGAAATCGATGAAGGCGTGGCTTTCCAGTTCCTTCACCGTGGCCGGTGGGGAGCGTCCACCAAGGTAAGCGTCCGTCGCATACAGCGAGATGCGAAACTCGCCGACTTTCTTGATCGACAGCCGCTTGCCTTGCGGCCGGAAGAAGCTGACGAAGATATCCGCTTCGCGCCGGCTGAGATCGAGCAGCCGCGTATCGGTGATCAGCTCGATCTGGATAGACGGGTAGATCCGGTTGAAGTCGGCGATGCAGCGCGTCAGGTAGAAGCTGCCGATGCCCTCCATCGCGGCGATCCGGACCGCGCCGCCGGCATCGGCCGTGTCCGTCCCGAGCGCCTCGACGATCGAGTTCGCCTGGCTCTCCATGCCCTCGGCATATTGCAGCAGCCGCATGCCGATCTCGGTCAGCGTGAAGCCGGACTTGCTCCGCTTGAACAGCGTCGAATTGAGGCTGCGCTCCAGCTCGCGGACGCGGCGGCTGACCGTGGTGTGGTCGACCTTCAGCTTGGCGGCGGCGCGGACCAGGCTGCGCTGCCGCGCCACCTCCAGAAAATAGACGACGTCGTTCCAGTCGTACCTGATGGTGCGCTGAGTCTTCGCCACGCCCGCAGCCGTCTCCCCGGCACGGCCGGCGCCGAGGCGCCGACCTTCCGTTAGTGTCCGGACAGCCACCCTTCGGGACTACGCCGCGACGATGGGAGCGTACGTCTCCACCAGACGGTTTGCAAACATGTCGACCTTCGGGATCATCATCTTCTGCCGGCACACCGCGAGATCGATATGCTTGGGCATCACCGCGCCGAGTTTCATCACGCGCGGCGCCGCGACGTTAATGTCCCACTGCGGGAAGCCGGTCGGCGGGATCACTACGCTGCCGCCCGGATACGGGCTGTCGATCCGGTTGGCGAGCACGACCGCGACGCGGTTGTCCTCGGCGCGCGGCACGGCGAGCAATTCGCGCTCGAACGGTTCGCGCAGCGCCGCCGGCCACAGGATGATATCGGCCGCGCCGATCGCGAGGCAGCGCGAGGTTTCCGGAAACACGGCGTCATAGCCGGACATCACGCCGATGCGGCCGAACGGCGTGTCGAACACCGGATAGTCGAAGCCGGCGACCGCCCACTTTTGCTCCTCGGCCGTGAGGTGCGTCTTGCGATAGCGCCCGATCTCCTTGCCCTCCGGCCCGATCAGCACCGTCGTGACATAGAGGCCCGCCGCGGCGCGCTCGATGATCGGCGCCGCGATCAGGCAGCCGTAACGGCCGGCGATCTTGGCCACCGCAGCGAGGTTCGCCGCGGCCTGATCGGCAGCGGCCACAGCCTCCGCCGGCGTCAGGATGTATTGCGCACTGAACGCGTATTCCGGGAGCGTGATCACCTTGGCGCCGAGCTTGGCGGTGTGATCGACCATGTCGAGCACCTCCGCGACGCTGCACTCCGGCGTGACGTGCATCTGAACGGCCGCGACCTTGGTCACCGACTTCGACGGGATCAGCGGCCGGTCGGCGATGCCGTTCACCGGCGTCTCCTCGTACGGCAGCGCCATGATGCCGTAGGTCTCGGGGCGGCGATCGGCGATCTTGTCGTTGGCGGTGTAGATCGATTTGTCAGCCGCCGCGTCGAGATCGATGGTGGCGATCGACATGCCGTGGGTGTCGTACGGCACCTTCGACAGCACCCGCCCCTTTGGATCGACGATCATGCTGCCGCCCGGATAGTAGATCGAGCGCTCGTAGCCCGCCTTGGTGGCGGCCACCAGCCAGACGCCGTTCTCGTAAGAGCGCGCCGGTCCCCACATGTCGGCTTGATCCATCGCGAAGAAGTTCGCCATATCGACGATCACTTCGGCGCCTTGTATCGCCATCGACCGGAAGATTTCCGGAATGCGGCCGTCGAAACAGATCAAGAGGCCGATCTTGCCGAGGTCGGTGTCGACCACCGGGCAGCCGCGCTCACCGAACGCGAACCAGTTCTGGTCGTGGGTGGCGAGGAACTGCTTGTGATAGTGGCAGGCGACCTCGCCCTTGCGATCGAACATGATGCCGGTGTTGAAGATCTTCTCTTTCGCCGGATCCCATTCGGTGATGCCGCTGGCGATGTAGACGCCGTGCTTGCGGCTCAGCGCCGCCAGCGCCTTGACGAACGGCCCGTCGGTCAGCGTCTCGGCGAGTTCGCGGCACTGCTCGGGCGAGTCGAACAGATAGCCGGTGTCCATGCATTCGGGGAACACGATCAGCTCGGCACCCTGCCGGACCGCGTCCTCGACGTAAGCCGTCGCGAGCGCAATGTTGAAATCGAAATCGCCCAACTTGGCGAGTGTCTGCACCGCAGCGGCGCGAAACCGGCGCTTCGTCATGTCAGTCTCCAGATTGAATGTGGTCGGTTCGGTCGGGACCGGCTCAGCCGATGCCCGTCATTTCTTCACTTCCTGCCAGAAGCGATCGAGGCAGTGACGCTTGATCGCCATGAAGTCGTCGCCGGTGGTCACCGCCCGGTCGCGGGGCCACGGCAGATCGATCTCGACGATCTCCGCGACCTTCGTGGGCCGCCGCGTCAAGAGTACGAGTTTGTCGGCCTGCTCGATCGCCTCGTCGAGATCGTGCGACACCAGCAGCATCGTGGTCTTTGTCTTCATGAAGATCTTCTGCAGCTGCTCGCGCATCGACATCGTCATTTCGTAGTCGAGCGCCGAGAACGGCTCGTCGAGAAACAGCACCTCCGGCTCGGTGACGAGCGCGCGCAGGATCGACACCGTCTGCTGCTGGCCGCCCGACAGCGTGTAGGGATAAGCGTTGAGGTCGATGCGAATCTCGAACTCCGCCAGCAGCTTCTCGATCCGCCGCTTCCGCTCGGCGCGCGGCACGCCCATCATCTTCAGCGGATAGTGGATGTTGTCGATCGCCCTCAGCCAGGGAAACAGCGCCTCGCGATAGTTCTGGAACACGTAGGAGATTCGTGTCTCGCTGATGCGCTGGCCGTCGTACAGCACCTCGCCGGCGTCCATCGGCATCAAGCCCGAGATCATGTTGATCAACGTGCTCTTGCCGCAACCATTCGGGCCGAACACCGAAATGAACTGGCCGAGCGGCAGATCCAGATCGAAGCCGTCATACACGACGGCATCGTTGAAGGTCTTGCGCAGGCCGCGGATCGTCATCTTCCGCTGCCGCGCGTGCTTGGCGGCGGGCGCTGCCATCTCGGTCATCGGCTCCGGCCGCAACTGGACGACGCTGCGCGCGCTCATTCGCCCAGATCCGCCTTGGTCAGCATCTTGTCGCGGACGTTGATCGGTCCCTGCACCACGCCGTCGGCGATGAACACGTCAACCAGCGCCTGATACGACTTGATGTCGGTGTCGTTGAGATCCTTGAAGCCGCGCAGATAAGGCTGCGCTACCAGATCGAGCTGATCGGCCTTCATCGGCGTGTAGGCCGGCAGCACCGTTTTGTATTTGGCGAAGTCGGCGTTCACCAGGTCGGTGGCTTGATCGATCACCGCGACGACCCGGCGGGCAACGTCGGGACGCTCGGTCAGGAACTTCGTGGTCATCACCGACGCGCCCGAATAGAACGGATCGGCGATCACGCTGGCGACCGGGTTGGTCATCGCCCGCTTGGCCTTGCCGGACGCCACCGCGATCGAGCCGACTGGCTCCAGCGACAGCGTCGCGTCGACCGTGCCGCCGACCACCGCCGGCACCTGCATGGCGACCGCGAGATCAACCAGCTTGACGTCCTTGTCCGGATCGAGCCCGGCAGCCTTCACCATGTGGCGCGAGATCGTGCGCCACTGGATGCCGGGCACGTGGCCGAGAGTCTTGCCCTTCAGATCCGCGAAGCTCTTGATCTGGCTGTCCGGCTTGACGATCAGCCCGTCGTTGATGCGGTCGACCTTGATGCCGCCGCCCTGCAGCCCGAAGATCTTCAGCTTGCCGGGAAACTTCGCCTCCGCGATCATCGCGATGCCGGCCGCTGCGCCGGGCGGTCCGAAATCGGCGCGGCCGGCGATCAGCGCGTCGATGATCTGGTTCGGCGACTCCATCTTCGCGGAATCAATCTCAATGCAGGCCTTCTCGAACAGCTTCTGATCGAGCGCGACGTAGTACGCGGTGGTCTGCATGATCGGCAGCCACGCCGCCGACACCTTGTCCATCTTGGCGCATTCGGCAGCCTGGCCGGCCGTCGCCGAGACGGTGGCAGCAACGACGGCGGCGCACAGAACGGATGTCTTCATCGCAAAATCTCCCGTGGGATGGCAGCGGCCGCGGCTATTTGCCGGACCAGTGAATGAGCGAGCGTTCGAGAAACAGCAGCACCAGATTCAGGCCGTAGCCGAGCGCCCCGGCGACCAGGATCGAGCCGTACATGTCGGTCAGCGAGTACGAGATCTGAGCATCAATGATGCGATGGCCCATGCCATCGGTGGCGCCGATGAACATCTCGGCGACGATGATCACCACCAGCGCCAGCGACACCGCGGTGCGCAGGCCGACGAAGGTCTGCGGCAGGGTCTCGAAGAAGATCACGTCGCGGAAGATGCGCAGCGACGATGCGCCCATCGAACGCGCCGCCAGCACGCGGGTCTGCCGCGCATTCATCACGCCGTAGGCGACGTTGAACACGATCACCAGCCACGCGGCGAACGCCGCCACCGCGATCTTGGCAAGATCGCCGAGTCCGAACAGCAACAGAAACAGCGGAAACATCGCGGTCGCGGGAGTCGAGCGGAAGAAGTCAATGATGAACTCGACCGATCGATACACGGCAGCTTTGGCGCCGAGCACGATGCCGACCGGCACGCCGGCGATGATCGCGATCACCAGCGAATAGCCGACACGCACCATGGTATGCGCGATATCCTTGCTCATGCTGCCCGACGATAGATTGATCGCCGTATCGCGTAGCGTATCGACCGGCGACGGCAGCAGATCCTTGTTCACCCAACCGCCGCGCGCCGCGAGCCACCACAACACGAACAACAACACCGGGCCGATCGCCAACTCACTCGCATGGCGCAGCCGCTTGGTGGTGAGTTGCGAGACGGGATTTCGCATGGCGCTTCGATATCCGTACTAATCGGCAGCAATTTCGTAGGCGCATCATCGCGCATTGTTGCCGTGTGAAAACGCCTAATTGTGCAACACGATGTGCAAAATTGCATATTGAAATGACGCCGCGCGCCGATGAATTGGTAATCATACAGAGACCAATTCATGAGCAATACGCGCAGATTCACTGCACGGCGAGAGAGCGCCGGCTGGCACACCTGCTTTCGATGGTTCGTCAAGAACAGGATGCGAGGCGAAACGCCCGCTCCGTCACGCCGAGGGTCTGGAATGCCGGTGACGGCAGTCAGATGGTTGCCGAGCTCGTCGCCATCGAGGCCAGCATCGCGCGGTTGCTGAGGCCGAGCTTGCCCAGAATGGTCTGGGTGTGGTTGCGCACGGTGTTCGGCGACATCGCCAACAGCCGCGCGATCTCCTTGTGGGTGTGGCCCTTGGCGATCTGTTCGGCAACCTGCCGCTCACGCGGCGTCAGCCTGTCGAAAGCCGCCGCCGGCCGTAGATGCACGAGATGAAACGGCCGACTGAAGTAACCGCCGAGCCGTCGGCTCTGCACCACGACGCCGTCGGTCACGCTGCGGGTCGGCTCCGCCGCCGGCGACGTGAAGGCGAATGGCAGGTAGTTGGCGCGCGCACCCGGCCAGCGCTCGCGCAGAAAGCGCAATGAGTCCGGCGGCGCGAACACGATCCGGCCCTCGTCGTTCACCAGCAACGCGGCACGGCCACTTTCGGCCTCGCAGCGACGTGCCGACAATCGCGCCAGATGATCGATCGCGCAGCGCACGAAGCGTGTCTCCGCTTCGTCGAGCGGCCGCGCGCCACGGTCGCCACGATAGAACGACATGAACAGAGACGGTTCGCCGTCGCTGCGCATTTCGCAGACAACCGTCATTTTTCGGATGTTGTAGCGGTCCGATAGCGCGATCATGCCGTCGGTATGGCGCTGGCCCTGGCGATCGTAACAGGCGTGCGCGCTGCCGGTGGCGATGACGTCGCGGGCCAGCAGATCTTCGCGCCGGATGCTGTCCCAGAAGCTCTGGAAATCGTCGGGAAGCCCATAGGCCACCGCACCGCAAACTTCGACGTCGTTGCCGTTCCATAGATCGGCCCAGCCGGCCCAGCCGCAATCGGCGCGCAGAATGTCCGCGAGCTCTGCGATGCTCCAGTGCAGCAAGGCCGCTGGATCTTCAGTTCGGCTGCGCTCGTGAAGTCGCAGCACGAAATCGCTGAAGGCGCTGACGTCCGTGACTGCACCCATCGCTGCTCCCAAGGAAGACGAGCGGCTGCCCTGCCCGCTCATCCGATCGAGGATGATGCAACTTTAGTGCCATGACGATTTGGCAACTTGACATTTTCCGCCAGCTTGCGCCGTCGCAAGACCGACGTCCAGCCATTTGCAACGGACCGAATCGTGCGCTGTGGAGCGCCTGGAATGTGCCGGGTCGTTCTTGAGAGGCGCGGCTTCCATGCCGCGTCAGCGCGACTCAAGCATCACGATGAGAACGGGGCCTCACTGAACCGGAGGGTATGATTTTCCCGGGCGCTTCGCATCCTTCTCCGTGCGCAGCCTTCAACCGCTGAACACGCACGAAGTCAGCCTTTTCGGTAACTCTTTGAAGGGTGGAAGCTCGGCTCTGGCGGCACGGCTCCAGGACCGAAGCCCTTGGTGCGCTCGGAGGGACTCGAACCCCCACGATTTTACTCACTGCCACCTCAAGGCAGCGCGTCTACCAATTCCGCCACGAGCGCTTGGGATCGGTCCAGGCTGGGCGCCCGACCGGATCGACGGCGCCCATTTAACAAATCAATGATTGGGGTACAAGTGCATCAGCGACGATCAGGCGACCGCGTCAACATTTGTTTGACCTCGACCGCGATGCGGTTGCGATCCACCAGCACCACGCCGCTGGCGATCGGCATGTTGTTGGCCAGGATCTTGACCTCGTCCGCCTCAGTGGCGTCCAGTTCGATGATGGCGCCGCGGCTGAGCCGCAAAACCTGGTGAATCGGCATCGAAGTGGTGCCGAGCACCACCATGAGGTCGACCGAGACTTTATCGAGTGTTGGCACTGGAACCCGGACTGACAGCCTGTGAAACGAACGTGTGCGAACCTGACCATGTTATGGTTATCCAATGATTAACGCGCCGGTTAACGCCCGCCACACACTGGATCTGGCCGGTTTCGCGCCCCTCGTCGGCAGCCCGCCCACCGAATGGATGATCTCGGACGCACCGATTCCCTATCCGGAAGCGGTCGCTGCGATGGAATCACGCGCGGCCGCAATTGCGGCCGGCGAATCGCCCGAGCTGGTGTGGTTGCTCGAGCACCCGCCGCTCTACACCTCCGGCACCAGCGGCCATGCCACCGACCTGCTCGATCCGCGATTCCCGCTGTTCGCCACCGGACGCGGCGGACAGCTCACCTATCATGGGCCGGGCCAGCGGGTGGCCTATGTGATGCTCGACCTCAAGCGCCGCCGACCGGACGTGCGCGCCTATGTGGCGGCGCTGGAGCAATGGATCATTGCCACGCTGGACGCCTTCAACATCCGTGGCGAGCGGCGCGAAGATCGCGTCGGCGTTTGGGTCGCGCGCCCTGACAAGGGAGCGGGCTTCGAGGACAAGATCGCCGCGATCGGCGTCCGGCTGAAACGCTGGGTATCCCTGCACGGCATCGCCATCAACGTCGAACCAGACCTCAGCCACTTCCAGGCGATCGTCCCTTGCGGCATCAGCGATCCGCGCTACGGCGTGACCAGTCTGGTCGATCTCGGCCTGCCGGTCACGATGCCAGACGTCGACGTCGCGTTGCGCGCATCCTTCACCGAGATCTTCGGGGCGACGATCGAGACGGCGCACGCCGTCACATCCGCCTGACGTTTGGCGCAACGCCCATAGGCTAGATCAATCGCCGCACGCGACATGCTGGCGATCGGTGCGCCCTAAACATCATCTGATGCAAAAGCACAGGCTGTCGCGATGTTCGTCGGCATGCGGCAACGGTTTCCTAAGGATGAAAGGCCGCCCTGGTGGCGCATTGTGGCCGACAACGCTTTGCTCACTTTCAGCGAGTACTTCAGTAGCTGAGTTCCCCTCGAGGAACCTGGTACATTTCCCAGGTATCAAGGCTGGCGATGAGCAACAACGATAACTTCACCGAGGATCCCACGATCCGCCTCGCCGCGCTCGAGCAATCGAGCGAAGCCGTGGTCATCGTCGATAGTCATCAGCATGTTCGTTACTTCAACGAAGCAGCGGAGTCGGTGTGGGGCGTGAACCGCGCCGACGTCCTTGGTTGCGACGCCGTTTCCCTCGGCCTCACCGCACTTACCGCTCAGGCCGATACGGCCCGGGCTGCCTGCGATACGGCGGCCTGCAGCCGCAATTCCGAGATCGAAATCGGACGCAAGGACGGCAGTCAGATTCGCGCGGCGATGTCGGTGTCACACATTCAGTTCGGCTGCGAAGGATGCACTATCGCCTTCGTTCGTGACATCACCCGCGAAGTCGAGCGCCGCGAAGAAATGGCGCTGCTCACCGCCATCTCCGATCGGACCAGCCGCGCTGTCGTCGTCACTGATCACGAACAGACCATCGTCTACTCCAATACCGCTTTCACCGCGCTGTTCGGCTACTCTTCCGAGGAAGCCAAAGGGCGTCATGCCAGCGAGCTACTCGCCGGCCGCTATACAGATCAGATCGCGCTCGACAATCTAAAAACCTGGACTCACGACGATCACGGCGGCGAGCAGGAAATACTGCTTTACGACAAGAACGGCGACGAGATCTGGGTTCAGGCCGAAGTCAAGGCGCTACGCAATGCTCGCGGGCAGATCCGGCACGGGTTCGCGATGCTGACCGACATTTCGGAATCCAAGCAGCTCCGCTCGTTGCAGCAGCTGACGCGGGCCGCGCTGGCGGATGAACTCCCGATCGCCGAAATCGGCGACCGGCTCTGCCGCCAGGTCGAGAAGATCGCGCCCGACGTGGTATCCTCCCTCCTCCACATCGATGCAGCAGGGCTGATCCACCCGCTCGGGGGGCCGAGCCTGCCGACGGACTACTCGCAGGCGCTCGACGGCGTCGCGATCGGCCCCGACGTCGGCTCGTGCGGCAGCGCCGCCTATTATGGCAAGCCTGTACTGGCGATCGACCTCGATGCAGACCCGCGTTGGCAGCCCTACAAGGCGCGCCCGCTCTCAGTCGGTCTGCGGGCATGCTGGTCGTCGCCGATCAAGTCGAAGGACGGCCGCGTGATCGGCACCTTCGCCTTCTACTTCCGCGAGTCGCGTGAGCCGAGCCGTTGGCATCAGCGCATCATCGAGGCCTGTGTGGACCTCGGCGCGCTGGCGATCGAGCGCAAGGAGTCGAGCGCGCAAATCGCGCGGCTCGCGTATCACGACATGCTCACCGGCCTGCCCAATCGCGCCCGGTTGCGCGACCTGATCGCCGAGGCAACCGAAGCCTGCCCGGCTGACGAGCACGTCGCGCTGGCGTTTCTCGACGTCGACAACTTCAAGGACGTCAACGACACACTCGGCCATTCGGCGGGCGACGAATTCCTGATCGAGTTCGCCAGGCGCCTGCGAGAACAGATTCTGCCGGGCGACATGCTTGGCCGGCTCGGCGGCGATGAGTTCGTCGTCGTGATGCCCAATCGCGACGCCGCCGCGGCGGGACGGATCGCGGAGCGTCTCTCGGACGCCGTGACGATGCCGCTGCGGATCGGCGCGCGGCAAGTGCCGATGTCCGCCAGCATCGGCATCAGCCTGTACCCCGACAACACCACCGATCTCGATACGCTGATCCGGCAGGCCGACACCGCGATGTATCAAGCCAAGCGCGCCGGCCGCTCCACCTATCGTTTCTTCAGTGCGGAGATGAATGGCATCGCCGAGGAGCGGATGGCCTACACGGCCGCCCTGCGCCGGGCAATCGCGCAGGACGGATTGGAACTGCGCTATCAGCCACAGATCAGCACCGCTGACGGCGCCATCCACGGCGTCGAAGCGCTGGCGCGCTGGTGTGATCCATTGCTCGGCGAAATCTCGCCGGCAAAATTCATCCCCCTGGCCGAAGAGTGCGGGCTTATCGACCACATCGCAGTTTGGTCGATCCGCGCGGCTTGCCGGCAGATGCTGCTGTGGCGCAATCAGGGACTGGACATTCCCTGCGTCTCGGTGAACCTGTCACCGATCAACTTCCAGAACGCCAACTTGCCGTCCGTCGTCGCCGATTGCCTCGCCGAGCACCGGCTGCCGCCCGAGGTGCTGATGCTCGAAGTCACCGAAGGCGTGCTGGAAAAGGAGCGCTCGCGCGCGCTGGCGACCATGAACGCGCTGAGGGCACTCGGCGTCGGCCTGTCGCTCGACGATTTCGGTACCGGATATTCAAGTCTGAGCCGGTTGGCGCAACTCCCCATCCGCGAGCTAAAGATCGACCGCGGATTCATGAGCGACGTCGAAACCGACGATAATACGCGAGCGATCGTCACCACCGTGGTTCGCGTCGGCCAGAGCCTTCGACTGAACGTGATCGCCGAGGGAGTCGAAACCGAGGGCCAGCTTGCGCTTCTGACCGAACTCGGCTGCGACATCGTACAGGGCTTCCTCTACGCGCCTGCACTACTTCCGTGCGACCTCGAGCGCTGGCTGCTCGACTACACGGCGCGGCGTGCCAGCGCGATGGCGCGGCGGCTGCATCGGGCCGTGGCGCCGTCGACGCAGGAGACGCCTCATCTCGCTCCGCCGATGCGCCACGGCGACGGCCGTGCTCTGCAGCTTTGACAGCCGACGACTGTCTACTTCGCGATCAGCTCGCGAATGCGGGCCGCGAGTGTATCCACTGCGAAAGGCTTGGTCAGCACCGCCATGCCGGGTTCAAGCTGGCCATTGTTAAGCAGCGCATTCTCGGCGAAGCCGGTGATGAACAACACGTTGAGGCCAGGTCGCGTCTCACGCGCGGCGTCGGCCAGTTGCCGGCCATTCATGCCGCCCGGGAGTCCGACGTCGGTCACCAATAGATCGATGCGCGCGTCGGATTGCAGCACCTTCAACCCGGCGACGCTGTCGGCTGCTTCCAGCGCGGTGTAGCCGAGGTCGCCCAGCACATCGGCGACCAGCATGCGCACTGTCGGTTCGTCGTCGACGATCAGCACCGTCTCGCCGGCTTCGGCAAATGAAATCAGGCTGGAGTCCGGACTACGTTCGTCATCCTCCGCCTCGCCGCGATGGCGCGGCAGATAGATGCACACCATCGTGCCTTCGCCGACCTCGGAGTAGATCCGCACCTGGCCGCCCGACTGCTGTGCGAAGCCGTAGATCATCGACAGGCCCAGCCCGGTGCCCTTGCCGATCGGCTTGGTGGTGAAGAACGGGTCGAATGCCTTGGCGATGACATCGCGCGTCATGCCCGTGCCGGTGTCGGAGACGCACAGAGACACGTACTGGCCGGTCGGAATGTCGTAAATCTTCGAATGCGCGCGGTCGATCCAGCGATTGCCGGTCTCGATCGTGATCTTGCCGCCGTCCGGCATCGCATCGCGGGCATTGATACACAGGTTGAGCAGCGCGCTTTCCAATTGCGGCACGTCGACCAGAACCGCCCATAGCCCCGTCGCGCCGACGTGTTGGACCTCGATGCCCGGCCCCACCGTTCGCTGGACGAGATCCAGCATGCCGTTGACGAGCTTGTTGACGTTCGCCGCCGTCGGCGTCAGCGTCTGGCGGCGCGCGAAAGCGAGCAGCCTGTGCGTCAGCGACGCCGCGCGCTTTACCGCGCCCTGCGCCGCAACGAGATATTTGTCGACGTCTTTGATACGGCCCTGACTGATGCGGGTCGACATCAGCTCGAGGCTGCCGGAAATCCCGGCCAGCAAATTGTTGAAGTCGTGCGCCAGACCTCCGGTGAGTTGGCCGACCGCCTCCATCTTCTGCGACTGCCGCAGCTGCTCCTCGGACCGCAGCAGCTCGGCACGGCTTTCGGCGACACGTTGCTCCAGCGTCTCGTTCAAGGCGCGCAGCTCGGCGATGGCACGGTCGCGCTCCTCGACCAGCGCGCGACGGTCGTCGACGTCGATCAGCACGCCGGGGAAACTGAGCGCAATGCCGTCGGGGCCGAGATCGACGCGGCCATTGGCTTCGAGCCAGTAGTATTTGCCGTCGGCGCGGCGTGTTCGATACTGGTGGGCATAGGGACCGCCGCGCGCGATGGCCGCGTCGATGGCGCGCGCGAGGCCGTCGCGATCGTCCGGATGGACAGTCTCCACCACCAGGGCAAGGCTCAGTCCCTCGCGC
>NZ_JBMDXE010000254.1:0-26579 GCF_048594845.1 Rhodopseudomonas sp. | reverse complement strand
CGGCTGGGGCCCGGAGCTGCGCGAACGCGCGGTGACCCGCGCCCTTGCGGCGCCGCGGTCGGGGGCGGCCGGCCCCCGCGGCGGGGGCCACAGCGCCGCCGCGCCTCTCATCATCCCCGGGACGATGTCATGACCCTGATTTTCTCCGATCCGATCTCGCTGCAGAAGCGCGGTGACGGTCGTGCCTTGTCGGTGCAAAGCCTCGATCTTCTGCAGCTCGGACTCGATCACTCGCCGATCGTGATGTTCGACGACTTCCGGGTGCGTGGTCATCCGTTCGCGCCGCATCCGCATGCGGGCTTCTCCGCCGTGACTTATGTGTTCGACGACTCGCCGGGCCGGCTCCGCAGCCGGGACTCACTCGGCAATGATTACGTCGTGGGGCGAGGCGGCATCGTCTGGACGCAGGCGGCGCATGGCGTGATGCATGAAGAGATGCTCGCCGACCCTGCGGCGGAACTGCATGGGCTGCAATTCTTCGTCAACCTGACCGGCATGAACAAGGCGATCCCGCCCCAGGTGTTTGCATTGGAGGGCGATCTGGTGCCGGTTTGGACCGGTCCCGACGGCGACCGGGTGCACGTGGTCGTCGGCGACTACGCCAACAAGGTCTCGCCGGTCAGTCCCGCGGAGCCTTTCAAGCTACTCGACATTCAACTGGTGGCCGGCGTCGAACTGACCCAGAGCGACGGCTGGTTCGGCCTGATCTACGCTCGTTACGACGCAGTCGAGATCACACATGCCGGCGGGCGCGTCAGCGTGCCGGCGGGCACAGCCACGACGGTTGAAGGAACGGGGACCTTCCGTATCCACTCCGCCGGCAACGCGCGTCCGCTGTTTCTCAGCGGGCCGAAGGTCGGCGAACGCGTGATCCAGCACGGCCCGTTCATCATGAGCGATCCCGCGGAGATCGCCGCTGCGCGCGAGCGCTACCAACGTGGCGAAATGGGGCATCTGGCCCCGTACCACAGCTGAGACGTCGGCGAAGCTCTTCCGCCGTCGATCGTTCATCCCCAACAGCGCGCGATTGCGCGAAGGATTCCCTATGCCATCACCCAAGACCATCATCGTTGTCGGCGGCACCGGCTATGCCGGGTCGGCCATCGTGCGCGAGGCGGCGACCCGCGGGCACGCAGTGACTTCGGTCAGCCGTTCGATCCCCGCGGACCAGGTGGCGGGCGTCAGCTACGTCGCGGCTGATGCCCTCAACGGCACGCTCAGCATCGGGACTGCAGATGTCGTCGTGGGCGCGTTGTCTCCGCGCGGCGACAACGCCGGTACCTTGACCAAGGCCTATCTCCGGCTCGCCGATCAGGCGCGAGACGCCGGTGCCCGTCTCGTTCTGGTGGGCGGGTTTTCCTGTCTACGGCGTGAGGCTGGAGCGCCGCGCATGATCGAAGGCGAGAGCTTCCCGCCCGACGTGCCTCAGGAGGTCATCGTCGAAGCGAAAGAGAACATGGACGTTCTGACCCATCTGCTCGCCGATGAGACGCGCCTCGACTGGCTGTTCGTGTCGCCGGCGATGGAGTTCTCGTCCTGGATGCCGGGCGAGGATCTCGGCCGATATCGCCTCGGAGGCGATGTGGCGCTGTTCGACGTCGACGGAAGGTCGGCAATCAGTGGCGTGGACTACGCGCGCGCCGTGCTCGACGAGATCGAATCTCCGACCCGGCATCGCGCCCAGATCGGCATCGCTTACTAACAGCCGATCTTCGTGATCCATCGGCTACGGTGGTTCGGCGGAGTCTTTCGATCGCACGTCGTCAGATTTCACGGTCGCTTCCATCATCAGTCGTTCAAAAAGGTTGCGGCCAGCCTTGGGGGAGGCGTGGCGGAGTCCAGTGATATCAATAGCTTGCGTTGCAACGAGCCGCCATTCCACGGATTTTCCAAGGAAGCTTCAGCGCTTCTGTAGAATGTTCGAATTGCTGCAAATGACGTAATAACGTCGTTGCGGCTTGATCACTCCGCGATGCCTACAATAGCTCTCCGAAGTGTCTGTCGCTTGGATACTTGAAAATTGGTTTTATGAATGGAGGGGCTGATGGCTTGCTTTTTGGTCCAAACGTCACCATCAGCGCGCCAGTCGACGGATCATCTCCGGCGACAAGTCGGATGCCGCGCCCGTTCTGATCCAGCCATTCTCCCTGCAGCTGAATGCGATCTGTTAGTAATCGAACCTGTAAGACTATCCGGCCGGCTTCATTCTTAACCTCTAGAGAGTTATCATCGTAATTTCGATCCCAAGTCTTCGGTGGAGGGGCTACTTTCCATTCATTTCGAATTAGCTCCGCGACTGGATTGCCTCTGTCGTCATTAACGAGAGTGGAGACTAACAGTCGACCGTTTATGGACTCGAGCGTCAAGCCGGAAGCCTCAGTAAAGCGGAATAACTCGTTCCCTGAACCTGCCCAAACAAAGAATGTACCGGAGTTTCCGATTTGAACCTTCTTTTCAGCCTGCTCTCCTTTGAGTTCTGTATTGATTTTCGGGTAGAGAATCCCCGAATATCCTGGCACAGGTGAAGGACTAAACCAAAAGCCAAGAAGAATGAGAAAGCCGCCCGCGATCGCGCCGCATCCGCAAAGAACGGGTGTCGCCAAGTGCCGCATTCCGAACATTGCGATGAGCCACGCAAAAGCCAGCAGTAAGTACGCGCCAAAAACGGTGAACTTTCCGCTTAGAGCTATGGCTGCAGGGACGACGGCTACTACTAGCGACGTGTAGGGGCTCTCGAAGAAATATTTCCAATTTTGCATAAAGCTATCCGAATAGAATTCTAATTCTAAGCTCTGAGTTTCGACGAATTGCAATCAGGCAGTGGTCTGGCGCTCGTGCTGCTCTCGGCAATTTCGTCAGAAGGTCGCCTTCCATCCCTCAACCTGACCTAGGAGCTTTTCGCGGCAGCCGCTCGACGCGGGTCCACTCTTCACGCGCAGCAACATGTGCATAGCGCGCGGCCGAGCGCGGATCGCGCCAGCGGCCAGTGGCGACGAGTCCCTGCAGGTCGATGCCCGCGTAGCGGCGCATCCACGTCGCCCAGGTGTGGCAGAACGTGTGGAAGCCGACCCACGACAGGCGGTGCGGCGGGATGCGGCGGTCAGCCTTCGTCTCGCCGCCGTGCCGCTTCTTTGACGTGATACCGCAGACGCTTAGCTTGGCGCGGGTCAGCCGGTCTTTCAGACCGCCGCCGCGGTGGAACGGAAACACCGGACCGCTCGCTCTGTCACCGGCGAAGGCGCGCATCTCCCGGCGTAGCTCGGCTTGCAGTAGTACCGTGCGCGGATCGTCGTTCTTGCTGGTGGCGATATAGGCAACACCCAGATCGAATGCGACCTGTTCCCAGCGCAGCGCCATCGCTTCGCTTATACGGCAGCCGGTGTAGAGCAAGAAGCGCAGCAGCATGCCGAAGGCGGGATCCTCGCGGTCTGCAGCTGCGATGATGGCGAAGGCGTCCTCGACGCTGAGAAAGTCGGTGACGATCTTGCCCTTGGCACCCTTCGGCCGGCGGATCTGAATGTCCCGTCCGGCATGATGCAGGACGGCCGACACCGGCGTGTAGACCTTGCGGTTGCGGGTGGCAGGAGTGGCATCCGGATAGAGATCGAGTGCGGCGGCATCGATCTCGCCTTGACCAATATTCTCGATCGGCGTCTCGCGGAAATAGCTGATCAGCTTTGCCATCGTTTCGCGCTCGCCGCCGGCTCGCATGTAGGCTACTGCGGCGGCGATGAACGTTATGGCGTCGGGAGCAGGCGCCCTTGGCGGATATTCACCACGTTCGATCTGCCCTTCGAGCTGCTTGCGCTGCTGCTCTGCAACGGCCTTCTTAGCAGTTCTTGCGCTTCGGTCCACACTGACGCCGAGGTACGTCCCGCGGATTGTGTAGTTCGGGCTTTTGCCTTTGCGGGGCGGGACGAGCTTGAGCGGCATGGCGCAACCATCGTGGCGTCGAGAATGCGGGCGATATCGTTCTCCCGGAACAGCTTCGTTCGCCCGACCTGACTATAGAAAGGCCGGCCATGCGCGTCTACCGGGTGTTTGGCAAGCCAATCCTGCAGCCAGCGCTTTGATTTGCGCAGCTCGGCGGCGGCCTCAACCAGGTCCAGGACGCGCGACATCGCTTTAGTCGCCCTCGGCGAGCGCGGCGATTATCTTGACCGCAACGTCCATCATTGAGCCGCTCCGAGCTTGTGCTGCCGGCGGCGCTGATGGTCCACGTTCTGACGGTCGGTGTGGCGCTGCCGCGCTTCGGCGTGGCACGACGGGCAGATGCGATCGCGCGGCTGCGCGACCGGGGCCGTGTGGCAGCTTTCGCAAAGCCGAGCGCCGGCCTCGATCGCCGCCGGCAGGGCGCTGTCGGCATTCCACAGCATCAATGATCCTCCAACGAAGCGGACAATTGAATGATCCGTACCTGCACGCTATGGCCCGTCCTGTGGATGCCAAATTTGGCAGTTACCACTTCGGCTATTTCGCGGTGGGACTTGCCTTCGCAGCGGAGCCGCTCGAGCAAAGCATCGTGCTCCGGCGCGTAGGGGTAAATCTTCTTGCCGTTGCGCTCATAGACGCGCGGCGCCCGGCCGACTTTTTGTTCGATCAACCCGGGGGTGAGCATGAACCAGTTCACTGTGGCTGGGTGACGATTGATCTTGGCTGCGATCTTGCCGGGAGTCGGCTTTGCCATCTTGGCGGCAAGGCGCTCAATCTCTGCCTTGTCTGCGGTGGTCATACGGCCGCGTTTGATGTCGGGAAGATTATGGCTGGCCATTACTGCTCTCCTAGCCCGACAACGCGGAGGCTGGTCCGGCCCCCGGAGCCGCGACATGTTGAGCTGCGACGCCTTCTAAAACGCTGTCGACGATGGCAAGAAGCGCGGTGCGATCGGCGACAGCAAGTGCTTGGGTCGCCTCAAGTTGTCGCGCCAATTCGCGGCTTGCGCCGGCGCAACAGATGCGGCTGACGTTGGTGCTGTGGGCGCGGGCGAAGTCGCGCAGGCCGCGATAAAGCTCCTCCGGCATGTGCACGGACACCTTGATCGTCGTGCTCATCGTCAGCTTCCCAGCGCGGCGCGCAGCCGATCGACCAGCCAGTCGGCGACGGCGACATGCCAAACGAAAAGCAGCGCCGCCGCGGCGATCGCCGCCGTCGCGATCTTCAGAGCGGCCGGCATGGCGCCTCCTCCATGGCGCGTCGAACGCCGGCCATCAGCGCGTGGCCGATCACGTCGTCGTTAGCGAGGTTGCTGTTGGCCGGCCGCGGCGGGCAGCGCATCGCTGGCGTCGCGAGGCGGGTGAGACTATCGCTCGCCCGGGCGCGATCGACGCCGGCGAGCAGATGATCAAGCTGAACGACCGACAAATGCGGATGCATCTGACGAAGCCGCAGCATGACGTTGGCACGCTGCTGGGAGGTCATCCTGCAACACCTGCTCTTTGAGGAAGCGGGCGTCGCCCTCGCAATCCGTATCCGGGACTAACCGCCGGTCGGTCGTAATACTCGGTGATCTTGCAGTCGGGCGTCGGCCAAACGGCAGGCTTCCGATGAGCGTATTGACGTTCGCCACTGGCGTAGGTGATGAGCCAAAGCACAGGTGTTGGGCCGCCGTCGGCCTGGTGCTCATCGTCAGCGGCGCCGCCACGCGCCATCGCTGTGCAGCTCACATTCGCGATCATCGCCGTTCCCTACGCCGTCACGACTGAGAGGGCCTGCGCGTGCTGACGTGCAGCGGCGGCGTGGGTGTCGAGCTGTTCGGAGGTCCAGCCGAGCAGCTCGAGCTCGTCGCGGGTGATGCCGCCTTCGCGCTGGCTGGCCTGGCGCATGTCGTCGGCCAGCCGCTTGACGGCCGCGGGGCCCTTAAGCCCGGCCCGGGCCGGGGGCAGCGCGGTGTCGATGAGGTCGGAAACGACGGCGAAAGTCGGGGCCGGGCGGCGGGCGCCGCGGCGGGGGTAGCGACGCATGGTTGTCTCCCGTGATGTTTCACGGGAGACAAGCTACGCGTAATGCATAATTAAGTCAATGCAAAACGCATAGCTTCAAGACGCTGCGCCGGGCCTACGGAACAGCCGGCCTTGGCGGTCTCGCTTCGTGCTGATGGTCATGAAAGGAGAGCCGAACATCATCTCGGTACCATGCTTTTCACCTTGGCGGCCCATTCGAGAGAAGCGTCCAAGATCGGCGCCTCGGTCTGCGACAAGAGGTGGAACAGCCCGCGGGTGCGGCTGCGCTGAATTTTCTTGATCAAAATGCGTCCGTCCTGGAGCCCGACAACGCAAAGCTTGCCGATCATGTCCGTTGTCACCGGGCGCCGCACGTCGTCGTAGAACACCAGCCAGCGATCGAAAAATGTTCCCAAACTTTCGCCCCGTATCTCGACGGCGACAGTCGCTTCCGATGCGCCTTCGGGCGCGATGACCTCGTCAAGAGGTGCGTCGTGCTGGAAAAAGTGCGTTTCGGCGCCGGCGCCGACGTAGCCGACCAGATGCACGGTTCGCGGTTGGCCGCGCTGCTCGTCAGCCAACGACCGTCGCGGCTGGCCCTTTCCCGTCAGCAGCCATTCCAGCGAAACACGAAAGAAGTCCGCATAGCGGCGCGCCGATCGTGAGATCCCGCGACTGCCGTTCTCGTGCGCAAAATAGGTGGGTTGCGGGATGCCGAGGGCTTCTGCGGCAGCTGCGGCGTCTTCATAGCCCGCCTCACGGCGGGCTTTCTGCAGGCGTTCATGGGGTTCGGGCATGAATGCAGAATGCATAGAGAAACTATGCGTTAGGCATTGACGCGTACTATGCGCAACGCATAGTTCGCTCATGAAAGCACATCTGATTCGGCAGGCGAGAGAACAGGTCGGGGAAAGCCAAGCCGCGTTCGGGCTCCGTTTTGGCGTCGACCAGAGCACCGTTCACCGTTGGGAGACCCAAGGTCCACCCAATCGTGGCCCGGCACGCAGGGCGCTGGAACGCGAACTCGCCGACATCGCCGCAGCAGCTGCCGCATCCCAATCCCCCTCAACCGAACAGGTCGCTTCATGAGCGCGAATCGAGCAAAGCCGCGCGCCGCGGTCAAATCGGCGTCCCGACAAATGAGCCGTCGATCCCGCTCAATTGAGCCATCGATTTCCCCAATCATCTTGAAGTTTCGGGAGATTTTCCCGCAATATGCGGCGGCCGAGCTGATGAAGCGGATCAGTGCGAGCTTCGATCATTGCCAGAAAGTGATCGATGGCCGCCGGAATCTCGGTGCCGAATTTCAAGCCGAGTTGCTGCAGTCGGACGTGGGTGGCGAGCTGCTTCCCGTGATGATGAGGGGAGCCGCGCCGGCTTGGTTTGTTGCGCACCAGCGCGCCCGCCAACTGGCCGACGTGATCCGCAAGCAGGCCGACCTCGCCCGCGAAATCGAAGACCTGCAGCGCAAGTTGGCCGGAGACGGCGCGTGATGAACGGGATGTGCCCTGGTTCAGCGCGTCTTGCTGATCGCATCATAGGCAGCCTCGTTGGCGAAGGCCATACGCGCTTCGGCGTCTATCTTGAAGTTGCGCGTCTGGCACCAGATCACGAACTCGTCCGGATCAATTACAGCGCGGACGACGACAGCATTGGTGATTTGGCCCGAGCGCTCGGTTTTGTGAGCACGATATTGCCAGGCTTCGAAGGTCGGGGGCAGCAGGTGCGCGTCCTCCATCACCTCAAGGACGCGTTTGTAGCTGTCACGCTCGTACCACGGAATCCCCAAAGCTTGAATTCGACTACCTGTCATCCTGAATTCCTTTCGTTGGATAGTTTTGCAACTACCGACGATAGCAGAGTCGGGAGCGATGGATCGTCGCCCGTCGCTTCCGGCTCAAAAGGAGGTAGTACATGACCTCCGCTCCCGATGTTTTGCACACCTTCTCGCTCGAAACGCTCAAGGCAGTCTTATCCGGCGCGCTGCTCGTTGTGGCGGTTGGTCTCGGCTCCGCGACACTGCTGCGCGCATCCCCGCCGCAGCGCCGTACCGACGATCTGATGCAGCAAGTTGGCAAGTCTACTGCCGGCCGTCTGCTCGACGGCGTCGAGCACAACGGCTTTCCGGAGGCGCGCGCATGAAGTGCCTCGCAGGACACCGCTTTGCCGATCTGTTTCCCATGATCGAGGGGCAGGCGCGCGACGAATTGCGCGAAGACATTCGTGACAATGGCATCCGCGAAAAGATCGTGCTGCTCGACGGGCAGATCCTCGACGGACGCAATCGCTACGATGCGCTGCTCGAGCTGTGCGACGGCGGCGAGGTGCTCGGCGATGGCTGGGGCCATCGGGCCGGCGAGGCGCTGGACGCGGAGCTGCTGTCGCCGCCGGCGCCGTGGTTCGTCACCTTCAATCCGACCGTCGATGGCGACCCGCTGAAATGGGTGCTGTCGAAGAACCTGCGGCGGCGGCATCTCGACGACAGCCAGCGCGCGCTCGTGGCGGCCCGGCTCGCGAATCTTGGGGTCGGCCGGCCAAGAGCCGAGCCGCGGGCCGACGATGAGGCCAAGCCGTTCGAACCGGCGCCGGAGCATATTCCGCCAATTGGCGGAATTTCCGCCCGGGCGGCGGCGGCGATGGTCAATGTCAGCGAGCGCAGCGTCGAGCGAGCTCGTACCGTCATCAATGAAGGCGTCGAAGAGCTGCAGCACGCTGTCGAGCAGGGACAGCTTGCGGTCTCGGCGGCGGAGAAGATCGCACGGCTACCCGACGATGCGCAGCGTGAAGCGGTTGCCAAGTTGCCGTTCGGCAGCCGCGCCATCATGGCGTCGCGCCAAGAGCCCGACGATAGTCTCGACTACTTCCCGACACCGCCCTGGGCGACGCGTGCGCTTGTCGAGCTGGTGCTGAAGCGGACGGGGCATTCGGCATCATTTCATGCGCAGACCGCCTGGGAGCCGGCCTGTGGCGAAGGCCACATGGCGGAGGTTCTCAGCGAGTATTTCAAAGACGTCACTGCGTCGGACATCCATCCGCACGGCTACGGCCACGTTGCGAACTTCCTCGGCGACATCGTCCCCGGCAGCGACGACTGGATCATCACCAATCCGCCGTTCGGTGCGAATGCCGAGGCGTTCGTACTACGTGCGCTGGAGTTCGCGCAGGTTGGCGTCGCGATGTTCCTGCGGCTGCAATGGCTGGAGACCGTCGGCCGCTTCGAGCGCATTTTCCAGCCGTTTCCTCCGGCGATTATCGCGCAGTTCGCCGAGCGCGTGCCGGTGCATAAAGGGCGCTGGGAGCCTGAAGGCGACACGGCGACGGCCTATCTCTGGATCATCTGGCTGAAGAACCGGCCCGGCAAGACGACCGAGTTCATGTGGATTCCGCCCGGTCAGCGAGAGGCATTGTCGAGGTCCGACGATGTCGAGCGCTTCACGACGCAACCGGTGACGAAGGCATTTCGGCCAAATGGACCGAAGGTGATCGGCGAGCCGCTTCAAGACGAAGTGCCGGATTCCGGGGATGCCGACGCGAAGTTCGAGGATGCGATCGAGCGGGCGCTGCAACGAGCGCCGCGCGGCTACCCCGATGTCGAGCGTGCTTTCGATCCTGAGCCCATCAGCTGCAGCTGCTGCAATCACTTCGCCGTGCCGCGGCCTGATCCGCTCGACATCCCTGACTTCCTGAAACGCCGGCGCAGCGATGGCGCGGCGCCAATCGCAAAGGCCTGCGCATGACTAAGCTTGAATCTTCCGATCATCGTCGTGGCGATTGGCTCCAAACGTACTCCGGTCGCCCGTTTTGGCCGCTCGATCCGCGCACTGATGACATCGAGATTGGGACGATCGCGCATGCGCTATCGCTGCAGTGCCGCTACGGGGGCCACTGCATTCGCTTTTATTCCGTAGCGGAGCACTCGGTGCTTCTCTCTGAGGTGGCGCCGCCACCTTATCGGCTGGCGGCTCTGCTGCACGATGCTGCCGAAGCCTACATGGTCGACGTTCCGCGGCCGCTGAAGATGATGCTGAGCGGCTACGCGGAAGCCGAAGATGCGATCCTTGCGGTGATCGGAAAGGCGTTCGGGGTCACGCCGGAGCAGTTCGCCGCCGTGCGCGATATCGACAGGGCGATCCTGGGAGACGAAGTCGCGCAGAACCTCGCGCCGTCGCACAAGCCCTGGTCCTACATCGGGCGGCCGCTTGGAGTGCGGCTGCATTGCTGGTCGCCCGTCGAGGCGGAGCAGCGATTCCTGCAGGCCTTCGATCAGCTCACCAAGCCGATCCCAAAGTAATCACGTGGCGCGACGTGCGGCCGCGCTGTCCTGCCGCGCAGCATGATCAGGAGAGAGCTGATGAGACCCATCACGGATGTTCTGCGTGAGTACCGCAAGGGACGCGCGGTCGACCTGGCGAGCGAGCGGCTGGCCGAGCTGATCCAGGTGGAGCGAAGCCGAGCTGGAGCTGGCGATGACGCACGCGCACAAGCGGCCGGACACCATCCGTCGCATGCTCGCCAGCAAAGGTTATCAGCGCACGTCGACGGCGATCCTGGTGAAGCTGAAACGCCATGGCGGCGGCACGGGCAAAAACGCGGACCTCGATCACTACACCGCCGGCGCGCTTGCCGTCCTATTCGGTGTGGACGGCAAGACGGTGTCGGGCTGGATCGCCCGCGGCTGGCTCAAGGCCCAGAGGCGAGGCACCGCACGCACGGCAGCGCAGGGCGGCGACGAATGGTCGATCCATCGGCGCGCCGTCCGCGCCTTCGTGATCGACAACATCGCCTCCGTCGATTTCCGCAAACTCGACAAATTCTGGCTGGTCGAACTTCTGACCAGCGCTGGGCCCGTAGCGGCGCGGGCTGATGAGGGGAGGATGGCGGCGTGAGCGATGATCTCATCATCGGAGACGAGGCGGCGCGAGGCATGGGGCTGACTGAGCGACAATCGCTGGCGCTGGAGGCGGTGACTAAGCTGTGCGGCGAACATGGGCGGATGCCGTCGCGCAGTGAGGTTGCGAGAGAGCTGGGCTGCGCCAAGAACAACGCCGTCAGATTGATCGATGCTCTTGTTGAGCGAGGCGAACTAGTGGCGAGCGCGCCGCACGGGCCGCTCGCTGGATTTGGTGATCGGTGCAATCCAGTTGCGGTCGTTCTCCCTGAGTTCGTCTCTCGCGAGGTCGCGGCGTTCTGCGCGGCTCATGGGGAGCGGGTCGCCAATGTTGTTGCCGACGCCATCGTGCTGCACCTCGATCAGCTGAAGGGGGCAGCGAGGTCGGTGTCATGACGCGCCATCGCTGGGGTGAACCAAAGCGCTTTCCGCCGTTCAAGACCGAGCGCGAATGCCTCAACGGCTGCGGCATCGTCAAGGTGACGCGCCATGAAAGCGAAGGGCCGCGCGACATCCACTGGCAAGAGTTCTGGCGCGACGGGGAGCAGATTCGCTCTGCGGGAACACCAGTGTGCGAGCCAGTTCCGGCCCCCGCCGTGTAGCGGCGTCAATCTGTTCGTTGCGTTCTGCGTCTCCCGACACCTTCCGGCAATCGGACTAACAATGACCACCACCACGACCAAGACGGGACGGCGCCGGCGCTTCGCTTCCGATGAGGCGCATGCCTGGGCTCGCAATCTTCGGCTCGGCAATCCGCACGCCAAGTCGCTGCTGCGCGCGATCGCCCTGTACAGCAACGACGAGGGCTCCTGCATCGCCGGCATCGGCACGCTCGCAGAAGACACGGACCTCTCGCCCGACACGGTGCGCAAGCGGCTCGCCTTCCTCGAGGAAATCGGCGCCATCATCAGGCTGCCGCGATTCCTCGACGACAAGGGGCGCGCGAACACCGAGGGGCGCGGCAAGCGCACGACCGACGATATCCGGATGCAGCTCGATGCCGACGTCGATCTGATCGAAGCGCGCGCGCGGGGCGATCTGCCGGCGGATGACGACGACGCAGCCGAAGGCTGTGATCCGGCCGATGAGGGCGTAGTTAGCCCTCGCCACCAGCAAGGGCTGAATGAGGTATCATCTGACGTCCAGCCCTCGGTTAGGACTCGGTTAGCCCTCGGCCAGCCCTCCGACTCGAGCGAGGGCCTAATCTCTGAACCTGAACCTGAACCTTCCCCCCAGCCCCCCTCCGGGGGGAGTGTGTCGCAGGCTGAGCCTGACGGTTGGAAGGATTTCGAGGCCGATTGGGCGGAGCCGATCGTGCGGCACCAGCTTGCGATGAACGAATGGGTGGCTCTGTCCGACGCGGACCGGCTGCTCGCACGTCAGGCTGCGCGGGGCTATGTCGCCTGGCGGAAGGGTCAGAAGAAGCCGCCGAATGTGTTGAGTGCGCATCTATTTCTGCGGGATCGCGGCGCTTGGCCGGGCTTCGCGGCGCGTGCGCCTGACGCACCTGCGCGAGCTGCCGAGAGCGATCTGCCGTGGATCGTCGAGGGCAGCGCCGAAGATCGCGTCATCCGCTGGCTCTACCGGCGAACGAACGTGGCGCAGCCGCTGATCAGGGCCGGCGATGGCGGCAAGCGCGGCTATCGGGCGCGGAAGCCGATCGGTGCCGACTTGCTGGCGATGGCCGAGCATGTCGATCAGCGCGCTTGGCGGCTGCAAACGTCCGATGAAGCCGGCGAGGCAACGCCGCAACGGGTCTGGTTGTGGGGGTTCTATCCGCAGGGCTCTGCCGAATACGCGGCTTGGCAGCGGCGGTTCCGGGATTGGACCGGAGCCGGGCTTCCGAATGAACGCGACGACGCTGGACGGCAAGGCATCCGCATGCCGCGGCCTTGGCCGCCACGTGTCGACGGCACATGGGCCGCCGGCGGCGCGGACGATGAACAGGGGTTGGCGGACGAAGGCGGGAGAGGGTGATGAACATGGCAGTTCGGCCGATCGAAAGCGATGTGCAGGCGTTGGTAGCGAAGGCGGAAGAGCTGCCCAGGAGCGGGGAGTTTCAACTGCTGCCGTACTACCTGCTGGCGGTGCGGTCATGGAAGGAACTCGACGTCGTCGATAGCTACCGGCGACGTGGCTTCCGTGCGTTCTGGCCGAACTATCAGGTGATGAAGCCGTCGCGGGTTGTTTCGAACGGTCGGCGCGCGCTATGCCATCGTCGGGTCGGGATCATCGCCGGGTGTGTGTTCGTCCAGCTGCGACAGAGCGACCATGCCAGCCCGCTGCCCATGGCGGATGGTATCCTCGGCGCTTTCGGTCCGATCCGCTCGCATAACGGCGAGCCGCTGTGGATCGGTGACGCCGATGTGCGGATCATCAAGCTGATCGAAGCCGGCCTCAACACGCCGCCGGCTCCTGGCTTGCCAGCCAAGACGTTCAAGGCTGGGGAGAAGGTTCGCTTTGTCGACGACGTCGAGGCGCGATGGGGAGCAGGTGTCGTTGTCAGGCTTGCGCTGCAAGGGCGAATCGTCGTTGAAATCGACGCGATGGGGCGCAAGACCGAGATCACCGTGGCAGCGCACCAGATCGAACGAACGTAAGCCCGTCCCGCTCAGCGGGAGCCCGGCCCAAGGTTGTCGACGGCGGTGCGGTGAACCGCTTCAAGCATCCCCAGAGATGTCATTGGGCGGCGTGGCCGCAGGCAATCAAGAGCTACAGCAGCCCGGCCAAGTGCCGGGCTTTGTCGTTCATAGGATGTGCGGCGGCGCCACGCGCTGGCGCAGTCTTGCTTGGACGTTCCCTTCTGTGACTTCGCCCGCTGCATCGTCGCCCGATGCGGCGGGCTTTTCGTTTCTGCACAGGTCAGCGGTACCGCTTCCGGGGCGTTCACCCTTCGCGCCGAGGCGGCTGCCGCGACCTCCAGTGACTGCGTTGATTGTGAAGAGCCGCTCGCCGTGACCCGGCGAGCGGCTCGCTGCAAGGCGAGGCGCGATGGGCTCGCTGCCTTGGAAGGCCTGGTACAAGACGGCTCGCTGGCAGCAGCTGCGGACGCAGACCTTCATCCGCGATCTGTTCACCTGCCAGTGCGGCTGCGGTGTAGTCGAGGCCGATACGTCGCAACTCGTGTGCGATCATCGTAAGCCGCACCGCGGCGATGCGCGTCTGTTCTGGGACGAGACCAACCTGCAGACGATGCGCAAGCCCTGCCACGACAGCAAGAAGCAGCGCGAAGAGCAGGCCAGCCTGCACACCCGCGGCGTCTGGTACTAGCGGCCCCGGGGGTGGGTCAAAAGTCCAGAGCCGCCCGGGCACCGGACCGGCTTGGGCCACATTCGGAGATTTTTTTGTCGTGACCGCTAATTTTGACCTCTTCGGCAATGAGTGGGTCGACTGTCCGAAGAAGCGCGGGCGGCCGGAGCATGTCGTCACGGTCAGAAGTCGCAACAGAGTCAGCATGTTGCTGGCGCTCGGCTGGGCTCCCCCGCGGATCGCGGCCGCGCTCGGCGTGACGCCGCCGACTTTGCGCAAGCATTATTTTTTCGAGCTGCGCCAGCGCGACGTCGCGCGCGACCGGCTGGAGCTTCGCCGCATCGAGCTCGCCTGGGAGCTGGCCGAGGCCGGCAACGTCGGCGCGCTGAAGGAGTTCGGTCGGCTGCTCGATCGCAACGATCAGATGGAAGCCGAGCGCAGCATGTCGTCGCAGCCCGAGAAGTCGCGGCGCGACGATCAGTCGGGCGGCCGCCTTGGCAAGAAGGTGCTCGACGCTCAGCTCGCGCGCGACGCCGATGCCGATCTCGCGGCCGAGCTGGAGCTCGAGGCCGCGCAACAACATGCGATCAACTGACGCGATTGCCGCACCGTCTGCGCTGCCGCGGTTCGCGTGCCCGGATTGGTGGGAGCGTATTCAACGCGGCGAGGTGCCGGCGCCGACTGTGCCGCTCAACGAAGCCCGCGCCGCCAAGGCCCTTGCGTTCTTCAATCGGCTGCGGTTGCCAGACGTTCCGGGCAACCCGCCGCTGTCGGAGGCATGCGGCGACTGGTTCCGTTTCATCCTCTGCGCATTCCTCGCCAGCGAGGACCCTGTCACCAAGCGTCGGCTCGTCTGGGAGCTGCTCTGCATGGTGCCGAAGAAGAACTCGAAGACGACCTATGTGGCCGCGCTCGGGCTCACGGCGCTCTACATGGAAGAGGCGCCGAACCGGCAGATGCTGATCGTCGCGCCAAGCCAGAACGTATCGGAGCGTTGCTTCGAACAGGCTCAGGGGATGATCCGCATCGATCAGCGCCTGACACAGATTTTCCAGGTGCAGGATCACCACAAGTGCATCACCCGGCGAAAGACCGGGACGCAGCTCAACGTCAAGAGCTTCGACACGCAGATCGTCGTCGGTGAAATCCCGGTGCTGACGATCATCGACGAGGTGCACGAGCTGGGCAAGAAAGCGAAGGCCGCGGCGGTGATGCAGCAGATCCGGGGTGGCGGCATCACGATGCAGGGCGGCCAGGTGCTGATGATCACCACGCAGTCGGACGAGCCGCCGGCCGGAATCTGGAAAACCGAGCTCAAGAAGGCCCGCGCGATCCGCGAGGGTAAGGGCGGCGCCAATCCGATCATGCTGCCGGTGCTCTACGAGTATCCGCAGGCACTGCAGCGTGAGGACAAGAAGCACCCGGACAAGACGTTCTGGCGCGATCGGAAGAACTGGCCGCTGCTGCTACCGAACCTTGGCCGCTCGATCGATCCGGAACGTCTGATCGAGGACTACGAGAACAATGGCAAGGTCAATCCGGAAGCCGAGCAGATCTGGGTCTCGCAGCACCTCAATATCGAGGTCGGCGTGGGCATCTCGCAGGACGGGTGGACCGGCGCCGACTTCTGGCCGCAAGCAGTCGATGAGACGTTGACGCTCGATACCTTGCTGGAGCGCTGCGAGGTCATCACCATCGGCGCCGACGGCGGCGGCCTCGACGACCTGATGGGTGTCGCGGTGATCGGCCGCGAACGCGAGACGCGAGAGTGGCTGGCGTGGTGCCACGCTTTCGCCGATCCGAAGGTGCTGGAGCGGCGCCCCGAGATCGCGCCACGGCTGCAGGACTTCAAGGCCGAAGGGACGTTGACGCTGGCCGATACCAAGACGCGCCAGGCTGAATTGGTGAAGCTGCTGCGTCGGCTCGTCGAGTCCGGCCTGCTGCCGCAGGAAAACGCCGCCGGCGTCGATCCGAACAATGTCGCCGCGCTGTTCGAGGCGTTCGAGGAAGCCGGCATCACCGACAAGCAGATCAAGCGACTGCTGCAGGGCCGTGCGCTGCAGCCCGGCCTGTTCGGCCTGGAGCTGAAGCTCGATGACGGCACGCTGTGGCATGCCGATCAGGACTTGATGAACTGGGTCGTCGGCAACGCCAAGATCGAGCCGCTCGGCAACTATGTGATCGTCACCAAGCAGATTTCCGGCCGGGCGAAGATCGACCCGTTCATCGCGTTGATGCAGGCGGCAATCCTAATGAGCTGGAATCCGGTTGCCGCAGGTCCCCGTATCGACGACTTCATCGCGAGCTTGAAATGAGCCTTTGGCAAAGAGCCGTGACTGTGTTTCGGCGCCGCTCGCTGGACCTCACGAAGCCGTCCGATTGGAACGGTGGCGATCCGGCGCCCGCCGGCGAGCAAGTTACGCCCTCGAGCGTACTTGGCCTGTCGACTGCATGGGCGTGCGTCAATCTGATCGCCGGCACCATCGCGACGTTGCCGCTGATGGTCTATCGGCTCGACAAGGATGGGTCGCGCGTCGTCGCAAAGGATCACCCACTCTATCGCATCCTTCACGACAACCCGAACTCCGATCAGACAGCGGTCGACTATCTGGAGTTCATGCAGTCGAGCCTCGAATTCTGGGGCAATTCATATTCGCGCATCATCCGCAACGGCGACAAGATGGTGTCGCTTGTCCCGGTTCGCCCCGACATCGTCACGGTGGACCGCAACGAGCGCGGACGCATTCGGTATCGCTGGTCGGAAGACGGTCGGTTTTTCGACCTCACCGACGAGTCCGTGCTGCACATTCGCGGGTTCGGCGGCGGACCGCTCGGCGGACTATCGACTTTGGCGTTCGCTCGAAACTCGTTCGGTCTGGCGCTGGCGACCGAAAGGGCCGCGCGGGAGACCTTCGCGAACGGCATGCGGCCTTCAGGGCAGTTCGTTTTCGCCAACTTCTTGACGTCTGAGCAGCGCGAACAACTGGATGAGCGGCTGACCAAGAAGTACCTCGGCGCCATGAACGCAGGACGCCCCTACATCGCCGAGGGTGGTGCAGAGTACAAGCCGATCTCGATCAATCCGGAAGATGCCCAGATGCTCGAGACGCGGGCCTTTTCGGTGGAGGAGGTCTGCCGGTTTTATGGTGTCCCGCCATTCATGATCGGCCACACCGAAAAGTCGACAAGCTGGGGCAGCGGCCTCGCCGAGCAGGTGCTCGGTTTCCAGAAGTTCAATCTCCGCCGGCGCTGCAAACGCATCGAACAGGCTGTCGAAAAGCGACTGCTGAGCCCAGCCGACCGCGCTTCCGGAATCACGGTCGAATTCAACATGGAAGGCCTGTTGCGCGGGGACAGCGACAAGCGGGCGACCTTCTACCAGTCCGGCCTCATGAACGGCTGGATGACCATCAACGAAGTGCGTGCCCTGGAAAACATGCCGCCGGTCGAAGGCGGCGACGTCCCGCGGATGCAGATGCAGAACGTCCCAATCACCGAGGCCGGCAAGCAGCCGGATCAAAACGCAACATCGTCCGCAGGGCCGAAGCTGCGCGTCGTCGGGAGTTGATCAATGAAGCACTTCGATTTCACGCTCGAAACAAAGAGCCTGACCGACGCCGGTGAGTTCGAGGGCTATGCCTCGACCTTCGGGAATGTCGACCAGGGCGGCGACGTTGTCGAGCCTGGCGCATTCATCGAAAGCGTGGTCAAGGCCAAGAGCGACGGCCGCGTGATCCCGATGCTCTGGCAGCACGACCAGACGGAGCCGATCGGTGTATGGAAGGACATCGCAGAGGATTCCAAGGGGCTCTACGTCAAAGGCCAGCTTGTGCTGGAGAACGACGCGACCGCGCAGCGCGCTTACGGCAAGCTGAAGGCGAAGGCGCTTGGCGGCATGTCGATCGGCTACGCGATCCCCGCAGGCGGCGCCACGCCCGACGACAAGCGCCGCGGCGTGATGCGGCTGTCGAAGATCGACCTTCGCGAAATCTCGCTCGTTACCATGCCGATGAACATTCAGGCGCGGGTGACCGGCGTCAAAGCCATTCTGGACGGCGGCGCGCTGCCGACCGTCCGCGAGTTTGAGGAGCACCTGCGGGATGCAGGCTTCTCGAAAAGCCTTGCTGCGGCAATCGCCGGCAAGGCGGCGCCGCACCTTCGGGGGGAGCCCGACGCACAGGCGAACGACACGGCCGCATTCCTTCAGGCTCTGCTGAAGGTCGGTTGATCACCATCACCTCTGCCGAAAGGGCAACATCATGAACCGTACTACCAACGGCCGGGTCTTTGTGCTCGGCTTCCTCGGCATCGCTGCCGCCGCGACCATCGCCGTCTTGTTCGGCCTCGACTATGCGTCCACGCATCACGGCTTCGGCTTCGTGGCGGACGCCGCGGCCGGTGCGTCGCTCGACAAGAAGGCGATCGAAGACCTCGCGACCGAAGTGAAGTCGCAGTTTCAAAAGTCCGTCGACGCCGTCAAGGCGATCGCCGAGGAAGCGCTCGGTAAGGCAAAGTCCGGCGAGACAATCTCGACCGATCTCAAGGAAAAGGCCGACGCTGCGCTCACCAAGATGAACGCTCTCAACGAGCAGCTCGCAACGCTCGAGCAGAAGGTGCTGGAAGGCGCGAAGGGCGCTCAGGACACGCCGAAGACCATGGGCGAGATGTTCGTCGGCGACGAGAAGGTGAAGTCCTTCCTGGCGCAGGCCAACCCGCGCGGCCGCGTCGATTTCCAGACCAAGGCGACCATCACGTCGCTGACCACCGACGCCGCCGGCTCCGTTGGCGGTGCCATCGCCAACACCCGGCTGCCGGGTATCCTGGCTCTGCCGCAGCGTCGCATGACCGTCCGCGATCTGCTGTCGCAAGGCCAGATGGACGGCAACACGCTGGAGTACGTCAAGGAGACGGGCTTCACCAACAACGCCGGCATGGTGGCGGAAGGCGGCACCAAGCCGCAGTCCGACATCAAGATGGATCTGGTGTCGACCTCGGCGAAGGTGATCGCCCACTACATGAAGGCGTCGCGCCAGGTTCTCAGCGATGTCCCGCAGCTTCAGTCGATCATCAACAACCGTCTGCTCTACGGCCTGGCATACAAGGAAGAAAGCCAGCTGCTGAACGGCGACGGCACCGGCCAGAACCTGCTCGGCGTCATCCCGCAGGCCACCGCCTATTCGGCCCCGGGATCGCTGGCAGACCTGAACATGTTCGACGTGCTGCGGCTCGCGATGCTGCAGGCGGCACTCGCCGAATATCCGGCGACCGGCCATGTGCTGCACCCGACCGATTGGGCGCAGATGGAGACCCTGAAGGACACCCAGGGCCGCTACATCATCGGCAATCCGCAGGGCACGACCACGCCGACACTGTGGGGTCTCCCGGTCGTCGCCACTCAGGCCATCACCGTCCGCAAGTTCCTCACCGGCGCCTTCAAGCTCGGCGCTCAGGTGTTCGACCGCTGGACGGCGCGCGTCGAGATCGCGACCGAGAACGAAGACGACTTCATCAAGAACCTGATCACGGTTCTGGCTGAAGAGCGTGTCGCTCTCGCCGTGTATCGGCCCGAAGCCTTCATCTACGGCGACCTCGATACCGCGCTCGCCGCGTAACCACCAAGCCTGCAAACGGGGCGGCAGATCAGCCGCCCCAACTACAGGAGGAACCCATGGCAGAGCGTGAATACGACGTGGCGCGGATCCACGAAGGCGACCGCCTGTACAACGAGGGGGACGTTCGCATCCTCAACGAGGCGGATGCAAAGCATCTGGTGGACCTCGGCGTGCTCGTTCCGCGCAAAGTGAAGGCCGAACCGGCGCCGCTGAACAAGGCGGAGCCGGCGCCTGCCAACAAGGCCGAGGCGTCGACCGACAACAAAACCTCCGACAAGCCGCGCGACAAGCGCACCAAGTAGGCCGGACGGCCGCAAACGGCGCTGCGCGCCATACCAGGAGAGATGCCATGAAACGTTACAAGATCACCGTCACCACGGCTTCGGACGGCACCGCAACTGCCTACACGCCGCGCCTGTCCGGCAAGATCCAGCAGATCGAGTATGTGAAGGACGGCACCATCGGTTACACGGACGGCGTCGATTTCACCATCACCGGCGAAGCGACCGGCATCGGCCTGTGGACCGAATCCAACGTCAATGCGTCCGCTGTCCGCGCGCCGCGCCAGCCGACGCATTCCCAGGTCGGCGCCGCTCTGCTGTATGCGTCTGGCGGTGTCGGCGTAGCCGACGCGATTGGCGTCGCCAACGACCGTGTGAAGATCGTGCTGGCTCAGGGCGGTGCCGCGAAGGTCGGCACATTCCATGTCGTGGTGGAGTAAGCGTGGCCATGCCTATGGGCGTCATCCGAATTGATGGCCCGGCCTCCGCCGTCACCGCGGCGGAGGCGAAGGCCGTCAAGGTTTTCGCGAGCGATGACGATGATGCGTATGTCTCCACGTTGCTCGACATTGCCCAATCTGCAATCGACGGTCCCAACGGAACATTGCGGCGGGCTGTTGGTCTCCAGACGCTGGAGATGACGCTGCCGGCCAAGTGCGAGATCGACACGGCCAAGCTGCCGTTCCCGCCTTACGTTGACACGATCAGCGATGAATTGTCCGAGGATGGTGAAACGAGAACGTTTCGTTGGCGGGCTGGATATGGACCGGCGCCTGCCAAGCCGCTGCCGGCTGCGTTACGGCACGCCATCATCATGATGGCAGGCGTGCTGCGCGATGCCGTCCCTGCTGATGAGGGCGATCTCAAGAGCGAAACCATCGAGGGCGTCGGGCGCTGGGACTACAGCCTTCCGGACGGGGCAGCGCAGTCGATGCAGAAGGCTGCTGAAAGCCTGTTGTCAGGTTGGCAGGTGATGTCGTGAACACAGTCGATCGGGCCTTGGCAAGTTACCGTGACAAGGTGGGGGCAAAGGGCCGCCCGGTTGCGATCCGCCGCTACACCGGCACCGGGCTTGCGCGGGCCTATGTCGACACCACGACGCGCGGCTATGTCCGCAACTATGCGTCGGCCGAGTTGGTCGGCTCGATCATGGTGATCGGAGATCAGCGCGCGATCGTGCTGGTCGACGATCTTGCCGACATTCTGCCGGTGACGACCAACGACAAATTGGTAGTGGCAGGCAAGGAATTCACGATCAAGAATCCGATGCGCCGCGAAGTTGCAGGCACGCTGATCGCGCTCGAGCTGCATTGCGCGGGGTGACATGACGACCCTCAGCGGAGCCCTTGCGGCGATCAGGTCCGCGATCACAGCGAACGTGCCGTCGCATCCGCAGACGCACCAGCCGCTGCCGATCGGATGGCTCGGCGATGACGCACTGGTACTACCGGATGTGCCGTCGCCGTTCGTCTACACCCTCTTCGATGCGAACCGCAGCGGCGTCATTGAGAACGGCGGCGGCCGTGGCGCCAACCGGCATCGCAGTTCAGGCGTGGCGACAATTCTGGTGTTCGTGCCGATCGGTGCCGGCCTGCAGGTCGCGACAGATTTCGCCGAAGTGTTTGCCGCGGTGTTTCGACCATTCAAACAGGGTGGCGTCACCTGCGATGCGGTCACGGTCTATCCGGGCGGCCCCGGATCCTCGATCTCGGTCCCAGGCCTCGACAGCGAGGCCGCCAACTACTTCTGGGCCGCCTGCGACGTCGAGTTCTATTTCGACCTGATCGGCTAGCCGATCCTCTTTCACCATAGGAGCAACTGCCATGGCCGGTCTTGCCGAAGCCTCATCCGAGAAACTCGTCTATAAGCTCTATGCGTCTGCCGACATCGACGCCACGACGGAGCCGGACATCGCGTCGGCGCCGGGTGCCAGTGGCGGGCAGGTGCTGCGGCACATCTCGCACAATCTCTCGCTCGCCAAGGATAGCTACCGGCCGTCCGAGAAGCGCGACGACGCGCAGCAGCCGATGGGCAAGCACGGCAGCCGAACCATCACGGGAACGATCAACGGCTATCTGTCGCCTGGCACGCATCAGGATCTGTTCGCCGCGGTGATGCGTAGCGACTGGTCGACGCCGGTCGAACTCGACGAAACCGACCTCACCAGCGCCGCGTTCGATGCTGTCGCCAAGACAGTGACGTTCGGCGGCGGCGATCCGGTCGCGCTCGGCATGCGCGTCGGCCGTATCTATCGCTTCGGCAATCTTGCCACCACGGCGAACAACGATAAGAACTTCATCATCCTCGGCTTCTCGGGTGCGAACAATCGAACGGTGAGCATCTTCCCCGCGCCGACGACGGAAACGGCCGACACCAGCTTTACGATCGTCGAAGCCGGCGCGGCGCTGATCAACAAGGCCACCAAGGCGGCCCGCACCGATTATCTGTTCGGTTTCGAAGCCAACAATCCAGATATCGACCTGTCCAAGCTCTTCACCCAAGCGAAGGTGACGGGCTTTGATTTGTCGATCGGCGTGAACGCCAATGTCGGGCTGAACTTCACGGTGCTCGGCCGCAACCGCAAGGTGCTGTCCGGATCCGAGGCGCCTTATTTCGGCTCGCCGGCGGCCGAGACGACGACTGACATTCCGACCGCGATGCAAGGTCTGCTGCTCGCGAATGGCGCGGTGCTGGGCGTCGCTACGGCGCTGAACATCAAGGTCGACCTCGGTGCGGAGGCCGCCAAGGCGATGAACCCGGCCGGTCTGGTTTCCGGCATCATGCTCGGCGACTTCATGTGCAGTGGCGACTTCACCGTATTCCTGCAGGGCGAAACGTTCCTGAGCGCCTTCGACGACGAAACCGAGCTGTCGCTGCTCGCCTACCTGCCGTCGACCAACGACGCAGCTGCTCCGGCGAACGCGTTCTTCCTGCCGCGTATCAAGATCAATTCGAATAACGAGAGCGATACCAACAAGGCAAAGGCGATCCAGTGCCAGTTCGAAGCTGGTCGCTACATCGGCACCGCGCCCGGTGTGGAGTCGACCACGCTGCAGATCTGCGACACCGAGATCGCCTGATGCCTGCGCCAATCGGCGCAACCGATCCCCGCCGCTACGGGGAAACCCGCTCGGCGCGAGCCGGGTGATTGCGCAGTCGGCGGCCCCGCTGGCGGGCGGGGCCGCTCACCTTCCGCCAAAGGAACACACCATGAGCAAATTCGGCAATCTCGCCGCCAACACTTCGGAGGCGTTTCGCGTCAAGATCATCGACGCGCTGACGGACGAAGTGCTGCGCGACAAGGATGGCAAGGAGTCCTACATTGACGTGCTCGCTGCCGACAGCGTCGAGGGGCGCACCTTCGATCGCGATCGCCAGGCGGTCTACCGCAAGAAGGCGGCGCGCACGCGGGGCGGTCTGGTCGACATCGACCAGTTCGAAGAGAACGCGGCCAAATGTGCCGCGCTGACGAAGGGCTGGTATCTGGTCGATCCGGTCAGCAAGGAACCGCTCAACGTGCCTTGTACGCATGCGAACGCCCTTGAGCTCTACAAGGAGCCGGGCATGCAGTGGCTGTTCATCCAGCCGTGGGTGGCGGCGAACGATGCGGCAAATTTTATCAAGAGCTCGTCGAAGACCTCTACGCCTTTGCCGAGCACCAATTTCGAACAGGGCGCCGTCTGAAGGATGGCGCATCGGCCGGCGAGCATGATCAGCTCGCCGCCGAGATCTTTGCAGCCGCAGGTATCGTTCCTGCGATTGCTCTGGCCGATGCCGGGCCGGAGTGCCCTCAGGCGCTCGCTTATCTCTGGCAGTGGTTTTCTGAACTATCTGCCGGCTTGTCGTCGAATGGCTTTGGCCCGGCCGTCGTGACGTGGGAAGCGCTGCGGGCCTGGTCGTCGTTTATGCGTCTCCGATTGGAGCCCTGGGAAGCGAGGGCACTGGTCGATATGGGCGCGATGCGGGCTTCGATCCTGATGGAAGACACCAAGGGCGACGATGGCGGTCAGGATCAAGGTCGACAGCATCGAGCGCGACGTCTCGTTGATCGTAGATGAGATGCTGGCGCCGGAAGCGCAGGGCCGCGCCATTGCGGCCTATGCGGCGGAGCAGATCGCAGCTGCCGACGCGCTCAACTACAGCATTCTCGGACGCGCGCCGCCGCGTCGGACTTGGGTAAATGGCACCGAGGGTGCTTCGCTCGAAAATGCCCGGCCCGGCGGCGTCATCGAGACGGAATGGGAGCTGTTCGGCGACATCTTGCGCTGGATCTCCACGACGCTGATCGAGCGTTCACCGCGTAGGAGCGGGGATTACATCGCGGGGCACACACTCTTCGCGGACGGTGTGGAGGTCCTTCGCGGCTCTGAGATTCCGGTTGCCGAAGAGTACGTGTTTCTCAATCTCGTGCCCTACGCCAGAAAGATCGAGATCGGGAAGACCAAGAGCGGCCGGGATTTCGTCATTCAGGTGCCGAACCGCATCTACGAGCGTACCGCGACAGCCGCCAAGGCGCGTTTCGGAAACATGGCGACGATCAGGTTCAGTTACCGAGCAGCGGAGGCCGGCACCATCCTTCGCTACAAGCCCGTGCGGTCCAGGGCGGACCGGGACACGGCGAAACACGAGCGCGAGCGGCGCGTTCCCGCGATCATTGTGCGGATGAAGGGCATCTGATGGCGGCGACTGTGCAAGAGGCGATCCGTCGGCTTCGTATCGAAGCGTCGTCGACCGGCGTCAAGGAAGCAAAGGCCGATCTTGACGCGCTGGCGAAGTCTCAGGGCGGCGTCACCGTTGCGGCTGACGAAACCAGCCGCGCGACGCTGTCTCAGGAAAAGCGCTTCGAAGCCATCGAGCGCCGCTATGTCGCGACTGTCCGCGCTCAGCAGGATTACGAGAAGGTGCAGCGGCAGGTGAATGCGGCTGTTGCGCAGAACCCGGCGTTGCAGGACAGGGCCAATGTCGTTCTGGCGGAAGCGGCCGTGCGGCTCGCCAAATTCACCAAGGCTGCCAATGACAATGCCGACGCGGCCCAGCGTCAGGCGCAGGCCGCTACGCTGGCTGCGGCTGCCCAAGCCAAGATCAACGCAGTCACGGGGGTTTCCGGGGGGAGCGATAGCGCGGCGCGCGCCGCAGACGTGGCCGCCTATGGTGCTGCGCTCGATCGGTTGCAGGCAAAATACGATCCGTTGTTCGCTGCCGGTCTGAAGTATCGGACCGCTCTGGATGGGATCGCCGAAGCCGAGCGGGTGGGGGCAATCTCCGCGTCGCTGGCGATGAAGGCGCGTCTTGACGAGACGATCGCTTACAATGCGCAGGTGTCGGCGATCGAGCGGGTTGCGGCGGCCCGGAAGGCTGCTGCCCAGGCTTCCGTCAACCAGCAGACCATCGTTCCCGATCGCGCCGCGGATATTGCGGCGTATGGCCGTCAGCTCGACGATCTGCGCGCGAAGTTCAACCCGCTTTATGCAGCCGGCCGCAGCTATCGCGAGCTGCTGACCGAGATCAATCAGGCCGTCAAGGTCGGCGCGTTGAGCGAAGCAGAGCATGCCGCAGCCATCGCCCGCACTAAGTCCGCATTCGCCGAACAAGTCGCAGCTATCAAAGGCGTTGCGCCGGCGGGCGCTGTTGCTGCCCAAGGTGTCGGGCTCGCCCGTCATGAGCTGATCAATCTGTCGCGCCAGGCGCAGGACGTAGCCGTCTCGCTGGCGGGGGGGCAATCGCCGCTTACGGTCCTTCTGCAGCAGGGTTCGCAGATCGGCGACGTTTTCGCCTCGTCGCGCGGAACCATCGGCGGGTTCTTCACCCAGCTGGCGGGGTTTGTCACACCGACTCGCGCGATCACACTCGGCATCGTGGCGCTCGGTGCGGCCACTTACGCCGCGTACGCCTATTGGAAATCCTTCACGCTCCAGCTCGATGATGTTGCGCGCTCCGCTGGAACCTCGACGCGCGAGCTGTCGAAGCTGCAAGCCGCTGCATCGTTCAAGGGGATCGCCGGATCGGATTTCAATGCGGGAATCGCTGGCTTTGCGAAGGGCGTTAATGACGCGAAGAACGATATGGGTGGCCTTGCCGAACTGTTCGCCGCCAATAACGTCCACGCGAAGACGTTCGATGACGCGCTGTCAAAGGCTGCCGACCTGATCAAGGCGGCTCGCGACGACCAGCAGCGACTGGTTTTGCTGCAACAGATGGGGCTGCCTGCGACCATGGATTGGGTTCGGCTGCTGTCGCAGGGGAGCGCCGGCCTCGAAAAGGCGAAGCAGTCGGCGGTCGAATTCTCGGCAAACGATGAGATGGTGCGCCGGGCGCGGGAGTTCGACGAAGCCTGGAACAAGGCCTGGACGAACTTCGGGCTCAATGCGCGATCGGCATTTCAGAGCGCGCTCGATGGCGGCGCTTCGTTGTTCGACAAGATGGAGAAGCTGGCGAACAGGGCTGGCAATGCATCGTTCTGGAGCGGCCTCTATAGCAAGGAGTCGGCCGCAAAAGCCGGCGTAACGCTCATCGAGCCGAATTCCTTCGGCTCCCGCTTCGACGCAGCCAACAGCAATTCAGCGAACGGCAACGTCTCGCTAGCTGATGGACTCCGGCAGCGTGCCGACCA
>NZ_JBMDXE010000253.1:0-11094 GCF_048594845.1 Rhodopseudomonas sp. | reverse complement strand
CACTGGGGCAATCTCTACGAAATCGCGCCGTTCTACGTGCTGATCATCATCCTGATGATCAAGCCCTACGGCTTGTTCGGCACCAAGGACATCGAGCGTATCTGACATGGCCAACACGTCCTTGATCCCCGCCGGCGACTTCCGCTCGTCCTACGCCGCCGACACCACGATCTTCCCGACCAAGACAAGCCGCAACATGGCGATCCTCGGCGTGGTGCTGATCGCGTTCGCGCCGCTGGTGCTGTCGGGCTACTGGCTCAGCATCCTGATCCAGATCGGCATCTTCGGCATCGCCGCGCTCGGGCTGAACATCCTGGTCGGCTTCACCGGCCAGATCTCGATCGGCCACGCCGCGTTCTTCCTGCTCGGCGCCTACACCTCGGCCTATCTCAACAACAATCTGCCGATCCCGGTTTTCTTCACCATTCCGCTGGCCGGCGTCGTCGCCGCGCTGGTTGGGCTGGTGTTCGGCCTGCCGGCCGCACGGCTCAAGGGACTGTACCTGGTCATCGCCACGCTGGCGGCGCAGTACATCCTGATCGACTTCTTCTCGCGCGCCGAATGGTTCTCCGGCGGCTCGGTGCCGGCTTCGGCCAATCCGTTCTCGCTGTTCGGCTGGGTGCTGCGCGGCGACAAGCAATATTTCTACGTGGTGCTGGCCTATCTGCTGGTCAGCTACATCCTGGTCACCAACCTGATGCGCACCCGCGATGGCCGCGCTCTGGTGGCGGTGCGCGACCATTATCTCTCGGCCGAGATCATGGGCATCAACCTCACCAAATATCGCACGCTGTCGTTCGGACTCGCGGCGTTCTTCGCCGGCATCGCCGGTGCGCTGTATGCGCATTACCAGCTCGTCGTTTCCAACGAAGGCTTCGGCATCGAGCGCTCGATCCTGTTTCTGGCGATGATCATCATCGGCGGCATCGGTTCGATTTCCGGCACGCTGATGGGCACCGCCTTCGTGGTGCTGCTGCCCGAAGCGATGGAATGGATCAGCATGGAGCTGAAGGGCAGCGCAATCGACCGCGCGCTGCTGCTCAACAACAACCTGACCTTCCTGCGCGAGATCGCAATCGGCTTGATCATCATCGCCTTCCTGGTGTTCGAGCCCGATGGGCTCGCGCATCGCTGGCGGCAGATCAAGGCGTATTGGAAACTCTACCCGTTCTCGCACTGAACGGGACGACGAGGGACGCAAGCCGACTTCAATAACAAGACACTGGAGGAACCACGATGACGATGAAATCCCTTTTGAGCACCGCCGCGATGGCGCTGATCATCGCCGGCGGCTCGGTGACCGCGCAGGCGCAGATCGCGATCGGCCATCTCGCAGATTATTCCGGCGGCACGTCCGACGTCGGCACGCCCTATGGCCAGGCCGTCGCCGACACCTTCGCTTACGTCAACAAGAACGGCGGTGTCGGCGGCAAGCAGCTCAATGTCGACACCAACGACTACGGCTACCAGGTGCCGCGCGCGATCGCGCTGTACAAGAAGTGGTCCGGCGGCGACAAGGTCGCGGCGATCATGGGCTGGGGCACCGCCGACACCGAGGCGCTGACCGGCTTCCTCGCCAACGACAAGATCCCCGACCTGTCGGGTTCCTACGCGGCAGCGCTGACCGATCCGGAAGGCACCAGCGGCAAGGCCAAGCCGGCGCCGTACAACTTCTTCTACGGTCCGTCCTATTCCGACGCGCTGCGCGCCGAACTGATGTGGGCGGCGGAGGACTGGAAGGCCAAGGGCAAATCCGGCGCGCCGAAATTTGTCCACATGGGCGCCAACCACCCCTATCCGAACGCACCGAAGGCCGCCGGCGAAGCGCTCGCCAAGGAACTCGGCTTCGAAGTGCTGCCGCCGCTGGTGTTCGCGCTGGCGCCGGGCGACTACTCGGCGCAGTGCCTGTCGCTGAAGAGCTCGGGCGCCAACTACGCGTATCTCGGCAACACTGCGGCCTCCAACATCTCGGTGATGAAGGCCTGCAAGGCGGCCGGCGTCGACGTGCAGTTCATGAGCAACGTCTGGGGCATGGACGAGAACGCCGCCAAGACCGCCGGCGACGCCGCCGACGGCGTGATCTTCCCGCTGCGCACTGCGGTCGCCTGGGGCGGCAGCGCGCCCGGCATGAAGATCGTCGAGGAAGTCTCGAAGGTCTCGGACCCGTCCGGCAACGTGTATCGGCCGGTGCATTACGTCGCCGCGGTGTGCTCGGCGCTGTACATGAAGGAAGCGATCGAATGGGCCACCAAGAACGGCGGCACCACCGGCGAGAACGTCCGCAAGGGCTTCTACCAGAAGAAGGACTGGGTGCCGGCCGGCATGGACGGCGTCTGCAACCCGTCGACCTGGACCGACAAGGACCACCGCGGCACCACCAAGGTCGACCTGTATCGCGCCAAGGTGTCGGGTTCGACCGACGGCGACCTCAAGGACCTGATCGCCAAGGGCACCATCAAGCTCGAAAAGGTCAAGACCGTCGACCTGCCGCGCAAGCCGGAATGGCTCGGATGGTGAGCTCGCGGCGGCGGCTAAGCCGCAGCCGTGCAACTCTGAGAAGCGTGCCGCGTCTGCTTTGAGCCGCGGCGCCGGAACACAAACAACCGTCACCCCCCCCGAAAGCGGGGGACCCAGTACGCCGCAGCGTCTCGTGTGAATCATCAGCGCTTTGGAATACTGGGTCGCCCGCATTCGCGGGCGATGACGGGAGAGGATGGGGCTATGCTCTGCTCTGCCTCACATCGTTGTCAGGACCGCCATGACCGAAGCCGCCGCCCTCGATCGATCACAGCCTGCCGCCACAGCGGCTCCTGCCCCCCTCCTCAGCGTCCGCAACATCGAGGTCGTCTATGACGACGTCATCCTTGTCCTGCGCGGGCTCAGCCTGGAGGTGCCACACGGCGCGATCGTGGCGCTGCTCGGGGCCAACGGCGCCGGCAAGTCGACGACGCTGAAGGCGATCTCCGGCCTGCTCAAGACCGAGGACGGCGAGGTCACGCGCGGCGAAATCGTGTTCGACGGCGACCGCATCGACGGCACCGATCCGGACAAGATCGTTCGCCGCGGCATCTTCCAGGTGATGGAGGGCCGCCGCATCGTGTCCGACATGACCTCGCTGGAGAATTTGCGGCTCGGCGCCTTCACCCGCAGCGACCGCGAGGTCGGCCGCGACATCGAGATGGTCTATAACTACTTCCCCCGGCTGAAGGAGCGCACCGGCCTCGCCGGCTATCTGTCAGGCGGCGAGCAGCAGATGCTGGCGATCGGCCGTGCGCTGATGGCCCGGCCCAAGATGATCCTGATGGACGAGCCCTCGATGGGCCTGTCACCACTGCTGGTCAAAGAAGTGTTCGCGATCATCAAGCAGATCAACCGCGACCTCGGCGTCACCATCCTGCTGGTCGAGCAGAACGCCCGCGCCGCCCTCTCCGTCGCCAGCCACGGCTACATCATGGAGCAAGGCAAGGTCGTGCTCGACGGCACCGCTGACGAACTGCGCGACAACGAGGACGTCAAGGAGTTCTACCTCGGCGGCGCCGGCGACCAGCGCAAGAGCTTCAAGAACCTGAAGAGCTTCAAGCGGCGCAAACGCTGGCTGTAGCCACTAGGCAGGCCGGCTGTCGCCGTTGACGATCGCCAGCATCGCATCCAGCCGCGCATCCCAGGAGTTCTTCGTCAGAACCGGGTGATCAAGCGGCAGCACGCCGTCGCCGCGATGGTCGAGCGCGGCCTGCACCTGTGCTTCGAACTCCGCGGCGTCATGCGCGACGCGATGCACCGCATGATAATCGGCCAGCGCCGGCAGCGCCGTGGCGACGACCGGACGGCCCGCCGCGAGATACTCGAAGAACTTCATCGGAAACATCGCGCGGCTGTAGTCGTTGATCAGTTGCGGGAGCAGCGCGACATCGGCGCCCCTTAGATAATCCGGAAGCTCCGCATATGGCCGCCAGCCGAGGAAGTGTGCGTTCGGCATCGCCTGCATCCTGGCGATGGTCGGATCCCGCTGGCCTTCCCGCTCGTCGCCGATCACGACCAGATGCCAATCCGGCCGCGCCTGCACCAAGCTCGCCAGCAACCCGAGGTCGATCTTGAAATCCGAGAGCGCCCCGACATAGATCAGGCGCGGCTTCGGAATGCCAGCAAGGTCCGCGGGAAGCAGCCGATCGAGACGCGCCGCGCCGAAATGCGCGATATCTGCGACGTTGTTGAAGTAATGCGTCCGTTCACCGGCGACCTCGCGGCAGTGCGCCTCGAGCGCCAGGCTGGTGACGAACACATGATCGGCCCGCTGCAACAGCCGGCGCTCGACCGCCTCATACTCCGCCTTATCGACGCCGGGGACGGCGCCGAGATCATCGACCGAATGATACACCACGGCGCTCGGCTGTACTGCCTCCGCGGCTTCCAGCATATATGGGTGATAGGTCCATACGATCGGATGCGATGCCCTGCGCCGGCGCAGCCAAGATCGGATCCGGAACACGAGCTGCCAGCGGTTGAAGACACTCACCGCGGCGTAGCGTTGCCCCAGCGGCACCGTGAGGGGCGAGAACACCCAGAGATTGGGCCTGACCTCGCGGATCGGCGCCGTGCCACGCTTGAGCCGGGCGATGATACGCCGGAGGTCCATGGCGTTGAGCCCTGGCCGGCGGATGCCGACCGTCTCGACATAAAGGACTTCATAGCCGCGATCGGCCAGCCGGCTGGCAATATGCTGCTTGTTCGTCCAGTACGGCGAATCCCAATCCGCGGTCGAGAACAGCACGACGGTTTTCGAATTGGCTGCGACCATGATCCCGCGGCGGTTGGGCCCGTCGGACGCTTCGACGCCACGCGGCCGAACGTGCACGCCACAGCACGCGATTCGCGTCGCGGCGGCCTGCTTCCCGAACTTCCTCGCATCTGTCGACCGCTGCCGCAAGCAGCGGAGAAACCGACAGCCCCCGATCCACCGCACCCCAACACCACAACCTATGGTTACAATATACCGTTGACGCATAGTAAACGCAGAACTATCGAGTTCCTATTTTCGAATTTCCGAATGTTTCGATTAGCGATCGAGGTCTGCGATGGTGATTGCCAAGGAACAGCTGTTCCGTGAGGGGTGGCACCCGGTCGAGACTCATGGCGATCTGGCATGGCGCTGGTCCAGCAAAGTCTCAAAGATTCAGGTGCCGGCTGAAGCCGGCAGATATCTGCTGATCGACTATGCGCGACCGGAGTCCTTCGGCGATACCGACTGCAAGGTGATCGGCCCATCGGCCGCAACATCGTTGGATGTTCGGTCCGGGCGCGGAAAGCTGCTGATCGATCTGGCGCACCTGAAGGCCCGATCGGGCGATGTGCTGCATCTGGATCTGTCGGCGCCCGTTCGCCCGGAGGGTGATCCGCGCGATCTCGGTCTGATGGTGTTCGACGTGGATACGCCGTCGACCGACGTGATCAATCGATACAAGCGCGAGCTCGGCTTGCGTGAACTGCCGCTGACCGCCGACTACACGCCGAGCGAGCTGACGATCGCGGTGAGCGACAAGTGCAATCTGCGCTGCGTCACCTGCTTCGCTCATCACAACCAAGAGGGCGACAACAACGCGAACTACGAGGACTTCCCGCCCGAGTGGATCCCGAAGATCAAGGACGCGGCGCTGGGCGCAGCGCGCATCCAGATTCACGGTGGCGCCGGCGAGCCGCTGATGGCCCGCAAGTTCTGGGACTGGTTCACGCTGCTGGAAGACAATCCCGGCGCCAAGATCGAGTTCAATACCAACGGCCTGACCTTCAATCCGAAGAACATCGAGCGGCTGCTGCAGTACAACGTCGATCACATCAGCGTCTCGTTCGATGCCGCCACGCCGGAGACTTACGCCAAGATCCGGGGCGGCGACTTCACACGGCTGCTGAACAACATGCGTTCGCTCGTGGCGCAGCGGAAAGCCTCGCGTCACCCGATCCGCGTTCTGTTCAACATGACGGTGAACAAGACCAATGCGGCGGATGCTCCAAAGCTGGTCCGCCTAGCGCACGAGATCGGGGTCGATGGGGTCGAGCTCTATCATCTCAACTCCGGCGACGCCTTCGACTGGACCGTGGTGAAGGCCGGACACACCTTCAATTATCGCGACAACCTGCCCGAACGTAATGTCGAGCTGATCAGACCATTCATCGAGCAGGCCCGCGCGGTTGCGGAAGATCTCAAGATCTATCTCTTCGTCGATCCGCGCTTCCAGGTGACGCTGTACGGCCGCGCCGACGAGACCGCGACGGAGATGCCCGACTACAGCGAATGCCGTGCCCCCTGGCATTGGCTGGCGCTGGAAGTGAACGGCAGCGTCAAGCCATGCTGCATGGCCGCCAAGCCGATCGGCAGCCTGAAGGACAATTCGGCGCTGGAGATCTGGAACGGCCCGGCGATGCAGCGCCTGCGCAAGAACATCACGGAAAGCCGAATCGATCCGATCTGCGTGGGCGCCAGTTGCCGTTACGTGATGAAGGCTGCCACCGATCCTGACCACGACAGTCCAGCGGCTCTCAGGCGCAAAATCCGGGAGCTGACCCTGGCCCGCAATCTGGAAAAGGTGCGTGCCGACGAGTTGGAGAACTCACTGTCCTGGCGCGTCACGCGGCCCCTGCGGCTGATCAGCAAGGCTCTCGGGCTTTATCGCCGGAGAATGCGCACGTTTCACTAGCTCGGCTCCTAGCGGCGCCGGCTCGACAGTGTCGTCAGCCCAGAACCTGATCGGCCTCATGAACGGCGCAGAAGATGTGATAGAAGGTTGAAGCCGGCACTACGTCGACCAGCGAACGTCCGTTCTGGTCGAACTGATCGTACCAGGCGCCGCGCACCGGATGACAAAGATAGAAGCGGTGAAGGCTCCGAAGCGCCGCGCGCGCCGCCTGCTCGGCACCGGCGACGCCGTGCTGGGCCTGCGCGAGCCATGCTTTAGCCAATTCGGTTTGCGGCCAGCACCGCCGCGTGGATTTGGTGATGACGCCGTCGGCATTGCCTTCGTCGATCAGACAGCCGGACGCATCCTGGTAGCGCAAGGTTGAAGCCAGCAGTTGCTCGCGATAAGCGGCCGTATCGTGTCCACTGATCCGCTGATACTCCTTCAGCAGCCAGGTCCACTCCGCCTGATGACCCGGCTCGACGCAGACCGGCTCGATCGTGGTCCAGTCGTTCTCGAAGTACTCGCCGAGCACCCGGCGCGGCGCATCGTAGAAGTGACTGGTGAACAAGCCGAACAATTCGCCGGCGCGGTTCAGGAACCTGGCATCGCCGGTGGCATCGAATGCGGCAATCATAGCCTCGAGCAGATGCATATGCGGGTTCTGCCGACGGGGCGCCGCATCCGGCAGGCTCTCGAGATATCCGCCAGTTGCTGATCGCATCGGCCCATCGAGGAAAGCCAGCAGCTCGTCGATCTCTCCCAACACCTGCGTGTCATGATTCAGCGCGTAGACGTTCGACAGCGCGAGCAGGACGAAGGCGTGGTCGTAGCAGTCACGCCGACCGTCCAATTTTGTACCATCCGCCGCGAGCGTGTGGACAAAGCCGGGCCGGCCATCGCGGCCCTTGGCCTTGTCCAGAAGATAGTCCAGCCCGCGCAGTGCCAGCGCTCGGCCTTCGGGATACCAGCCGCATTGCGCGGCCTTGGCGAAACAGTAGATCTGCCGGGCCTGCACGCGCACCCGGCGGGTTGCCTCGAGATCTGGCCGTCCGGATTGATCAAGCCGCTCGACGAAACCGCCGCGTGTATCGTCCCATCCGACTCGGGACCACAGCGGCAATGAATGATCGATGATCGTCGATTTCAGCGTTGCGACGATGTCACACTCGTCCGTCGAGGCGCTCGGCTGCTGCATTTCTATCCAGTCGATCAGGAACGCGATCACTCTTAGCGAGGCACCCATAACACGGCGCCCGATCATCAGGATAGATCCCGATGGCGCAGTTATGGGCCCCGGCAAGGTTGAAAATGCCTCTGTTTCCCCGGGACCGATATGCTAAACACCCCCCACCTTTTCGACCAGCGCGGCCCGCACCATGGGATCGCGAGCCTTGCGAGGCCCTATGACATCGCAGATTATTCCGGTCATCATGTGCGGCGGTGCTGGTACGCGGCTTTGGCCCGCGTCCCGCGAGAGCATGCCGAAGCAGTTCATCGCGATGTTCTCCGAGCGTTCGACGTTCCAGGAGACGGCTCTGCGGGTTGTCGGCAAGCCCTTGTTCGCCAAGCCGATCGTGGTCACCAGCGCTGAATTCCGCTTCGTTGTCGCCGATCAGCTGCAGGAGGTCGGTGTCGAGGCCGATATCGTGCTCGAACCGTTCCGTCGGGATTCCGGGCTCGCGGTCGCCGTTGCGACCGTGCTGGGACTTCGGCGCTCGCCCGATGCGATCCTGCTGATCCTCGCTTCCGATCACGCGATCAAGGGTGTCGAGGCCTTCCACACCGCCTGTGCCGACGCACTGTCAGCCGCGGAAGACGGCAACATTGTCACGTTCGGTGTCGTCCCTTACGAGCCGGCGACCGGCTACGGCTATCTGAAGCCGGGACTGCCCTTCGGCGACGGTCCGGTGCGCAAACTCGACAAATTCGCCGAAAAACCGACGCGCGAGATGGCGCAGCAATACATCGCGGACGGCTATCTGTGGAACAGCGGCAATTTCCTGTTCCGCGCCGACACCATGCTGGGCGAGCTCGGCCGATTCCAGCCCGAACTCGCGGTGGCGGCCGAAGGCGCAGTCGACGCCGCCATCAAGGACCTCGACTTCGTACGGCTCGCCAAGGCGCCGTTCGAAAATGCGCCGAAGATATCGATCGACTACGCGGTGATGGAAAAGACCGATCGCAGCGCCGTGCTCGCGGTCGATTTCGGCTGGTCGGACCTCGGAAGCTGGGAGGCGATCTGGGCCAACGCCGAGCAGGACGGCGCCGGCAATGCGCTGTCCGGCCGCTGCGAGGTGGTGGACGTCAAGAACGCCATCGTTCACAGCGACGAGTCGATCCTGACCACGGTCATCGGCCTCGAAGAAGTCGTGGTGATCGCATCGGCCGACGCGGTGCTGGTAGCGCCGCGCGGCATCACCAGCGAGATCAAGGTACTGGTCGAAAAGCTCAAGGCCGCCGGCCGCACCGAGGCCACCGAGCATCGGCGGATCTATCGGCCCTGGGGTTATTACGAGACGCTGAATCTGGGCGGCCGGCATCAGGTGAAACGCATCCTGGTGAAACCCGGCCAGCAATTGTCGTTGCAGCAGCACTTCCACCGCTCCGAACATTGGGTGGTGGTGCACGGCACCGGCGAGATCACGATCGGCGACGAAACCCGGATGCTGCACGAGAATCAATCGACCTATATTCCCGCCGGCGCCGTTCACCGCCTCGCCAACCCCGGCCGGATTCCGCTCGAACTGATCGAGGTTCAGGTCGGCTCGTATCTCGGCGAAGACGACATCGTTCGTCTCCAGGACGCCTATAACCGCGTCGGTTAGTTCGGCCGAGCAAGCGAGACTTCGGTCGATGCGTATCCTGCATTGCTACAAGATCTATCGTCCGGAGGTGGAAGGCGGCATTCCTGAAGTGATGTCGCAACTGCTCGGCCTCCGCGACTTCGGCGACAGCAGCACGATCCTGACGGCGAGGCGCCGCGGCGCGGGGCGCCGCTATGTGCTCGACGGCGCCGAGGTACGCGCGGTCGCCTCGTTCGGCGAAGCGCTGTCGATGCCGCTCGCGCCGCACTATCCGCTGGTCCTCGCACAGGCTGCACAGTCCTGCGACGTGCTGGCGCTGCACGCGCCGTTTCCGCTCAACGACATCGGGCTGCTGCTCGGCGTGCCGGATGATCTCGCCGTGGTGGTGCACTGGCACGCGGAGATCCTCGGGCGGCAGGCCATCGTCAAGCTGCTGGCTCCGGTGATCCGTCATACGCTGGCCCGTGCCGACCGCATCGTGGTGTCGGACCAGAGCATCGTCGACAGGTCCGAGTTCCTGGCGCCGCACGTCGGCAAATGCACCATCATTCCCTACGGCGTCCGGCCGGAGGAATGGTCGGAGCTCCACGCCGATCAGGCCCGACGCGCAGCCGAGCTGCGCGCCAGATATCCGCGCCTGATGATCTCGATGGGGCGGCTGGTTCCCTACAAGGGCTATCCGGTGCTGCTCGAGGCGATGCGCGAGATCGATGGACATCTCGTGGTGATCGGCGACGGCAGCGACCGCGAGGCGCTGGCGCAGCGTGCCGCCGAGCTCGGCGTCGCCGACCGCGTCACCTTCACCGGCCTGCTGCCGCGGGACGACATGAAGGTGTATCTGCACGCAGCGCGGGTATTCGTGTTGCCCTCGGTGACCGAAGCGGAGGCCTTCGGCATCGTCCAGATCGAGGCGATGTCGGCAGGGCTGCCGGTCGTGAACACGACCGTGCCGACCGCCGTGCCGAAGATCGCCCGCGACGGGCTCGAAGGCCTCAGCGTCGCGCCTCGGGATGCGGCCGCGCTGGCCGGCGCGATCCGGCGGCTGCTCGACGATCCGGACCTGGCCGCCCGCTTCGGCCGCGCCGGACGCGAGCGTGTGGCCGGAGAATATTCACAATCCGTCTTCCTCCGCCGCATCTCGGCGGTTTATTCGTCAGCGCTTTCAAGGCGTCGCGGAGAGCCCGACCGGGCGCCCAATGAGGTCTTGACTTGACCGCCCCGAACCGGCATCTGCCCTCGCAGCACCGCAAAATCTCAGCGTTTCGAGCGACTTCCGATCGCCGATGCTGGCCGGCCTCCCCCTTCTGATCGACTGGAACGGCCCATGACAGCCGACACGACCGCAACGCCGCCGCGACCCGCGCGCCGCCGCGATTTTTCGCTGAGGCAGTATTTCGACCTGGTGACGACCCTGACCCAGAAGGAGGTCAAGGTCCGCTACAAGAACAACGTGCTCGGCTATCTGTGGTCGGTCGCCAATCCGCTGGCCTCTGCGATGGTGTTCTACTTCGCACTCCAGGTCATCATGGCCACCAACGTGCCGAATTACGTTGTGTTTCTGATCATCGGCCTGTTCTCGTGGCAGTGGTTCAGCAACTACCTGATCGGCGCCAGCGGCG
>NZ_JBMDXE010000252.1:0-14362 GCF_048594845.1 Rhodopseudomonas sp. | reverse complement strand
TACGGGCCGGTCCGTCGCCACGCCCGGCGGCCGCGCACGCGCCCTCACAACCCGCGCCCGACAAAGTCGAGCGGCGCCAGCCCCGCGCCGATCGACTGGCAGCGCGTATTAGCAGCGACCCCGGAGACGGACTACGGCCCGACGGGTATCGTCAAGCTTTGATACCGGAAGTATCACATCGCGACGCACCGCGCCGCCCGTGTCAGACGATCTCAATCCCGATATCAAATTTCAGTAGCTGTGACTTAGTTTGTTATCCTGTCGGCGAGGCCGAGTTGGACACCACGGAAGCGCGATTTTCAGCTCACGCCATCCGATAAGCCCCAGCCTTCTCCACGCTCCGCCGAAACGCCGGTCGTGCGTGCATCCGCCCGATCCAAGCCGCAAGTGCCGGATAAGCCCCCAGCTTCCCAAAAGACCCGGCGACTTCCGCGACGAAGCTCATCATGATGTCAGCGCCCGTCAGGCCATCGCCGACGAAGTAGTCGCGGCCTTTCAGGGCGCTTTCGACGAAGCCGAGGTGGTTGGCAATTTCGCTGTCGATGCGCGGCTGCAATGGCGCGACGGCGTCTTTCAGGCGGCTGGTGTAGAGTTGGAGCATCAGCGGCAGCATCGCCGAGCCTTCGGCGTAGTGCAGCCATTCCTGATAGGCCTCGAAGTCGCGCGTCCCCTCGGCGGGGCGCAGGCCACTGGCGGCGCCGTAGCGACGCAGGATGTAGTCGACGATCGCGCCGGACTCGACGAGCGTCAGGTCACCGTCGGTGATCACCGGGGACTTGCCGAGCGGGTGCACGGCGGCGAGTTCGGGTGGCGCGAGACGGGTGGTGGCGTCGCGCTGGTAGCGCTTCAGCTCGTAGGGCGCGCCGATCTCCTCCAGCAGCCACAGGATGCGCTGCGAGCGGCTGTCGTTGAGGTGGTGAAGCGTCAACATGGCGGCCTCCGGGAAGCTTGCGCGGCGCGGCGGCCGGCTGGGATGGGACGGTCGGTCTCGGGCGCGGTCCCGGATTGCGCGGCGCGCTGGATCCGGGCCGCATGGGCAAAGCCTAGAGCGTCTCCTGCTTGGCGCCGCATTCCTTGCAGGCATAGGCGACGCGGGTGACGCCCTTCGGCGCCTTGACCTTGTTGGGTGCGCCGCATTTGCCGCAGGTCGCCATGATCACGGTGTCGCCCTGCTTCACCGTGACGTTCTTGTTGGCCATCGCCTCGCGCATCAGCCGTTCGGCCTCCTCGCGCATCGCCTTCTTGTCCATACCCTGCCCTTGCTTCTGCATATCGAGCCGCCTTGTAGCCTACCAAGGCGACGGCGGCGCATGAATTTCGCCGGCGGGCGTGAAATCCGGTTGACAGCGAGCGTCCCGGATCGCCTCCCGGCTGCACGCCAATCACTGCAGCCGCAGCAACTCCTCGCGCGTCTCTTCCAGCACCGGCAGCTGCTGCTTGGCGAAGCGGCGGACGTCGTCATTGTCGGGATGCAGCAAATAGCGCCGCAGCAGGCCGATGGCGTCGTCGATGTCGTCGCGCTGCTTGGCCAGATAGTCGCTCAGGAATGCCTGCCCAACGGCGCCCTGGAGGCCCGCCAGTTCGTTGCGGCGGACCAGGCTGGGGTCGGAGGCGAAATCGATGTTGAGCAGTCCGAAGGTGTTCAGCCGGGCGATCGCCGTCTCGCGCTGCTGCGCCCGCGCCGCCTGTTCGGTTGCGAACTGCCGGATCTGGTCATTTCCACGGATCTCGGCCAGCGCGGCGGCGCGAAGCTGGACCATATCGAATTCGTGGAGCAGCCGGAGCACGTCATGGGCGTTGGGCGGCCAACCGAACATCCGCTTGATGCCGAGATCTTCCAGCAGCGATCGCTTGCGCGGCGTCTCCGACCCGGCGATGGCACCGGCAAAAACGACGATCGCCGGGAGGATTGCAACCAGCCCGGCGACCAATCGGATCATCGTGAACCTGCCTCAGAGGCCGGTGTAGCCCGCCTTCACCGGATCGTTGCTGCCGTCGAGCTCGCGCAGATATACCAGCCCGCACACCGTGAGACGATTATCGTCGGTCTCGCCGGCTTCGAACAGCTTCCGGATGTAGTTTTCCACCTTGACCTTCGCCTGCTCGGCCGCTTCCTGGCTGGTCAGCAGGCCGTACGTCTGGATCACGCGGTCGATGGCTCGTTGCATGAAGTGCCTCTCTGCTCAGGCCGCGATCTTCGCGGCCTCGAAGATGGAAATCGCCTTGTTGGCGAGCTTGATCGGATGGCGCTCGCCGCGATGAAACATCTGGACGATCAGCTGAAGCAGCGCATCGTGGGTCGCCGAGGTGTCGGCGATGGCCCCGCTCCGGCGCAGATAATTCGCGGCAATGTCGTAAGCCCGGCCGATCACGTCGACGTTCATGATGTCCCCGTCCAGAGTTTGCAGCTTCTCCGGGGATCATAAGTTGCAGCGCGGCGAAAAGTTCCGCCGACGGTCGAATATTCGGCAGTTTTCGAAACAGGCAGGCAGAAGGAGGCGCGCAGCAAGAAAACGGCTCCCGTTGCCGGGAGCCGTTGACGACACACTGACCTGGAGGGTCGCAAGGGAGCGCGCGTGCCTGTCTTCGTCGGACAGTCCGGCTTGCCGCCGGTTGGCGTCGGCGCGCCCCCGGATCGGGGATCAGAGGCGATACAGGATCTGGTCGGTCCAGAAACGCTCGAGGCGGTGCAGCGACTTGTTCAGCGTGGCGAACTCCTCGCTGGAAATGCCACCGACCTGCTCCACCGTCTTGACGTGCTTCTGATACAGCGCGTCGACGATGTGGCGGACTTCCTGGCCCTGCGCGGTCAGGCGGATCCGCACCGAGCGGCGATCGACGCGCGAACGCTGATGATCGAGGAAGCCGAGCTCGACCAGCTTCTTCAGATTGTACGACACGTTCGAGCCGAGGTAGTAACCGCGCGTGCGCAGTTCGCCCGCGGTCAGCTCCTTGTCGCCGATGTTGTACAGCAGCAGCGCCTGCACCGAGTTGATATCAGCGCGACCGCGGCGATCGAATTCGTCCTTGATGACGTCGAGCAGCCGGCGGTGCAGCCGCTCCACCAGAGTCAGGGCTTCCAGATAGAGCGGCTGGACCGGCGCTTGACCTGCAACTGCGGGCGCGGCGGTTTCGGCTGCCGTGGCGACGGCTTTGATCATGACACTTCCCCTGTCGTCTTTTTTGATCGACTTATTCGACGAAACTTGTGTCTCGTCTGATAGGTCCACCTTAAGGGGGTGCTTTGAACATCAGCTTAAATAAGACGATAAAGAGATCATGAATTTAAGACAGTGAATCGTGGATTAAGCCCGCAGATCGGGCACTTCTCGCAACGTTTCATTGACGGATGAGGGCCGATTCCGAGCCCTCATCACCCCGCGTGTCGCATTTGAGAACAGCTCCGTTACAATTCGAAAGATTCCCGTAACGGACCTCACCGAACTGTTTAAGGTGACCGGAACCTTACCGGCGACAATTCTCCGAAAATCTTACGCGACCCCGCGCGTGCGTCCTTCCCAGTACGGTGCGCGCAACACCTTGCGGTCGATCTTGCCGAGACCCGTGACAGGAATGGCGTCGACGAAGTCGATCGACTTCGGCGACCACGGCGCGCCGCGCTTCTCCTTCACATGCGCCTGCAGCTCGGCGGCGTCGTTGTTGGCGCCCGGCTTCAGCACGACGAAAGCCTTCACCGCCTCGCCCCACTTCTCGTCGGGCACGCCGATCACCGCAGCGGATGCGACGGCGTGATGCGCCATCAGCGCATCCTCGACTTCGCGCGGATAGATGTTGAAGCCACCGGAGATGATCATGTCCTTGGTGCGGTCGACGATATACAAGTAACCGTCGGCGTCCTTCACGGCGACGTCGCCGGTGTGCAGCCAGCCGCCGCGGAAGGCTTCGGCGGTCGCTTCGGGCCGCTTCCAGTAGCCGTCCATCACCAGCGTGCCGCGCACGCAGATCTCGCCGGGCTCGCCGATGCCGACCTCGCGCAGCTCGCTGTCGAGCAGCTTGACGTCGACCAGCGGGTTGGGCCGACCGCAACTGCCGAGCCGGCCCGGCTTGCTGTCGTCATGATCGATCTTGCGCATCGTGGTGATGCATTGCGGCGCTTCGGTCTGGCCGTAGAGCTGCACGAAGATCTTGCCGAAGATCGCCATGCCCTCGCGCAACCGGTCCGGCGACATCGGCGCGGCGCCGTAGACGATCATGTCGAGCGACGACAGATCGTGGCGCGCCCTCACCTCCTTGGCGTCGATCAGCGCGTAGATCAGCGTCGGCACGAGGAACACCGCGGTGATCTTGTCCTCGGCGACCACACGGCAATACGACTCGATTTCGAAGCCGGGCACCAGCCGCGTGAAGCCGCCACGCATCATCACCGGATAGACGGTGACGCCCGCAGCGTGGCTGATCGGCGTGGCGGCGAGATAGCGGATCTCGGCCGGCCAATCCCAGTCCGCATACAGCAGCGCCGCCATCGTGGTCAGCGCGCGGTGCGGGATCATCACGCCCTTGGAGCGGCCCGTGGTGCCGCCGGTGTAGGCCAGCCAGGCAATATCGGAAGTGACGCTCTCGTCGACCAGCGGCGCCGGCTCGACACCGGCGAAACCTTCGAGCAGGTCGCGAGCGCCTTCGACCGGGCCGAACGACAGCAGTTGCTTCAGCCCGGGCACACGGGCCCGGATGGCGAGGCCGCGCGCCGCGAACTTGCCGTTCTCGACGATCAGCGCATCGATCTCGGCGTCTTCGATGATGAAGGCGTGGTCGTCCTCGGCAGCCATCGGATGCAGCGGCGTGTAGCGCAGCCCCATCACGGTCGCGGCCGAGATCGCCGCCCAGGACTCGGCACGGTTCGACGACAGGATCGACAGCGCACTGCCCTTCGTCAGCCCGACGGCGCGAAACAGCGTGATGAAGCGGCCGACCGCCTCGCCCAATTCGCGATAGGTCCAGCGCGTGTTGTCGTCGGCGATCGCCGGCCTGTCGCCATAGCGCGCGATCGCGTTGACGATCAGGCTGCCGCCCGTTCCACCCGAATGAAGCTGGTCCATGATGTCCTCCCCGTTGTTGTTGATTGCTTGTGATGGGCCGCGCGGCCGTTCGGCGCGTCGCGGCGGACTCCGCTATGGCGGTCGTTCGCGTGCCGCCATCCACGCCAGCGCCAGATAAGCCGCCAGCAGCAGCGCCTCGATCGAGACGATCAGCAGGCTGCCGCCATAGATCGCCGGAAACATCAGCTCGATCACCGCCATCGACACCACGGTGGTCAGCCAGACCACCGCGCCCCACGGCGTCGCCAGCCACAAGCCAATCGCCGCCACCAGTTCGATCACGGCGAAATAAACGGTGGCGGTCTGCCAGGCCATCGACTGGACTTCGAAGGCGTCGTCCTCGGCGCCGATGAAGCCGGTGATCTGCGCCCAGTGATACAGGCCCTTGCAGATCGAGATCACCGCCATCACGCGCAGGAACAGCACCAGACGCTGGGTCCAGTCGTTCTCATGCTGCTCGTCGCGCTTAGGCGCGATCGCGGCGACGCCGACCGCGGAATCTCGCGGCGGCTGTTCACGCGACGTGGGTTGGATCTCGGTCATACGGCTCCGGACTCGGGTGGTCGATCGCAGTGCGGCAGGAGTCTTGGCCCGCCGGGGCGGCAAAATCAATCGCCTGTGATGGCGCGTGCTGCGCCGCGATTGCGCCAAATCAACAGCGCAGTGACGCGGCAATGTCAAAATGCTAGCTTGATGCGCGAAACCGGACGCCTGCAGGGAGAGTTGGCACTATGGCGATCAAATTCGGCCGTCCTATCGAAGTTCGGGAGCCCGCCATCCGGCCGTCCGCCCCGTCGCTCGACCTGACCGTGCGCCCGCGGCGCAATCGCAAGAGCGAATGGGCCCGCCGCCTCGTCCGCGAGAACGTGCTGACCACCGACGACCTGATCTGGCCGATGTTTGTGATCGATGGCGACAACAAGCGCGCGCCGATCAATTCGATGCCGGGCGTCGAACGGCTCAGCATCGACCAGGTGGTGCGCGCCGCTGAACGCGCCGCCAAGCTCGACATCCCCTGCGTGGCGCTATTCCCCTACACCGAGCCCTCGCTGCGTGACGAGGAAGGCACCGAGGCCACCAACGCCGATAACCTGGTGTGCCGCACCGTGCGCGCCATCAAGAAGGAGTTCCCGGATCTCGGCGTGCTGTGCGATGTCGCGCTCGATCCGTTCACCAGCCATGGCCATGACGGCTTGATCCAGGACGGCCGCATCCTCAACGACGAAACCGTCGCGGTGCTGGTCAAGCAGTCGCTGGTGCAGGCCGAGGCCGGCTGCGACGTGATCGCCCCGTCCGACATGATGGACGGCCGCATCGGCGCGATCCGCGAAGCTCTCGATGCTGCGGGCTTCCTCGACGTGCAGATCATGGCCTATGCGGCGAAGTACGCGTCGGCGTTCTACGGCCCGTTCCGCGACGCGATCGGATCGGCCAAGGCGCTGACCGGCGACAAGCGTACCTATCAGATGGACCCGGCCAACACCGACGAAGCGATTCGCGAAGTCGAACTCGATCTCGCCGAAGGCGCCGACATGGTGATGGTGAAGCCCGGCATGCCGTATCTCGACATCGTCCGCCGCGTGAAGGAAACTTTTGCGGTGCCGACCTTCGCCTATCAGGTGTCGGGCGAATACGCGATGATCGCCGCCGCCGCCAATAACGGCTGGCTCGATGGCGACCGCGCGATGCTGGAAAGCCTGCTCGCCTTCAAGCGCGCCGGCGCCGACGGCGTCCTCACCTACTTCGCCCCGCAGGCGGCGGAGAAGCTGCGCCAGCAGGGCTGAGTCGCCGGAGGCGGCCGAGCCATCATCACGGGCCGGAGGCGAAGCGGTCCAACGTCGTGCTGAGCCCTGATCGCTTCAGCTGCTCATCAATTTGCGTCATGGCCGGGCTCGTCCCGGCCATTCGCATTTTCCACGAACGTCAGGCGCCAAGGCATGGAGCCCGGGACGAGCCAGCGCATGACCGGCGGTGCGAGCGCCGCCTGACAGTCGGCAGCTCATCACCGACTGATGGAAGCTCTCGAGCCATTTCCATGAGGCCTGCCTCACCGCCATAAGGCTGTGCGCGCTGATCGTTCGCCGCGACCACCCCGGATTGCCGCACTGTAATGTCGCGGCGGGCTTGCGGCGGGCCTGTGCCGTCGCCATGTCGAACCGCGTCGCCATTTTGCAAGCGGGAGCGCGGTGATGTCTGACTATGGTTCGAACGGGTCCGGTCCGAACGCCGGCTGGCGGAGCGGCGGCTCGCGTGCCGATGAGGCGCGTGGCGGCTATGACCAGCCCGCCGCGTTCGATCCCTGGCGCAATCCCGAACTGTTCCAGGGCGTGCTGACCAAGCGGGTCTTCGCGTTCCTGATCGACGTCGTCGTATTGTCGGTGCCGGTGATTCTTGCCTGCGTGTTCATCGCGGTGTTCGGCGTGGTGACGCTGGGCCTCGGCTGGACGCTGTTCTGGATCGTGTCGCCGGCCTCGGTGATCTGGGCGCTGGTGTATTACGGCGCCTCGCTCGGCGGGCCGCATTCGGCGACCCTCGGCATGCGGGCGCTCGGCATCGAGCTGGTCACGTGGACCGGCGAGCCCGGTTATTTCGTGCTCGGCGCGGTGCACGCCTTCCTGTTCTGGCTGTCGGTCTCGGCGCTGTCGCCGCTGGTGCTGCTCGTCGGCCTGTTCAACGGCCGCCGCCGGCTGCTGCACGACATCGTGCTCGGAACCGTGATTATCAACAGCACGGCGCTGGCCGCCGAGCCGGCCCGCCCGTGACGGGTCGCCAAACCGATTGACCGGAGCCGGCCGGGGCGCGATGCTGGACCGCGTTGGAGATTGAACGGACCGACGTGACTCAGCACTCGCGCGACACCCCGCAGTTCTATCTGACGGCCCCCTCGCCGTGCCCGTACCTTCCGGGCCGGCACGAGCGCAAAGTGTTCACCCATCTCGTCGGCAACAAAGCCGGCGAGCTGAACGATCTGCTGACCCATGGCGGTTTCCGTCGCAGCCAGTCGATCGCCTACCGTCCAGCCTGCGACCAGTGCCGATCCTGCGTCTCGGTCCGGGTAATCGCCAACGAATTCCGCCCGTCGCGCAACCAGCGCAAGATCCTCGCCCGCAACGCCGACATCATCGGCGAGCAGCGCAATCCGGTGCCGACCTCCGAGCAGTATTCGGTGTTCCGCGCCTATCTGGATCAACGCCATCGCAACGGCGGCATGGCCGACATGACCGTGCTGGACTACGCGATGATGGTCGAGGACAGTCACGTTCAGACCCGCATCATCGAGTATCGCAAGCGCACCGTGGACACCGGCATCACCGGCCGCGGCGGCGACCTGATCGCGGCGGCGCTGACCGACGTGCTCAATGACGGACTGTCGATGGTGTACTCGTTCTACGAGCCCGGCGAGCAGAGCCGTTCGCTCGGCACCTTCATGATCCTCGACCACATCGCCCGCGCCCGCCGCCTCGGCCTGCCCTACGTCTATCTCGGCTACTGGATCGAAGGCTCGAAGAAGATGGACTACAAGGGCCGCTACCTGCCGCAGCAACGTCTCGCCTCAAGCGGCTGGATCCGCGTCGACGCCAGCGGCGAGTATCCCGAGCCGCAGGACTGACGCGCCGCGATCACCCCGCCGCGAAGTCGTAGACCAGCTTCATGTTGAGCGCGATGATGATCACCGCGATGACCGCGGCCGACGCGGTCAGCCAGCGCGGGGCGACGAACACGCCCATCTTGGCGCGGCTGGCGGTGAACAGCACCAGCGGCACCACCGCGAACGGCAACTGCAAACTCAGCACCACCTGACTGAGGATCAAGAGCTGCCCGGTCGCCTTCTCGCCGGCCCACATCGTGACGCCGACCGCCGGCACGATCGCGATCATCCGGGTAATCATGCGGCGCAGCCAGGGCTTCATCTTGAACTGGATGAAGCCCTCCATGACGATCTGGCCGGCGAGCGTCGCGGTGATCGTCGAGTTGAGGCCGCAGCACAAGAGCGCAATGCCGAACAGCGTCGGCGCCAGCGTCGAGCCGAGCAGCGGCGCCAGGAAGGCATGAGCCTGGTCGAGCTCGGCGACGTCGGTCTTGCCGGCGTGATGGAAAGTCGCCGCCGCCAGGATCAGAATCGAGGCGTTGATGGTCAGCGCCAGACATAGCGCCAGCGTCGAGTCCACCGTGGCGAGCTTGATCGCCTCGCGCTTCGACGGCACGTCGTCGCGATAGCCACGCGTCTGCACCAGACCGGAATGCAGATACAGATTGTGCGGCATCACCGTCGCGCCGAGGATGCCGAGCGCCAGATACAGCATCTCGCTGTTCTTGAAGATCTCGGTGGTCGGCGCAAAGCCGCGGATCACCCCGCCCCAGTCCGGATCGGCCATCGCGATCTGGATCGCGAAACACGCGGCGATGACGCCGAGCAGCGCCACCACGAACGCCTCGATCCAGCGGAAGCCGAACGCCTGCAGTGCCAGAACTAAGAACACATCGGCGGCGGTGATCAGCACGCCAAGTTCGAGCGGAATGCCGAACAGCAGATTGAGTCCGATCGCGGTGCCGATGACTTCGGCAAGGTCGGTGGCCGTGATGGCGATCTCGGCCGACAGCCACAGCGGCCACGATACCCAGCGCGGAAAGGCGTCGCGGCACGCCTGCGCCAGGTCGCGCCCTGCGCCGACGCCGAGCCGCGTGCACAGCGATTGCAGGATCACCGCCATGATGTTCGAGACCAGCGCGACCGTCAGCAGCGCGTAGCCGAACTTCGAACCGCCGGCGAGCGAGGTCGCCCAGTTGCCCGGGTCCATGTAGCCGACAGCGACGAGATAGCCCGGCCCGAGAAATGCCAGCAGCTTGCGGCCGAACGAGCCGCTCGCCCGCGCCTGCACCGACCCGAACATCCCGACAAGCGACGGCTCACCACGCGCAGACCGCCAGCCCGCCTGCCCCTCGGGCGGAAGCGGCAGATCCGGGCGAGATCCAGGCGTGCGTGCGTCCATGTGATCAGATTGGATGATCTCGATCCTTCTTGCAAGTGATTTGCAAAAGCAAGAACCGACTACCTTTCCATTTGATCCTAGATTCGCGTGGCTTTGGAGGTACCCAGCTAGCGGAGTGCGGATTCAATGGGCACGCTGGTTCGTTAGGCAGCCGCCGACACCCCGACGACGCGCACCCGAGCCGCCGCCCGCATTTCCAGCTTTTCCTGGCGCGTGATTTCGCGCACAACGCCGCCCATGCAGAACCAGTCTGACCAGTCCCTTTCGCTCGGCGGCCTGCTGCGGTGGGCCACCAAGCCCCCGCAGGCCTATGTCGTGTACTTCTTGTGCGTCGTGCTGGTCGGCGGCGCGTCGTTCTACGTCGACACGCTGAAGCCGAACCGCCATCCCGGCCTGGCGCCGCCGCCGGCGAGCGCCCCGATGTCGAAATAATCGATCGCCGCGCCGGCGGCGATCACTCGATGCCGCGGCCGAACTTGTTCGACTTCGGGAAGCCCTTCGGCGGCAGCCGGCCGGCGTCGGCGCGGTTGCCGCGCCATTCCGCCAGCTCCTTGATCGTGGCGCTGAACTCGCGGCCGGCGGAGTCGCGCCAGCCGAGACCTTCCTTCGCCACGAAGGTGACGATGTCCGACAGCCCCCCGTCCTTGTACTTCTGCAGCCGCACACCGCGGCCGCGCGCCATCTCCGGCACCTGATCGAGCGGGAAGATCAGCATCTTGCGATTATCGCCGATCACCGCGACCTGATCGGCGCCCTCGCCCACCACGGTCAGCGCCCGCGCCTCGTTCGGCATGTCGACGTTGAGGATCTGCTTGCCCTTGCGGGTCGAGCCGACGCACTCGTCCTCGTTGACGACGAAGCCCTGGCCGTCATGGCTGGCGATCAGGAATTTGCGGCCGCCCTTATGCACGAACACGGTGACGATCGCCGCGTCCTGCTCCATATCGATGAACATGCGGATCGGCTCGCCATGGCCGCGGCCGCCCGGCAGCTTGGCGACGTCGAGCGCGTAGAACCGGCCGTTGGTGGCCAGCAGCAGCAGCTTCGAGGTGGTCTCGGCGAAGAACGACTGGCCGAGCTTGTCGTCCTGCTTGAAGTTCAGTCCCGACAGATCCTCGACGTGGCCCTTCAGCGTGCGCACCCAGCCCTTGTCGGAGATCACCACCGTCACCGGCTCGCGCTCGACGAAGGCCTCCTCGATCGCCGCGAGATCGTGCTCGGGCGCGTCGGCGAACTGCGTGCGGCGCTTGCCGAGCGGCGTCTTCGGCCCGAACATCTCGCGGACCTTGCGAACCTGCTCGCCGACCTTGGCCCACTGCTCGGTCTCGGACTTCAGGACCGCGTTGATGCCCTTGAGCTCGGCACGAAGCTCCTTGTCTTCCTTCTTGATCTCGAACTCTTCGAGCTTGCGCAAGCTGCGCAGCCGCATGTTGAGGATCGCCTCGGCCTGGATCTCGGTGAGATCAAAGGTCTTCATCAACACCGGCTTGGGCTCGTCCTCGGTGCGGATGATCCTGATCACTTCGTCGATGTTCAGGTACGCGATCAGGTAGCCGCCGAGCACTTCGAGGCGATGCTCGATCTGCGTCTTGCGATAGTTCGAACGCCGCAGCAACACGTCGCGCAGATGGTCGAGCCATTCGCGCAGGCATTCGGCGAGGCCGAGCACCTTGGGGATGCGGCCACCGACCAGCACGTTGAGGTTCAGCGGAATCCGGCTCTCCAGCTCGGTCAGCCGGAACAGCGACTCCATCATCAGCGCCGGATCGACCGCGCGCGACTTCGGCTCGATGACGATGCGCACGTCCTCGGCGGACTCGTCGCGGATGTCACCGACCAGCGGCAGCTTCTTCTCGTTGAGCAGTTCGGCGATCTTCTCGATCAGCCGCGACTTCTGCACCAGCCACGGGATCTCTGTCACCACCACCGTCCAGGTGCCGCGCGCGCCCTCTTCCTGGGCCCACTTGGCGCGGGTGCGGAAGGCACCGCGGCCCGTGGTGTAGGCTTCGGCGATGCTTTCCTTGGAGTCGATGATGATGCCGCCGGTCGGGAAGTCGGGTCCCTTGACGAAGCGCAGCAGCGCCTTCGACTTGGCGTCTGGCTTTTCGATCAGATGCAGCGCGGCGTCGCACAGCTCGGCGGCGTTGTGCGGCGGGATCGCAGTGGCCATGCCGACCGCGATACCCTGCGCGCCGTTGGCGAGCAGATTCGGGAAGCCGCCGGGCAGCACGACCGGCTCCTTGGCCTGGCCGTCGTAGTTCGGCCGAAACGCGACGCCGTCCTCGTCGATGCCTTCGAGCAGCAGGCGCGCGACGTCGGTCATGCGCGCTTCGGTGTAGCGATAGGCGGCCGGATTATCGCCGTCGATATTGCCGAAATTGCCCTGGCCGTCGACCAGCGGGTAGCGCGACGAGAAGTCCTGGGCGAGGCGCACCAGCGCGTCGTAGATCGACTGGTCGCCGTGCGGATGGAACGAGCCCATCACGTCGCCGACGATCTTGGCGGATTTCTTGAACGGCGTGCCGGGATCGAGCCGCAGCAGCCGCATGCCATAAAGGATGCGACGATGCACCGGCTTCAGCCCGTCGCGGGCGTCCGGCAAGGCGCGATGCATGATGGTCGAGAGCGCGTAAGCGAGGTAGCGCTCTTCCAGCGCCTCGCGAAGCTGCACCTCGTGGATCTCGGCCGGCTCCGGCGGAATCAATCTTTTTCCCATGGCGAGGCATTAGCTCCCGGCCGGGACCGGAGCAAGCGCAACCCGGCCTTCCGGCGCAGCCAAGGCGTCTTCCCCGCCATCGAAACGAGCCCGCGACTGCTCGATGTCGGGGAAATGCTGCTCGGCCCAGCCGACCAGCGCCGTCAGCGGCCCCAGCACGGACTCGCCCATCGGCGACAGCCGGTATTCGACGCTGGGCGGCTTGGTCGGAAACACCTGCCGCGACACGAGCCCATCGCGCTCCAGATCGCGCAGCGTCTGGGTCAGCATCCGCTTCGAAATGTCTGGAACATCGCGCAACAACGCATTGAATCGCATCGGCTTTTCTGCAAGCGCGATAAGCAGCAGCGTGCTCCATTTACTGCCGAGGTGATCCAGCACGTTGCGCACCGGGCAGCGCGACGCGTCGAAGCCGAGCTCGCGCCAGGCGGCGTAGCGGCCGGTCAATGTGGCGCGGTGCGCGGCCACAGCGAGGTTATCTGCAGGTGACCTTGTCACGAAATACTGCCTCCTTACGCGGCCGACTGAAGGTCTCCATTATAGACCTACCCTCAATCGAAAACCACCAGGAGATCCTGATGTCCGCTTCCCGTTTCCTTGTCACCGGCGCCAGCGGCCAGCTCGGCCGGCTCGTCATCGACGGCCTGCTCAAGATCGTCCCGGCCTCCCAGATCGGCGTGCTGGTGCGCGGCGATAAGGCCGCCGCCGAGTTCGCCGCCCGCGGCCTTCACGTCCACAAGGGCGACTACGGCCGCCCGGAGACCCTTACGGCGGCTTTCGCCGGCGTCGACCGGGCGCTGCTGATCTCCTCGAGCGAGATCGGCCAGCGCGCCGTCCAGCACCGCAACGCGATCGAGGCCGCCAAACAGGCCGGCGTCAAGCTGCTCGCCTATACCAGCCTGCTGCACGCCGACACGTCGCCGCTCGGACTGGCCGATGAACATCGCCAGACCGAAGCAGCGCTGAAAGCCTCCGGCGTCCCCTACGCCCTGCTCCGCAACGGCTGGTACACCGAGAACTACGCGGCATCGATCCCGGCGGCGCTCGCACACGGCGTGATGCTCGGCAGCGCCGGCGACGGCCGGATCGCTTCGGCCGCGCGCGCCGACTATGCCGACGCCGCCGCCAAGGTGCTGACCGCGGACACGCAGCAGGCTGGCCGCACCTACGAGCTGGCGGGCGATGCCCCCTACACGCTTGCCGAGTTCGCAGCAGAGCTGAGCCGGCAGAGCGGCAAGACCGTGGCCTACCAGAACCTGCCGGAAGCCGACTACAAGGCGGCCCTGGTCGGCGCCGGCCTGCCCGAGCCGTTCGCCGCTCTGCTCGCGGATTCCGATGCCGGGGCGGCCAAGGGCGCGCTGGATGATGCGAGCGGCGAACTCGGCCACCTGATCAGCCGCCCGACGACGCCGCTGGCGGCGCCGATCGCGGCCGCCTTGGCGTCGTCGCGCTAGCGCTTTCCGACCAGGCCGCGCACCAGTTCGGACAGGGCGGATCGCATCTCCTTCTTGAAGCTCCGCCGCGGAGCTGCGAGCTGCTCCAGCACGATGACGACGACGGCCGAGACGAAGATCACGGCATGAAGTTGCGGTGCGCGC
>NZ_JBMDXE010000251.1:0-5992 GCF_048594845.1 Rhodopseudomonas sp. | reverse complement strand
GTGTCGGCGCTGATCGTCGAGGCCGCCGGCGATCGCTTTGCCATCCCGCAGCTCGCAGTGGTCGAGCTGGTGCGCGCGCGCGCCAATTCGGAACATCGCATCGAGCGCATCAAGGACACCCCGGTGCTCCGCCTGCGCAACAAGCTGCTGCCGCTGATGCATCTGAAGAAACTGCTGCACATCGACGACGGCACCGGGCTGAGCGAGCCCGAGAACGGCTTCATCGTGGTCACGCAGGTCGGCAGCCAGACCTTCGGCATCGTGGTCGACGCCGTCTTCCACACCGAGGAAATCGTCGTCAAACCGATGTCGACCAAGCTGCGTCACATCGGCATGTTCTCCGGCAACACCATTCTGGGTGACGGCGCGGTGATCATGATCGTCGATCCCAACGGCATCGCGCAGGCGCTTGGGACCTCGGTCTCGGCTCAGCACGATCTGTCCGAGCAGAGCGCCGCCACGCGCGCCGCGTCGACCGAGCAGCTCACCTCGCTGCTGGTCTTCCGCTCCGGCTCGCCGCAGCCGAAGGCGGTGCCGCTGTCGCTGGTTACCCGCCTCGAAGAGATCGCGGCCGACAAGGTCGAGACCTCGAACGGCCGCTACATGGTTCAGTATCGCGACCAGCTGATGCCGCTGGTGCTGATGGAAGGCGTCACCGTCGCCACCACCGGCGTCCAGCCGATCCTGGTGTTCGCCGACGAAGACCGCAGCATGGGCCTCGTCGTCGACGAGATCGTCGACATCGTCGAGGAGCATCTGCAGATCCAGGTCGGCTCCAGCCGCGAGGGCATCCTCGGCTCGGCCGTGATCAAGGGGCTCGCCACCGAAGTCATCGACGTCGCGCACTTCCTGCCGATGGCGTTCTCGGATTGGCTCGCCCGCAAGGAGATGAAGCACTCGATCAGCACCCGCTCGGTGCTGCTCGTCGACGACTCCGCCTTCTTCCGCAACATGCTCGGTCCGGTGCTCAAGGCTGCCGGCTACAAGGTGCGGGTCGCGACCTCGGCGGTCGAGGGCCTCGCGGTGCTGCGCACCGGCGCCCAGTTCGACGTGATCCTGACCGACATCGAGATGCCGGAGATGAACGGCTTCGAGTTCGCCGAAGCAATCCGCGCCGATGCCAAGCTCGGCACGACCCCGGTGATCGCGTTGTCCTCGCTGGTGTCGCCGGCGGCGATCGAGCGTGGACGTCAGGCCGGTCTCTCCGACTACGTGGCCAAGTTCGATCGCCCGGGCCTGATCGCAGCGCTCAAGGAGCAGACCATCGGCCATGAACGGGCCGAGCTGCAGCAGCAGGCTGCATGACGAAGGACCAGGAAGGACACCATACGATGAGCCGGCAAGTCGACGCCATCAGCGGTAACACCACTCAATTCGCCACGGCGATGATCGGCGGACAGCTGTTCGGTCTGCCGATCTCCCGCGTGCAGGACGTGTTCATGCCGGAGCGGCTGACGCGGGTGCCGCTGGCGCCCGACGATGTCGCCGGCGTGCTCAATCTGCGCGGCCGCATCGTCACCGCGATCGACATGCGGGCTCGGCTCGGCCTGCCCAAGAACGACAGCGGCAAGCCGCCGATGGCGATGGGCGTCGATCTGCGCGGCGAGTCCTACGGCCTGCTGATCGACACGATCGGCGAAGTGCTGACGCTCCCGGACGAAGGCCGCGAGGTCAACCCGGTCAATCTGGATCCGCGGATGGCGTCCTTCGCCAACGGCGTGCATCGGCTCGACGGCCAGCTCATGGTCGTACTCGACGTCGACAAGGTTCTCGAAATCGCAAACGCGCGGATGGCCGCGTAATCGGAACGTACCGGCGACAACAATCGTCCGTTCGTTCGGGCGCTGACTGACAGAGGCAGACAATGAAGACATGTTTGGTGGTCGACGACTCGAGCGTGATCCGAAAGGTCGCACGGCGCATCCTCGAAGGACTCGAGTTCGAGATCGTCGAGGCCGAGGACGGCGAGAAGGCACTCGAAGCCTGCAAGAACGGGCTGCCCGACGCGGTGCTGCTCGACTGGAACATGCCGGTGATGGACGGCTACGAATTCCTGCGCAATCTGCGCCGGATGCCGGGCGGTGACGCGCCCAAGGTGGTGTTCTGCACCACCGAGAACGATGTCGCCCACATCGCTCGCGCGCTCCACGCCGGCGCCAACGAGTACATCATGAAGCCGTTCGACAAGGACATCGTGACGGCGAAGTTTCAGGAAGTCGGCCTGATCTGAGCTGGTCCGCCGAAAGGCGGTCGACGCCGCGTCGTCCGACGCGGTGGGGCAGTTGCGTTGCGTCGGTGAGTGATGAGTGTAGCATTGGCAGGTAGTCCCGCCGCAAGTTCGACGCAGTACGAGCCCCTGCGCGTGATGATCGTCGACGATTCCGTCGTCATCCGCGGGCTGATTTCGCGCTGGATCGAGGCCGAGCCGGACATGACGGTGGCGGCCTCGCTGCGCACCGGCCTCGACGCCGTCAATCAGATCGACCGAATCCGCCCGGACGTCGCCGTGCTCGACATCGAGATGCCCGAACTCGACGGCATCTCGGCTCTGCCGAAGCTGCTCGCCAAGAAGCGCGACCTGATCATTATCATGGCGTCGACGCTGACCCGCCGTAACGCGGAGATCAGCTTCAAGGCGCTGTCGCTCGGCGCCTCCGACTACATTCCGAAACCCGAGACCACGCGCGAGCCGCACGCCGCCGATATCTTCAAGCACGACCTGCTGCAGAAGATCCGCCATCTCGGCGGCAAGGTGCGCCGCCGTGTCACCGCTCTTGCGCCTGCTCACGCAACTGCCGTTGCGGCGCCCACCGTGCTTCGCGAGTCTGTCGCGGCCCCGGCGCCGGCGGCGCAGACCGTCGCCAGCCAGGCCGCGCTCGTGAAGCGCTCGTTCGGCCCGACAGCGCCCCGCGTGCTGCTGATCGGCTCCTCGACAGGTGGACCGCAGGCGCTGATGGCGCTGGTGGCCGACATCGGCCCGGTGATCGATCGCTATCCGGTGCTGATCACGCAGCATATGCCGCCGACCTTCACGACGATTCTCGCCGAGCATCTGATGCGCGCCTCGCGCCATCCGGCGCACGAGGGCGTCGACGGCGAAGCGATCAAGCCCGGTCGGATCTATCTGGCGCCCGGCGGCCGCCACATGCGCGTCGCCAAGCAGGGCGGCAATCCGGTGATCGCGCTCGACGACGGACCGCCGGTGAATTTCTGCAAGCCCGCGGTGGACCCGCTGTTCACCTCGGCGATCGATGTCTGGCAGAGCGGAATTCTCGCGGTGGTGCTGACCGGCATGGGCTCGGACGGCATGCGCGGCGGCAAGGACATCGTCGCCGCCGGCGGCAGCGTCATCGCGCAGGACGAGGCGAGCAGTGTGGTCTGGGGCATGCCCGGCGCCGCCGCCAACGCCGGCATCTGCGCCGCAGTGCTGCCGCTCAATCAGATCGGTCCGAAGCTGGTTCGTTTGTTTTCAGGAGATCGTTCGTGACGCCTGTGGATTTTGACTATCTGCGCAAGGCGCTCAAGGAACGCTCCGGTCTCGACCTGTCGACCGACAAGCAATATCTGGTGGAAAGCCGTCTGCTGCCGCTGGCGCGCCGGCTCGGCCTCGAAGGCATCGGCGATCTCGTTCAGAAGATGAAGAACGGCGCCGACAAGGTGACGGCCGACGTGGTCGAAGCCATGACTACCAACGAGACCTTCTTCTTCCGTGACAAGCTGCCGTTCGACCATCTGCGCGAGGAGATCCTGCCGGCGCTGCTGCAGGCCCGTGCGGGCAAGCGCAGCCTGCGGATCTGGTGCGCGGCGTCGTCCACCGGGCAGGAGCCGTATTCGATCGCGATGTGCCTCAAGGAACTCGGCCCGGCGGTCGCCGGCTGGCGGTTCGACATCGTCGCCACCGACCTGTCGCAGGCCGTGCTGGAGAAATCCAAGTCCGGCTTGTTCAGCCAGTTCGAAGTGCAGCGCGGGCTGCCGATTCAGCTGCTGGTGAAGTACTTCAAGCAGATCGGCGATCTCTGGGAGATCAGCCCCGAATTGCGGTCGATGATCCAGCATCGCCAGTTCAACCTGCTGCAGGACTATTCGCAGCTCGGCATGTTCGACATCATTTTCTGCCGCAACGTGCTGATCTATTTCGATCAGCCGACCAAGGTGTCGATCTTCGAGCGTCTCGCCAAGCGGCTAGAGCCCGACGGCTACCTCGCCCTCGGCGCCGCCGAAACCGTGGTCGGCCTGACCGACACGTTCAAGCCCCACGCCACCCGCCGTGGCATCTACCTGCCGAGCACGGTCGCCAAGTCGCCGTCGATCGTGCCGGCCGCCAAGCCGCTCGGCCAGCTCGCCGGCCTGCGCGTGGGCTGAGATCGGATGCACGGGCCCGCTTTGGCGGGCCTTGATGCGTCATCCCGGCGCGAGCGCTGCTCGCGAGCCCGGAATATCGCAATTATCGAAACGTCTCGTCGCACTAACTCGATATGCCCGGGGGGCGCACGCAATTGCGCGCGGCCCGGAATGACGCACGTCGTGGGACGAGGCGTCGCATCACATCGTGCGCACAAACAAAAACCCCGCCATTTGCGGCGGGGCTGGAGGCTCTCGGGTGAGCGCCTGACTGGCGCTCTGGCAGAAATCAAACCGGCTCAGGCCGGGATGCGGACGTCGTCCTCGGACGGTTCGCGCAGCACGTAGCCACGGCCCCAGACCGTCTCGATGAAGTTTCGGCCGTCGGACGCGTTGGCGAGCTTCTTGCGCAGCTTGCAGATGAATACGTCGATGATCTTCAGTTCCGGCTCGTCCATGCCACCATAGAGGTGGTTGAGGAACATTTCCTTGGTCAGCGTGGTGCCCTTCCGCAGCGAGAGGAGCTCCAGCATCTGATATTCCTTGCCGGTCAGATGCACGCGCTGGCCGCCGACTTCGACGGTCTTGGTGTCGAGATTGACGACGAGGTCGCCGGTCTGGATCACCGATTGGGCGTGGCCCTTCGAGCGGCGGACGATGGCGTGGATGCGGGCTACCAGCTCGTCCTTGTGGAACGGCTTGGTCATGTAGTCGTCGGCGCCGACGCCCAGGCCCTTCACCTTGTCCTCGATGCCGGCGAGGCCGGACAGGATCAGGATCGGAGTCTTGATCTTGGACACGCGCAGCTGCTTGAGAACGTCATAACCGGACATGTCCGGCAGGTTCAGATCAAGCAGGATGATGTCGTAGTCGTACAATTTGCCGAGGTCGACGCCTTCTTCACCGAGATCCGTCGTGTAGACATTGAAACTCTCGGATTTGAGCATCAATTCGATCGACTGCGCAGTCGCGCTGTCGTCTTCAATCAGCAATACGCGCATGCCAGTCCCCTTATAGCGCCGCTCCGGGCGTCAGGCGTCCGCACTACCTGCGGCACTGGAAACGCCTCTGAACAACTGATTCGGATCCTGACGAGGTATGGTTAACAAATCCTGATTCTGGTCCGCAAGCTCTGTTCGTGCAATTTTTGCAGAATCGCCGTAAGATGTTGCGCAGAAGCAGCTTTTTGTTACCCGGCCCCTTCAAGTTTCACATTAAGAGTCGGTTTCAACCGACTCCCGCGACTCGCACCTTCGTTCTGATGGGCAAGCGCGTTCAGCCACCAAAGACAGTGACGCAATGATTAACGATGCGGGTAAACACGAAGTTAAGGTGACAGCCCCGCCGGCCACAAACTTAAGGGTTTCGCAATGAAGGCCCTGGCGGAACAGATCGGCGATATCGACGGCGTCAACATTTATGGCCGTGTGGTGGGCGTTCGCGGCTTGATGGTCGAGATCGCGGGTCCGATTCACGCGATGTCCGTTGGTGCGCGGATCGTTGTGGAAACTGGGGGAAGTCGCACGATTCCGTGCGAGGTGATCGGCTTCACCGGGAACAACGCGATGGTGATGCCGTTCGCCGGGCTCGAAGGCGTGCGCCGCGGCTGCCGTGCGGTGATCGCCAATGCGGCCGCGCAGGTGCGGCCGTG
>NZ_JBMDXE010000250.1:0-8211 GCF_048594845.1 Rhodopseudomonas sp. | reverse complement strand
CTAAACGAAAATGGCCCGTCAGCTCTCGCTGGCGGGCCACATGCCTACTCAAATCGAAAACGGTGGAGCTCAGCGCGGCGCCAGCACCATGACGACCTGGCGACCTTCGAAGCGGGCGTCCTGCTCGACCTTGGCGATCTCGGCGACGTCGGCCTTCACCTTGTCCAGCAGCTTGGTGCCGATGTCCTGGTGGGCCATTTCGCGTCCGCGATAGCGCAAAGTGATCTTCACCTTGTCGCCTTCCTCGAAGAAGCGCTGCATCGCCTTCATCTTCACGTCGTAGTCGTGGTCGTCGATCATCGGACGGAGCTTGATCTCCTTGATCTCGACGATCTTCTGCTTCTTGCGCGCCTCGGCGGCCTTCTTCTGCGCCGAGTACTTGAACTTGCCGTAGTCCATGATCTTGCAGACCGGCGGACTGACGTTCGGCGAGATCTCGACCAGATCCATGCCGGCTTCCATTGCCATCTTGATCGCGACAATGGTCTCGACCTTGCCACGGTTCACACCGTCCTGGTCGATCAGCTGGATCTCGTGGTTGCGAATGTCATCGTTGGTGCGCGGCCCATCCTTGGCAACGGGGGGCGGGGCTCTGTTGGGACGGCGAATGGTGGCTTCTCCAATATTGTGAACGTTGATGGCGGACGATCGATCAGGGCATATCACGGAGGCATCACGCGACCGTGCCGATCCGATCATGCGCTCCATATAGGTCAGAGCGTAACCGGACGCAAAACCGACAACCCCGCTCAAAGCCGGGGCCATGCCCTTTTTCTGATCGCGGCGCAGTGTGACGGAAGAAGCCCCGACCGGCAAGCCAACTTCCGCATAACCAGCGCAAAGTCATGCCGACCCGCGTCTTTTCCGTCACGCGGCACCCCGCGCCATGCGCGATTGACGGCGCGGCCGGGCGTACTGCAAAGCAATTCGGCAACGAGGCACTTGATCCATGACAAATCACCCCGCCGGCGCCGATCCGGAGTTCATCACCGTCGGAGACGGCTCCGCTCAGCGCCGCATCGCTGTCCGCGCCAGGCCCGGCACGCCGCCCGGGTTGTTCTGGCTCGGCGGCTTCAACTCCGACATGACGGGCACCAAGGCGGTCGCGCTCGATGCCTTCGCGGCCGAACGCGGCCGGGCCTGCGTCCGGTTCGATTATTCCGGCCACGGCGAATCCTCCGGCGCCTTCGCCGAGGGCACGATCAGCCGCTGGCTCGAGGACTCGCTGGCGGTGTTCGATCGCTTCGCCAAGGGCCCGCAGGTGGTGATCGGCTCGTCGATGGGCGGCTGGATGGCGCTGCTGCTGGCGCGCGAGCTGCTTCGCCGCGGCGGCAATGGCCCCGCCTCGCTGGCCGGAATGGTGCTGATCGCACCGGCGCCGGATTTCACCGAGGCACTGATGTGGAACGGCTTTTCGCCGGAGATCCGGCGGCAGATCGAGACCGAGGGGGTCTGGATGCGACCGTCGGAGTATGGCGAGCCCTATCCGATCACGCGGGCGCTGATCGAGGACGGCCGCAACCATCTGCTGCTCGACGGAGCGATCTCGACCGGCTGCCCAGTCCGCATCCTGCAAGGCAAGCAGGACCCCGACGTGCCCTGGACCCACGCCTTTGCGCTGACCGAGCATCTGCCCTGCGAAGACGTCGTGCTGACCCTGATCCAGGACGGCGACCACCGCCTCTCGCGGCCGCAGCACATCGAATGTTTGTTGGCGGCGGTGGAGGATTTGGGGTGTGGTGTGGTGACTCCACCCCACACACCCCCGTCATCGCCCGCGGAGGGGGGCGACCCGGTATTCCAGTGCGGTCAAGTTCATCATCTCTCTGGGATACTGGTTCCCCCGCTTTCGCGGGGGATGACGTCTGAAGACGGTGCGGCATCTCGGACCACACGGCCGTCCATCCACTCCGCCCGCACAGTCTCATCGGCTTCTTCGGCGAGATGCCTCTCGCGCAACACGGCGAACTGATCGTCGGCAACTAACTGCCCGAGCGCCCACACCGCCGCGCCGCGCACCGCCGGGTCGGCATCGCCGAGCAATCGCTCGGCTTCGATCGCCAGCTCTGCTTCGCCCGAATTGCCGATCGCGATCAGCACGTTGCGGATAAAGCGGTTGCGGCCGATGCGCTTGACCGGGGACTTGGTGAACAGCGCCCGAAAGGCCGTGTCGTCGAGCCGCACAAGTTCGGCCAGCGCCGGCGCCCGCAAAGTTTCGCGAGAGGCCAGCTTGGCCTCGCGGCCGGCCTGCGCGAACTTGTTCCACGGGCAGACCGCGAGACAATCGTCGCAACCGTAAATCCGATTACCAAGTTGTTTGCGAAATTCGTGCGGGATCGGCCCTTTGTGCTCGATCGTCAGATACGAGATGCAGCGCCGCGCATCCACACGATACGGCGCCGGAAACGCCGCGGTCGGACAGGCATCGAGGCAGTTGCGGCACGAGCCACAATGATCGCGCTCGGCGTCGTCGCGCGGCAGTTCGAGCGTGGTGAAGATCGCACCGAGAAACAGCCAGGAGCCGAACTCCCGCGACACCAGATTGCTGTGCTTGCCCTGCCAGCCGACCCCGGCCGCCTGCGCCAGCGGCTTCTCCATCACCGCCGCGGTGTCGACGAAGACTTTGACCTCGCCGCCCGCGGTCGCGACCAGCCAGCGCGCGAGCTGCTTCAGCCGCGCCTTGATGACGTCGTGATAATCGTCGCCTTGCGCATAGACCGAGATCGCGCCGCGATCCTTCGCTCCCGCCAGCGCCAGCGGATCGGTCGCCGGTCCGTAATTGACGCCCAGCATGATCACCGAGCGGACATCGCCCCACATCACCCGCGGGTCGGCGCGGCGCTCCGGCCGGTCGGCCAGCCAGGCCATCTGCCCGTGATAATCAGCAGCAAGGAATTCGCGCAGGTAGCCGAGGGCGTTCGGGATGGCATCCGGTGCGCAGACACCGAGCGGCGCGAAGCCGAGCGCGAGCGCCTGATCGGTCAGCGCTGCCTTCAGTTTGCCACAAGGATTTTCGGCCGAATTGAGAGCCGTTCCGGCCCGGCTCAGAAGTCCAGATCCACGTAGGTCCGCGACGCCGGCACCCCCGCCAGCCACTCGCTCAGCAGCGGGCGGAACGACGGCCGCGACTTGATCCGGGCGTACCAGGCCTTCGCGGCTTCGTCCTCGATCCATGGCACGTCGCCCAGATAATCGATCGCCGACAGGTGCGCGGCGGCGGCGAGGTCCGCATAAGTCATCCGGTCGCCGGCCAGGAAGTTCCGCGTCCGCGCCAGCCAGCCGATATAAGCGAGGTGATAGCGCACATTGGCGGTCGCGGCACGGATCACGTCCATCGCCGGCGGACCGCCACCGTCCTCTTCGCTCATGAAGCGCTTGTAGATCCGCTCGGTCACCAGCGGTCCGCTGGCTTCCTCGAAAAATTTGTCGTTGAACCAGTCGAGCAGCCGGCGCACCTCGATCCGCTCGGCGGTCGACTGCGGCAACAGCCGGCGATCGCCGAAGCCCGCACCATGCGTCTCGTCGAGAAACTCGGCGATCACGCCGGCGCCGGGAACCGGCGGCTGCCCTTCGGCGATCAGCACCGGGGTCGTTCCGGCCGGATTGAGCGCCAGAAACGCCGTCCGGCGCTCCCACGAACGCTCTTCCACCAGCCGCAGGTCGAGACCGTGTTCACCGAGCGCAAGCCGCACGAACCGGGACTGCGGGCAGAACGGATGGTGGAACAGGGTGTACATGGCGACCTTGATAGTTTCGCAGGCTTAACAAACGGTGGCCGAGATCGGCGGACGCGATCAGCGTCCCGGGCCCGCGGGAGGCGTCAAACTACTCAGTTGCAGGCCGCTGGCAAGGCGGCTTTTGGCAAGGCAGCTCTGGCGCATTTTTGACGTTGCGGCATACTAGTGAATAGGCGACAAGGTTCCGCCTCCCGCAAGATCGCCCCCTTCCCAACGGACTCCCCATGCTTGCCGATATCATCAGGGCCGTCATTCTCGGCATCGTAGAGGGTGTGACCGAGTTTCTTCCGGTGTCGTCGACCGGTCATCTGCTGCTCGTCGGCCGGTTCTTCAACCTCGGCGAGGGCGACTTCTGGAAGACCTTCGACGTCCTGATTCAGCTCGGCGCCATCCTGGCGATCCTGGCGCTGTATTTCTCGAAATTGTGGCGGATTGCGCTCGGGATGTTCTCGGATCCCGCCGCGCAGCGCTTCGTCATGGGCGTGCTGGTCGCGTTCCTGCCGGCGGCGGTGATCGGCGCGGCGGCCGGCTCCTACATCAAGGCGTATCTGTTCAACCCTTGGGTGGTTTGCTTCTCGCTGATCGTCGGCGGCGCGATTCTGCTCTGGGTCGATCAGCTCGATCTCAATCCCGAGCATCACGACGCCACCGCATTCCCGCTCAAGATGTACTTCTACATCGGTTGCGCGCAGTGCATGGCGATGATCCCCGGCGTATCGCGCTCGGGCGCCAGCATCGTCGCGGCGATGCTGTTCGGCGCCGACAAGCGCTCGGCCGCGGAGTTCTCGTTCTTCCTGGCGATTCCCACGATGGTGGGCGCGTTCGTGTACGATCTCTACAAGAACCGCGCCGACCTCTCGAGCGACCATCTCACCATCGTGGCGGTCGGCTTCGTGGTGTCGTTCATCACCGCGATCATCGTGGTGAAGACATTCCTCGGCTACGTTACCCGCCACGGCTTCGAGCTGTTCGCGTGGTGGCGCGTCGTGGTCGGCACGCTCGGGCTGATCGCGCTGGCGCTCGGCAAGTAATCACCGGCACTTCGCCGCGCGGGGCTGCGCGGCGAAGCTTCAGGTAATGACTTCGATCAGGCGTTCTTGCGGGCGAACTGGCCGGTGGCGCGGAAGCGCCACAGATAGGACGGCACCACCGCCTCCATCGAATCCGGCGTGATGCCGAGGCCCTGCAGCGTCAGCCCGGCGCTCTTGGCGGCGTCCGACACGATGTTGTCGACCTTCAGCAGCGAAACCTGATCCGGCGTCAGCTTGAAGTCGCCCGGTGCGAACTGCAGCAGCGCGGCCTGCAGGCTAGCGAGCCCGAACGGCAGCGGCAGCAACAGCCGCTTGCGATCGACCGTCTCGAGGATCAGCTCGATGATCTCCCGCATCGTCATCTGTTCGGGGCCGCCGAGTTCGTAGGTCGCGCCCGGCTTCGTCCGGCCGTCCACCGCCTCGGCCACGGCAGCCGCGACGTCGCCGACATAGACCGGCTGCAGCTTGGTGTCGGCGCCGACCAGCGGCAGCAACGGCGAGATCCGCGCCAGCGCGGCGAAGCGATTGGTGAATTGATCTTCGGGGCCGAACACCACCGACGGCCGCAGAATGGTGGCGTCCGGCACCGCGGCGAGCACAGCCTGTTCGCCGGCGGCCTTGGAGCGGGCGTAGCGCGACGGCGAATTGGCATCGGCACCGATCGCCGAGACATGCACCATGCGGGCGCCGATCGAGGCAGCCGCCTTCGCGACCGCCGCAGCGCCCTCGGCCTGCACCGAGTCGAACCGCTGCGCACCGCCCTCGGCGAGAATGCCGACCAGATTGATCACCACATGCGCGTCACGCATCGCGGCCTGGATCGATTCCGGATAGCGCAGGTTGGCCTGCACCGCATGAATCTGCCCGACCCGGCCGAGCGGCTGCAGGTGCCCGGCGAGTTCGGGACGCCGCACCGCCACCCTGATTCGGTAATCCCGGCGGGCCAGCGCGCTCACCACATGGCGGCCGATGAAGCCCGAACCGCCGAAAACCGTGACAAGGGTGTCGATATTCGAATGCATGCGGGTGATCCTGATGGGGAAAAGACGAGCCGGAAAGCTCCGGCAATCGCCGTTATTTTGGCGGTTTCGCGTTACGCCATCAACCTTTCGCTGTACAGCGGAATTGGCAGCGCAAAGCAATTTGACATTTCCGTAGCGGGTCCCTATCAACCCGCCCGGGCCCAGGTGGCGGAATTGGTAGACGCGCTGGTTTCAGGTACCAGTGGGTAACACCGTGGAGGTTCGAGTCCTCTCCTGGGCACCATTGCCCTGCCCGCACTTCACTCTCCCTTTTGTTGATGTGATCGATCTCGGCCGCACGGCTCGCCACTTGCTGGCTCGAGCGCTAGGTTGAGCAGCGATTCGGGACCGTCGGTCCCACCTTCCAGAACAACGGTTGCCGACCATGACCATCCGCCTGCACCGCGGCGATCTGCCGGATCTTTCGCGCTACACCACCTCCGTGGCGATCGACACCGAGACCATGGGGCTGCATCCGCATCGCGATAGGCTGTGCGTCGTGCAGCTTTCGAACGGCGACGGCAGCGCCGATGTGGTGCAGATCCCGCGCGGCCACAGCGACGCGCCGAACCTGAAGCGGCTGCTCGGCGATCCCGGCGTGGTGAAGATCTTCCATTTCGCCCGGTTCGACCTCGCCGCCCTGTTCAACGCGCTCGGCGTGATGCCGCAGCCGGTCTACTGCACCAAGATCGCTTCCCGGCTGTCGCGTACCTACACCGATCGTCACGGCCTCAAGGACCTGGTCCGCGAACTGCTGAATGTCGACCTGTCGAAGCAGCAGCAGTCGAGCGACTGGGGCGCCGACAATCTGAGCGACGCTCAACTGGCATATGCGGCCTCCGACGTGCTGCATCTGCATGCGCTGCGCGACAAGCTCGACGTGATGCTGGCGCGCGAGAACCGCGCCGAACTCGCGCAAGCGTGCTTCGATTTCCTGCCCTACCGCGCCCGCCTCGACCTCGCAGGTTGGAGCGAAGAGGACATCTTCGCGCATTCTTGAGGATTTCGGGCAGATCCGACACATTGGGCCGCCCCGTTTCGGTCATGTTCGTCGTCCTGATGGGCTTGTGATGGGCTCGTCCCACCGCGGGCCTCGCCTGCCGGGGTTTTAGCGACTATCTGGGGTTGCTCCCCGCGCCGGACGCGTCCGGTCGGTTCCCGATGCGGAGCAAGGATGTGAGACGGTAGGCTCGAGGCTGGCTGGATGATGCCACGCCCGGCACCACGCGGGAGCAGCGGTGGCTTCGGTTCAGACGGCGTCGTATCAAGCCAGCATGGAGGCGCGCTTCGCCGCGGCGGCGCGCCACAGCCGTCTGGTGCGCACCTTGCGGATCGCCGTGCCCCTCGTCGTGGCGCTGTCGCTCGCCGCGATCCTCGCGATCTCGATCTTCAACCCCTTCCGCCTGCTGTCGAAGCTGCCGCTCGACATCGGCGACCTGGTGGTCTCCGGCACCAAGATCACGATGGAATCCCCGCATCTGGCCGGCTTCACCAACGACGGCCGCCCCTACGAGATGTGGGCCCGCTCGGCCACCCAGGATCTCACCAGCCAGGATCACGTCGATCTGCACACCTTGCGCGCCAAGATGGTGAACGACGACCAGTCCACCGTGGTGATCGAGGCCCGTGACGGCAAGTTCAACACCAAGGCCCAGCTCCTCAACCTGGAGAAGGACGTCTATCTGCGTTCGTCGAGCGGCAGCGAAGCCTGGATGACCCACGCGGACGTCGACATGGGCAAGGGCACGGTGGCGTCGGACGAGCCGGTGGACGTCAAATGGCTCGGCGGCAAGTTGCGCGGCCAGCGGCTGCGGATTACCGAAAAGGGCGATGTGATCCGATTCGAGGGAGGAGTCGTGATGAACCTGGATAACGCCAGGCTCCCGGATTCCTCCGAGGAAGCCGCCGCCCAGCCGCCGCCCGCTCCGGCCGCGTCGCCGCGAGTCGACCCGGCGCCGCCGAAGGCGAAGCCGTCAGGCCAACGCCAACGTGAAGTGAACCATCCATGATCGCTGCCGGTTTCCGCTCCGCCCGTCGCGTCCTGCTCGGGGTCGCCGGCGCCGCGCTTCTGGCCGGCGCTGCGAGCGCACCCGGCTGGGCGCAGAGCACCATGCAGGGCGTGCCCAACGCGATGCAGGGCTTTTCGCAGAATCGCGACCAGCCGATCCAGATCGAATCCGATACGCTCGAGGTCCGGGACAAGAAGAAAGAGGCGACCTTCGCGGGCAGCGTGAAGGTGGTCCAGGGCGACACCACCATGACGTCCAAGAGCCTCGTGGTGTTCTACGATCAGGATCAGCAGGACAACGGCTCGGCCAAGCAGGCCAAGCGCAAGGCGATGCCCGCCGCGGCGCCTGGGCCCGGCGGCACCTCGTCGATTCGCCGCCTGGAGGCCAAGGGCAGTGTCGTGGTCACCCAGAA
>NZ_JBMDXE010000025.1:0-4559 GCF_048594845.1 Rhodopseudomonas sp. | reverse complement strand
GCTGAACAAGCTGCAATCGGCTGATCCCGGGGAACGGCACCGCGCTGCGGACGCGCTGGCGGCCACCTTCGGCAAGAACCTGCGCCTGTTCACGCTGATCACCAACACGCTGGCCAAGGACAAGGAAATCTCCGACCGTTGGCGCGGCTTCGAGGATGTCGCCGACTCGCGGCATCTCAACAATCGCGTCGAGCGCGAAGTCGTCGACGCGCTGGTCGCCTCGGTGCGCGGCGCGTACCCCAAGCTGTCGCACCGCTACTACAAGCTGAAGGCCGGCTGGTTCGGCAAGAAGAAGCTGCCGCATTGGGACCGCAACGCGCCGCTGCCGTTCGCCGCCACCGGCACGATCGCCTGGCCCGAGGCGCGCAACATGGTGCTGACCGCGTACAACGCGTTCTCGCCGGAGATGGCGCGGATCGCGGAGCGGTTCTTCACCGACCGCTGGATCGACGCGCCGGTGCGTCCCGGCAAGGCGCCGGGCGCGTTCTCGCATCCGACCACGCCCTCGGCGCATCCCTATGTGCTGATGAACTATCAGGGCAAGCCGCGCGACGTGATGACGCTCGCCCACGAGCTCGGCCACGGCGTGCATCAGGTGCTCGCCGCCGGCAACGGCGCGCTGATGGCGCCGACGCCGCTGACGTTGGCCGAGACCGCCAGCGTGTTCGGCGAGATGCTGACGTTCCGGCGGCTGCTGGCGCAGACCAAGAACGCCAAGCAGCGCCAGGCGCTGCTCGCCGGCAAGGTCGAGGACATGATCAACACGGTGGTGCGGCAGATCGCGTTCTACTCGTTCGAGCGCGCGATCCACACCGAGCGCCGCAGCGGTGAACTCACCGCGCAGCGGATCGGCGAGATCTGGCTCAGCGTGCAGAGCGAGAGCCTCGGCCCGGCGATCGAGATCAAGCCTGGCTATGAGAGCTTCTGGATGTACATCCCGCACTTCATCCATTCGCCGTTCTACGTCTACGCTTACGCGTTCGGCGACTGTCTGGTGAACTCGCTCTACGCCGTCTACGAGCACGCCCAGGAAGGCTTCGCCGAGCGTTACCTCGCGATGCTGTCGGCGGGCGGCACCAAGCATTATTCGGAGCTGCTCGCCCCGTTCGGCCTCGACGCCAAGAACCCGAGCTTCTGGGACGGCGGCCTGTCGGTGATCGCCGGCATGATCGACGAATTGGAGGCGATGGGGTAGGACGGGAACCTGTTACCGTAAAACAACTGTTGAACGGACCGCGGGCCTCCGTTATACATTCCGTATAACGGAGGCTTCGAAATGGACGACCGTACTAAAGCCGATATCGAAAGCGGTCGTGTTCTCGCGACCGTCGAGGTCAAAAAGATTGGGAATTCGTCGGGGCTCATTTTCCCTAAGGAGCTGATGGCCCGGCTGAACCTGAATGTCGGCGATCAGCTGTATGCGACTTTGACGCCGGACGGTGGCGTGCGATTTACGCCCTCGAACCCTGATTTCGAGAAAGCGATGGAAGTCGCCCGCCGCGGCATGAAGCGCTACCACAACGCGCTTGCCGAGCTGGCCAAATGAGTGAGCCGTTCTGGCTCACTCAGCAGATGATCGTCGCCATTCACGACGAGCAGTTGGCCATTCACGGCGGCGCCGCCGGTCTTCGCGATGAGGGGATGTTGCAGTCGGCGCTGGATCGTCCACGCAACAAATGGACCTACGAACAAGCCGATCTGGCGGAGCTTGCGGCCGCTTATGCCTTTGGGCTGGCCCGCAATCATCCGTTTGTGGACGGCAACAAGCGAACTTCGCTTCTGGCTCTCTACACTTTCCTCGGTGTCAACGACGTCGACTTCATCGTTCCGGAAGCTGACGCTGCGGCGATGATCCTCTCTCTCGCCGCCGGCGAAGTCAGCGAGCAATCGCTGACGCGGTGGATCAGGGACAATTGGCCGGCTGCTTAGATCGGTCGTCGCGTTTCCGTCATGGCCGGGCTTGCCCGGCCATCCACGCCTCTGGTGCATCTCCGCCATGAAGCCGTGGATGCCCGGCACAAGGCCGGTATGACGGGGGAGACGCGGCGGGTCGGTGTTGGGCCGGGTTCGACGGAAACCTGAAATTTCGGCTCTTGCGCGAGCACGCGGCTCTCTTCGTTGTCCCACGTCGTGACTTTCGCTCCCCGCCCTGCGGAATAATCACTCAGCTGTTGCAAGCGCTTCGTAAGAGCTTGTTCTAATCGCGCGTTCCGATCACACTGCGTTAAGGGAGGAGCGCCTGCTAGACTTTGGGATGAACCCAAAGTGGCTAGGCCATTAATTGCTGCAGCGCCGTTGCTCCCGCAATAAGATTGCGCTAATTGCATCCCCGCTTCTCGAACATTGTCCGGAGAGACGAATGGCAGAGCATCGCGAAGTCGCCTACACGACCGCCGCCGGTAACGACTACGCCGCGCATGAGCAAACCTATGAAGGGTTTATCAAGCTGGTGAAGTACGGCACCGCCGCCGTCATCGTGATCGTGGCGATGATGGCGATTTTCCTGACTTGATTTCACCCGGAGTGCGCCGTTACACGCGGCGCTCTCCTGGAGCTGGTCTCGGCAACGTGGTGTCCGGGGGGCCGTCACGGCCAGCTCCTTCACTGAACTGAGCGCGCATCCCGGTCCAAAACCGGTCCCACTTGTGCGGGGTGCGTGCCGATCTCGCTCGCTCACGCGCGTGCTTCGCGCCGCCGGAGGCCTCATGAAGATTGCTGTTGCCAAAGAAAAAGACCCTGCCGAGCCGCGCGTCGCAGCGACGCCGGACACGGTGAAGAAACTCAAAGCGCTCGGCGCCGAGGTCGCGGTCGAACCCGGTGCGGGCGTCAAGTCGGGCCTGCCCGATGCCGACTACGCGGCGGTCGGTGCCACCGTCTCGGCAGACGCGCTGAGCGGTGCCGATGTCGTGCTGAAGGTGAAGCGGCCCGAAGCTGCCGAGCTCGGCGCCTACAAGCGCGGCGCGCTGGTGCTGGCGATCATGGACCCGTACGGCAACGACGCCGCGCTGAAGGCGATGGCCGATGCCGGCATCGCCGCGTTCGCGATGGAGCTGATGCCGCGCATCACTCGCGCCCAGGTGATGGACGTGCTGTCGAGCCAGGCCAACCTGGCCGGCTATCGCGCCGTGATCGACGGCGCCGAAGCGTTCGGTCGCGCCATGCCGATGATGATGACCGCGGCCGGTACGGTGCCCGCCGCGAAGGTGTTCATCATGGGCGTCGGTGTCGCCGGCCTGCAGGCGATCGCGACCGCGCGCCGTCTCGGCGCCATCGTCACCGCGACCGACGTGCGTCCGGCCACCAAGGAGCAGGTCGAATCGCTCGGCGCGAAATTCCTCGCCGTCGAGGACGAGGAGTTCAAGAACGCCCAGACCGCCGGCGGCTACGCCAAGGAAATGTCCAAAGAGTATCAGGCCAAGCAGGCCGCTCTGACGGCCGAGCACATCAAGAAGCAGGACATCGTCATCACCACGGCGCTGATCCCGGGCCGGCCCGCGCCGCGCCTCGTCACCGCCGAGATGGTGAAGTCGATGAAGCCCGGCTCGGTGCTGGTCGACCTCGCGGTCGAACGCGGCGGCAACGTCGAAGGCGCGCAGCCGGGTCAGGTCGTCGAGATCGATGGCGTCAAGATCGTCGGCTACACCAACGTCGCCGGTCGTGTCGCGGCCTCGGCCTCGAGCCTCTACGCCCGCAACCTGCTCAGCTTCTTCGAGACCATGGTCAACAAGGAGAAGGCGCTCGCGGTGAATTGGGACGACGAGCTGGTCAAGGCGACCGCGCTGACGCGCGACGGCGCCGTGGTCCACCCGAACTTCCAGCCGAAGTCGGCTTAACGCGACCGCTAAGGAGAGTTGTGATGGAGCATATGGTTCAGGCGGTCGATCCGTTCGTGTTTCGGCTGTCGATTTTCGTTCTCGCCGTGTTTGTCGGTTACTTCGTCGTGTGGTCGGTGACTCCGGCGTTGCACACGCCGCTGATGTCGGTGACCAACGCGATCTCGTCGGTGATCGTGGTCGGCGCGCTGCTCGCCGTCGGCGTCTCGCTGGCCGGCAGCGACAACGGTCCGCTATGGGCGCGCGGCTTCGGCTTCGTCGCGCTGATCTTCGCATGTATCAACATCTTCGGCGGCTTCCTTGTCACCCAGCGCATGCTGGCGATGTACAAGAAGAAGCAGAAGTGAGTAGGGGCCGTCGATGAGTGCCAATCTTTCCGCATTTCTGTATCTGATCGCAGGCGTCCTGTTCATTCTGGCGCTGCGCGGTCTGTCGTCGCCGGCCACCAGCCGTCAGGGCAACCTGATGGGCATGAGCGGCATGGCGATCGCCATCGTCACGACGCTCGCCGGCCATCCGCCGGCGGACCTGCTCGGCTGGGTGCTGGTGATCGCCGGCATCGCGATCGGCGGCGGCATCGGCGCTGTGATCGCCAAGAAGGTGCCGATGACCTCGATGCCCGAGCTGGTCGCCGCCTTCCACTCCCTGGTCGGTATGGCCGCGGTGTTGGTCGCTGCCGGTGCGTTCTATGCCCCGGGCGCGTTCGACATCGGCGAACGCGGCAAC